>CBDUVZ010000012.1:0-41734 GCA_965370805.1 uncultured bacterium | reverse complement strand
ATGAGGCTAACATCAAACTCTGTTTGACATAGTGAGTCTTCGTGGTAAGACTCCTGCCCCGCTCCTGCCTTCTGCATTCTGCACTCTGACTTCTGACTTCATCGCTCTCTTGGTGCCTTGGGGTCTGCACCGAGGTCCTCGGGTCGTTGACACTGATTGCAGCCGGGCTATCATCTCACGTTTTCAGTCGGTTGACGATTGGCCGAAAGGAGTTGGAAATGCCCAGACGTTTTTCTGTCATGCTCGCCGTGCTTTCGCTGGTTTCCGGACTCGGACTCGCGAGCACGCCCGCCGGTCCGGCCCGGGATTTCATCCTGATTACCGGGGTTGACCGCGCTGCAATTCCAGCCCTGGAGCAATCCGGCGTCGTCATCAACGGCATAAGCGAGGAAGGTATCAGGGCCGAAGCGACCGAGACGCAGCAGGCCCGGCTGCTGAGCCTGGGGTACGGAATCTCAATCATCACCCCGCGCATCGACGAACTGTACGGCCGTAATGCCGAAACGATGTCCCACGATGCCTGGTACATGCCCTACACCCATTTCCGGGACACGATGATTACTATCGCCGAAAACAACTCCTCGTTCATCAAGCTGGAAACCCTGGGCTACAGCGTCGACAACCGACTGCTGCTGGCGATGAAATTCTCCGATAACCCGGGCACCAACGAAACCGAACCCGAAGTTCACTTCGAAGCCAATATCCATGGCGATGAAGCAATCACGTTCGCCGTATTCGTGGAGATGGTGAAGTACCTGGCTTCAAGCTACGGCACCGACACCCTGGTTACCCGGCTCATCGATGAACGGGAAATCTGGATTGTCCCGCTCGTCAATCCGGACGGGTATGAAGATGAAACCCGCTACAACGGCAACGGCGTTGACCTGAACCGGAACTGGGGCTGGATGTGGGGCGAAGCGCACCGGCCGGGCAACTCGCCGATGAGTGAGCCGGAAACCCGGGCCCTGACCGCCCATCTCTGGCGCCATCCGGTCGTGCTCGATGCCTCATATCATTCCGGCACCGTCTTCCTTGCCTATCCCTGGAGCTACACGTACCACGACACCATCCCGGACAAACCGCACGTCCATTTCCTCTCCGGGCGTTACTGCTCCCACAACGGCTACGCGTACGGCCAGGGCGCGGTGCACATGTACCCGTTCAGCGGCGCGGCCAAGGACCTGGAGTACGCCTGGGGCAGCCTGACCTGGTCGATAGAAATCCACGGCCATAAGTGGCCCATCGCCGACTCAATCGTCCCGACCTTCAACCTGAACCGCGACGCGATGCTTGAACTCTGGCACCAGGTCGGCAAGGGAATCCACGGCACGGTCACCGATGCGGCAACCGGCATGCCGGTTCACGCCCAGGTCTGGGTCGGCCCGGGCAACATGCCGGGATACACCTGTCCGGAACTCGGCGACTATCACCGTTTCTACCTGCCCGGGACTTACAGTCTGACGTTCCGCGCCCCGGGATACCGCGACACAACCGTCTCCCCGGTCGTCGTGCCGGCGACCGGCGATTCCGCGGTCACGATTGGCACGCAACTGACCCCGGATGATTCCGCGCCCCTGTTCGGATTCCGCGTCGTGTACAACCGCCACGTTGCCAGCACTTCCAGCAACCATACCTACCCGACCTCAGCCCTCGGCCCGCACGACGCCCAGGCATTCAAGCTCGATGACGGCAAGTACATCTGCATCGACATGTTCAAGCCGGTCATTGACCAGCCCGGCAATGACCTGACTGTGTACCGTTCCGGCGGCTCGGCCGGCGCGCTGGTTGAGGGCGCAAGTGACTGGACCGGACCCTGGACCACAATCGGCACCGCGGTCAATGCCCAGACCGCGTTTGACCTCGCTTCAGTCCCGCTGGACAGCGTCCGGTTCCTGAAGCTCACCGCAACCGGGACGTTCTATTTCGACGCGGTCGAAGGGGTAAACTACACCGGCATCGCCGAGCCACCCGGACCCCAATCTGCCGCCCCGCTCGTCCTGCGGTTGTCCGGGAACCCATCCGCCGGCCCGGTTCGCTTCAGTCTGAATCGCCGGCCCGACGGCAGTCCGCAGCTCCTGATTCACGACGCAACCGGGCGCATGGTACGCCAGGTGGTCGTGACCTCGGCCCGGCCCATCTGGGACCGGCTTGATGAAGCCGGCAGGCAGGCTCCCGCCGGTGTCTATTTCGCCCGGCTCAGCGGGCCCGGCGGTCCGGCCGCGCTGCCGGTCATCCTTACGCGGTAAAAGCAAATCACACGACTCACTCTTCTGCTCCTGGCCGGGCTCGCGCTCTGCTCCGCGGACCTGGCGTCGCGGGTCACCGAGTACGACCTTGACAACGGACTCCACGTCATCATCTACGTCGACTCGTCGGCCCCGGTGGTATCGACCACAGTCTGGTACGCGGTCGGCGCCTACGACGAACCGGTCGGCAAGACCGGCATCTCCCACATGCTCGAGCACATGACTTTCAAGCACACCGACGCCTACACACCCGGCACCTTCCATCGCATGATCAAA
Organism: uncultured bacterium; assembly: GCA_965370805.1. Lineage (GTDB taxonomy): Bacteria > Hydrothermota > Tepidihabitantia > Tepidihabitantales > Tepidihabitantaceae > CBDUVZ01. The sequence goes on along the minus strand of CBDUVZ010000012.1, from coordinate 39,212 downwards.
GAAGCCGGCGGCCGCAGCAACGGCTTCACCTCAACCTATTACACCGCGTACTACGAGACGTTCGCCAGCGACCGCTGGGAGTTCTCGCTGGAACTGGAGGCGTCGCGCATGGCCACCTGCCGGTTCGACGAAGAGGAATTCGCCAGCGAGCACCAAGTGGTCACCGAAGAATGGCGACTGGGCCAGAACCGGCCCACCCGCAAGCTCTGGACGGAATACGAAGCGGTCGCATTCCTCGCTCACCCGCTTCGCACCCCGGTCATCGGCTGGGGCGACGATATCGCTCATTACACCTGCGCCGCAGTCGAGGATTGGTATCACCGGCACTACAACCCGGCCAACGCGGTGCTCGTCATTGCCGGCGACGTCCGGCCCGGACCGGCACTGGCGAAAGTGAAGAAGCACTTCGGCCCGCTCAAAGGCACGCCGGTCGCGAGAACCGACTTCTACGACATCGAACCGGAGCAGACCGGTGAACGCAGACTCGTGCTCCGCCGCAACACCACCGCCCCGGCCCTGCTCGTCGGGTATCACGTACCGGGCATAAGGGAGACCACCGATTACTACGCCGCGGAACTGATCGAAGGCATCCTGCTCCAGGGACTCTCGTCCCGGCTCCACCGCGTCCTTACAAAAGAGACCGGGCTCGCTGCCTGGGTCGGCGGCGGCAACTACGTCAGCCGCGATCCGGCCCAGTTCACCATCTCGGTGACCCCGAAAACAGAACAGGACATCCCGGAAATCGAACGGGTAATCGAGGAAGAACTGGAGAAACTCAAGACCGAACCGGTCACCGACCGCGAACTCGAAAAAGTACACAACCAGGTCCAAGCCGAGCAGGTATTCAACCAGGACGACCCCTGGGGCATCGCCTACCGGATGGCACGCTACCACATAACCACCGGGTCCTGGCGCTTCATGGAGCAGTACCCGCAGGGAATCAGGCAGGTAACAACAGACCATATCCAGGATTTCGCCCGGCGCTTCTTCCGACCGGAGAACCGCACCGTTGCCCAGCTCCTGGGAATGAAGGAGGAGAAATGACGCGCCTGCTCCTGCTCTCACTCTTCGTCGCCGTGCTCTTCCCCGGTCAACCGGCGGCAGTACCGCTGTTCCGCGACTCACTCCCCAACGGCCTTATCGTCCTGACCTACGAAGACCACCGGCTCCCGGTCACCGATATCCGCCTGGTGTGCCGCTCCGGGGCCGCCCACGACCCGGCAGCGAAGTCCGGGCTCGCGTCCCTGGCCACCGCAATGCTCGTCCGCGGCTCGGAAACCATGAGCGGCGATTCGGTAGCCGCAATCCTCGAATTCCTGGGCGCAAGATACCATACCAGCGCCGACTACGACATCTCCCATATCGACGTCAAGGTCCTCTCCGAGTATCTGGACCAGGTTCTGGACTTGCTCGCGGACGGAATCCGAAAGCCGGGATTCGACCCCGGGGAATTCGACCCGGAATACGCCGTGGCCCTGGCTTCGGCCCGCCGCATGTTCGACAACCCCAGACTGGTAGCGCGGCTCGAATTCAACCGACTGCTGTTTGAAGGCCACCCTTACGCCTGCCTGCCTTGGGGCGACACCACCGGCTTGAACAACATCACCCTCAAAGACGCCCGGGAGTTCCACCGTACTCACTACGTGCCGAACAACTGCTTCATCCTCATCGTCGGTGACATCAACCGCAAGGATGCCCTGGAGAAAGTGCGGGCGCGTTTCGGAGACTGGCAACCGGGAACGGTCCCCGCGCTCGAACTACCCGAACTGGTCCAGCCTGACGGCCTGCACGTCAAGCTCATCACCCGGCCGGACCTGAACCAGTCCTACATCAACTTCGGCCACCCCGGAATCAGCATCACCCACCCCCAGATGCTCTCAACCCGGCTGATGGCTTTTGCCCTCGGCGGCTCGGCTCTCGCTTCGCGCATGGGCCAGTCAGTCCGGGAAGAAAGCGGTCTGGCCTACGACGTCAGGTGCTGGTTCGACCGTCGGGCCCTGGCTGGCGCGTACCGGGCAACGGTCCAGACCTCCAGTCCGAAAGCGGCCATTGAGAAGATGCTGACTGAAATCAGGCTCATGCACAAACAGGGGCCGGCCGAAAAGGAACTGGCCACGGCTCAGAACTACTACACCGGCAGCTTCCCGCTCAGCTACTCCAGCAGCCGGGGCAAACTGGGTCACGTCACCGACGCCGAAGTCTACGGCCTCGGCACCGACTGGCTCGACGTCTTCCCGGACAGAATCCGGGCCCTGACCCTGCCGGACCTGGTCCAGGCCGCGCATGACCGGCTCCACCCCGAAGGGTTCATCATGGTCATAGTCGGCAACGTCACGAAGGAAGACCTGGACCTGCCCGATGCGGTCTGGATCGAGTAGGAACCCGGCGGCGAACGAAACATGAAGCTGGGAACGTTCGAAATCCATCCTCTGAACGACGGGTTCTTCGGCCTCGACGGCGGCGCGATGTTCGGGGTGGTGCCGCGCGTGCTCTGGCAGAAATCCAACCCGCCGGATGACCGCAACCGGATAAGGCTGGCGCTCCGGCTCCTGCTCATCACCACGCCCGAAGAGCGCATCCTGGTCGACACCGGCATCGGTGCCAAGCACGGTCCCGAGTTCAACGCCATGTTCAATGTTGACCGTTCCGACAACCTCGACGCCGCCCTGTCCCGGCTGAACCTCAACCCGAAGGCTATCACGACCGTCATCCTGACCCATCTGCATTTCGACCATGCCGGCGGCGCAACGAAGCTGGACCCCTCCGGCAAGCCCGTCCCCCGCTTTCCGAACGCCCGGTACGTAGTCCAGGAAATGGAATGGCACGACGCGACCCACCCGAACCGCCGAACCCGCGGCTCGTATCGGGCCGACGACTTCCTGCCGCTCGAGACGGCCGGCCAACTGGAACTCGTGGACGGCGACACCGAACTCGTGCCCGGGGTGAAACTCATTCGCACCGGGGGCCACACCCGCGGCCACCAAGTCGTCCTGGTCGAATCCGAAGCCCGGACCTGCGTCTACTGGGCCGACCTCATCCCGACCTGCTCCCACGTCAATATCCCCTACATCATGGGGTATGACCTGTTCCCGCTTGACACAATGAAGCAGAAAGAAGAACTCATCGCCCGGGCCGTAGCAGAAAGATGGGTCTGCGTCTTCGAGCACGACCCCGAAACCGGACTCGGACTCATCACTTCAACTGACGGCAAATACCGGGTTCGGAATATCCCGTCGTCTTTCACCAAAGGAGAAGAACATGACCGGTAACGACTGGCGCCGGAAATACAAGGACAAAATCAAGACCGCGGAACAGGCCCTGCAGGCAATCGGCCCCGGAGACCGGCTGTTCGTCGGCTCGGCCTGCAGCGCCCCGCAGAAACTGGTCCAGGCCCTGGCCGACATACCGATCGAGGACGTCGAAATCACCAGCCTGCTCACCCTCGGCGTCGCTCCCTACGTTCAGGAAGCACTCGCCGGCCGGTTTCGGGCGAACTCGTTCTTCATCAGCCCGAACGTCCGCGAAGCGGTCAACGAAGGTCGGGCCGATTACACACCGATATTCCTGTCCGAGATTCCCCGGCTTGTCGCCTCGGGTCGCCTGCCGATTGAAGTTGCCCTGATCCAGGTCACCCCTCCCGACGACCACGGGTTCTGCAGCTTCGGGGTCTCGGTCGACATCACCAAACCCGCGACCGAAGCCGCCCGCCACGTCATCGCCGAACTCAATCCCAACATGCCGCGCACCCTGGGTGACAGCTTCATCCACGTCAGTCGACTCGATGCCCTGGTGGAAACCGATGCCCCGATTCACGAATTCGAGACCCCGGGGCCGAGCGAGATTGCCGGCCGCATTGCCCGGAACGTCGCCGACCTGGTCGAAAACGGCTCCACAATCCAGATCGGCTACGGCGGGATCCCGACCGCAATCCTCTCCTACCTGAAAGACAAAAAGGACCTGGGGGTTCACACCGAGGTATTCTCGGACGGAATCATCGACCTGATCGAAAGCGGGGTCATCACCAACCGGCTCAAAACCCTGCACCCGCACAAAATCGTCGCTTCCTTCGTCATGGGCACCCGGAAACTCTACGACTACATCGACAACAACCCGATGTTCGAGTTCCACCCGGTAGACTACACCAACGACCCGTTCGTCATCGCCAAGAACAACAGAATGGTCTCAATCAACTCGGCACTGGAAGTCGACCTGACCGGCCAGGTCTGCGCCGACTCGCTCGGATACCGGTTCTACTCCGGCATCGGGGGCCAGCTCGACTTTGTCCGGGGCGCTGCCCGTTCGCGCGGGGGCAAAGCCGTTATCGTGCTCAAATCTACCCGGGACAACGAGAAGTTCTCCCGGATTGTCCCGGTCCTGAGCGAAGGCGCCGGGGTCACCACTTCGCGCGGAGACGTTCACTACGTCGTCACCGAATGGGGCACCGCCTACCTGCACGGCAGGTCAATCCGGGAGCGGGCCCTGGCCTTGGTTTCCATCGCCCATCCGAAGTTCCGGCCCGAACTGCTCAAGCTCGCCAAGGAACGGCACTACATCTATGCCGACCAGCCGGAAGCCTCGCTGCTCGAAGCCCGCTATCCCGAGGAATTCGAAACCCGTCTCCGGGCCCGCGACAACACCGACATCTTCATCCGACCGATAAGACCGACCGACGAATCGAAGATGCGCGACCTGTTCTACTCGTTCTCGAAGGAGACGGTCTTCTACCGGTTCTTCAGCTACCTCAAGGCGATGCCCCACGAGAAACTCTCAAAGTTCGTCAATCTCGACTATCAGGACGAAATGGCGCTGGTTGTCACGACCGGGAAAGCGGACGAGGAAGAGATTATCGCTGTGGCCCGCTACTACGTCGACAAAGCCACCGGTCTGGCCGAATTCGCCATCACCGTCCAGGACCGGCACCAGAATAACGGCATCGGCACAATCGTATTCAATCACCTCATCCGCGTGGCCCGAATAAAGGGAGTCAAAGGCTTTGTCGGCTATGTGCTCGACTCCAATACCCGCGCCTATCGATTGATGACCAGGGCCGGCTATCCCATCAAGACAGAATGGGAAGACGGGGTTTACACCCTGACAATGAGGTTTGAAGATGAGCCGAAATAGCCTGCACTCCATCTTCAAACCCCAATCGATTGCCGTTATCGGCGCGTCGACCAGGAAAGGCAGCATCGGTCAGGCCATGTTCGCCAATATCCTGATGAACGGATACACCGGCGTCGTTTTCCCGGTCAATATGAGGGCCAGAAGTGTTCTCGGGGTCAAAGCCTACCCTTCGGTGCTGCACGTCCCGGACGAAATCGACCTCGCCATCCTGGTCGTTCCGGCCTTGGCCGTGCCCGAGACCCTTTCCGAATGCGGCGAAAAGGGAGTCAAAGCCGCCATCGTCATCAGTGCCGGGTTCAAGGAACTGGGCCCGACCGGCGCGAAACTGGAACAGAGCGTCCGCGACCGGGCCCGCAAGCACGACATCAGACTCATCGGTCCGAACTGCTTCGGCGTCATCAACACCGACAGTAGCTTCCGGCTCAACGCCACTTTCGGCCGGGTGATGCCCGGGCATGGCAATATCGCCTTCATATCCCAGAGCGGCGCGGTCGGAGTCAATGCGCTCGAATACGCCGAAGCCGAAGACGTCGGTCTCTCCAAGTTCGCCTCAATCGGCAACAAAGCCGACATCAACGAAAACGACCTGCTCGCCTTTCTCGGGGATGACGACGAAACCGACGTCATCGCGTTCTATCTCGAAGACCTTGTCAACCCCAGGGAGTTCATGCGCATCGCCCGCAAGATAACTTCGAACCCGGACCGGCCCAAACCGATTCTCGCAATCAAATCCGGCCGCACGTCCGAAGGAGCCAGGGCCGCCTCATCCCACACCGGGGCACTGGCCGGCTCGGACGAAGCCTACAACGCCTTCTTCGCCCAGGCCCGCGTGCTCCGGGTCCAGAACATCAGCGAACTGTTCGCCAAAGCCGCGGCCATGGCCTACCAGCCTGCTCCTCGGGGCTCGCGCGTGGCAATCCTGACCAATGCCGGCGGCATCGGGATTATGGGGACCGACGCCTGCATCGCCAACGGCCTGAAGATGGCGGAACTGACCGACGAGACCTGCACGGAATTGAAAAAGCACCTCCCCCCGACCGCATCGGTCCACAATCCGGTTGATATCATTGGAGACGCGGACGCGCAACGCTACGGCACCGCACTCCGGCTCATGAGTGCCGACAAGAACGTCGATGCCATCATGCCGGTCTGGACCCCGACGCTGATGGCCGAGACAATCGACATCGCGAAAATCATCGCCGACGTCGGCCGGGACAGCAGCAAGCCGATTCTCGCCTGTCTCCAGACCATGGGCGACAACGAGGAAATCCGCCAGGCCCTGCTCAAATCCCGAATCCCCCTGTACCAGTTCCCGGAGAACGCGGCCCGCGCGCTCGGGACAATGGCCCGGTTCGCCGGCTGGAGCAGACGCGCCGGCGGTGAGACCGTCAACTACTCCGACACCCGACCCGAAGCCGTGCGCGAAATCATCAACCGGGCAAACTCAAGGAGCCCGATCTTCCTGTCCGAACCCGAAGGCCACGAAATCCTCAGAGCCTACGGCCTGCCCGTGCCCGGGTTCCAACTGGTCAAGACCGTTGACGAAGCGCTTGCCGCGGCAGAGGAGATCGGGTACCCGGTTGTGCTGAAAATCGTCTCGCCCGACATCCTCCACAAGACCGACTTCGGCGGAGTCCGTGTCAACATCACCGATGACAACGACATGCGCAGCCAGTTCGCCGGCCTGCTCAAGACCATCAAGGAGAAGAAACCGGGTGCCGACATCTGGGGCGTCCTTGTCCAGGAGATGGCGCCGAAAGGCACCGAAACCATCCTCGGCATGAAGCGCGACCCGCAATTCGGGCCCCTGCTGATGTTCGGCCTGGGCGGAATCATGGTCGAAGTGCTCAAAGACGTCACTTTCCGCCTGGCCCCGGTCAGCGACAAATCGGCCGAGTCGATGGTCACCGGTATCAAAGCCCACCAACTGCTCGAAGGCTTCCGCGGTGAACCGCCGCGCGACTCGGAGAAAATCCGGGAATGCCTCCAGCGGCTGTCGCAACTCGTCACCGACTTCGAGGAATTCGACGAAATCGACATCAACCCGCTGCTTGTCTACGAACAAGGCAAAGGCGCGCTGGTCCTCGACGCCCGGTTCCTGCTCAGATAGCTAACACAGTAAGAACCACCGAAACGACCTCGATGCCAGCAAAACGGACTAGTCTCTTCAGAACATAACAATGGGTCCTCCAGATTCGGACCCTGCTCGGAACCGACATATCCCCGGATAGCTTCTCAGATTGCTCCCCGAATCACCTGCCGAACTTCCGACTGAATTGCCTGCCGAATAGCTACCCGGATTACCTTCCGGATGCTCGGCCAGGTGCTCCTCCAGGTTACCCTGCTCATTGCTCTGCCCGTAGCTCTGCAGATTGCGACCCGGGTAGTCATCCGAATACTCTGGGAAATCGACTGCGGAATGGAGTGCCGAATCATGAGGTGAATTATGTGGAGAATCGTCTGCCTCATGACCTGGCAGATCACCTGCCGGATGTCCTCCTGGATTGCTCGACCCGTTATCCCCCCCGCTGTGAGGGGAGCCGCTACCCGTCCGAACTGTGCTCCCAGCTAACTATCGAACCTGCGTAAGATGGACCAAAACGACCCCCTGGAAATCGGTATAAACCTGTTTATACTTTCCGGCTCGCCGGGTTCGTGTTCGAACGCTGGGACACTGTCAATCCGGCGACCCCAACCTGAGCAGCCCGCGACCTGAAGCCCGAAGTCCTGGAAGCAATCCGCTTCGAGGTCTTTGTTGTGAAGGAATCCACCGAGTAGTCCGGACGTACGACCAGCCACAGCTTGACAAGAATGGCTCATCCGCCTATCCTCCGGACAATGAGACCGAATAGACGAATCGCCCCTGGACCATGATCGTCGTCAGGGACCGGATTTCGGCCACCGAGTTGACAGCGATGGCAGAAGGAATGTTCGGCAACCTGGTGAAGGCGGTCGTGGATGTGGAGCGAAGGATCATGGCGGTGGACGGAGAACTCCATTCGGATGAAGAGGCGCTGCTGATTGAGGACAACTCGAATCAGCGGGACCTCTGGGGCATCAACATCTATCCGGAAATCAAAGACGAACACTGGATTGAGTTTGACTCACTCATCAACATCCGTCCCTCGCAGGATAATCGCAGCCGGGGAGTCAACGACCCTGCAATCCGAAAGACAATAGTGGACATCGTCGGCGAACTGGTGGAAAGATGAACCGGCAGCACAAAGAACTGGGGGCTGGCCGGTGGTTTGGATTGACGTTCCTGGAACAGATGGCGAATGTCGGCAGCGAGGTCGAGCGGGCGATTCTGTGGCGGGAACGGGGCAACGACGAATACAGTACCCGGGCTGTCGAACGCGTACTGGAACTGCTGGACCTGACCATCGCCGATACCGGGAACCGGAAACGCCTGAGGGAATTGACTCGCGTTCGCGAGGCGCTGGTTGACTACTTCTACTCCGACAACCAGTACGACTCCTCGGACAAGCTCTGGAGAGCCTACTTCTACGCCTTTGGCTATGCCGCACGTTGCCGGCTGGAGTCCGGCACTCCAAGCACGACGCAATAGCAAGCACCACATCGGCTCCGCTTCGTCGTCAGCCGCCAAGCATTGACAGCCGGGCATTCTGCCCCTATCCTGCCTGCATATGGGCAAAACTGCGGTTCCTGACGCCTCAAAGCCAGAGGGTACGCGAAAACCAAGCGAAACAGGCCCCGCGCCCAACAACCCGAGTTCATCGCCTCAGACGCCACGCGCGGAAAACGGGAAACGGCAGGCCGCAAGAAACCGAACGAATCACGAGATAGGTAATGTGTCCCCATAACTCCAAGCGCCTCCGTTAAGTTAGCGCTTATTGGGCTCAGCCCCCAGTTTGGCCAACTCCTCAAGGGCTTGTTCGGAGAGCTGCGAGTCCTCGGCGAGCCTGACGCATTCACGCAGGTCTGCGACTGCCCGATCACGATTCCCTTCCTTGAGGTAGGCGAGACCGCGGTCGAGCATTGAGGCGGCTGTGCAGTATCCTAACTCAAGGGCTCGGTTGAAATCCGCAATGGCTCGGTGCTGGTCGCCCTTGGAGGTGTAGGCATGCCCGCGGTTGTGGAAGGCCTCCATGCAGTTAGGCTTGAGCTGTATAGCGCGGCTGAAATCAGCGATGGCGTGGTCATACTGCTGTCTTCCTAAGTACGCTACTCCCCGGCTGTTGAATGCTGCGGCGCTGCCGGAATCAAGCTGAATAGCGTGATTGAGGTCAGCGAGGGCGCGGGCGTAGTCGTGCTTCTTGTTGTACGCGAAGCCGCGGTTGCAGAAAGCCACGGCGAAGTCCGGGTTGAGTTCGATGGCGCGGCTAAGGTCGCTAATGGCGCGGTCATGGTCCCCCATAGCGTTTCGCGCAGTGCCGCGTCTGCAGTGGCCCTCGGCGTTGTCGGGCTGGAGTGCGATTGCGGTGTCATAGTCGGCCAGGGCTCGGTCGAAGCTATCCAGCTTGTAGTACGTGTGCCCTCGGTTGAGGAATGCCAGCGGTTCAGTCGGGTCAAGCCTGATAGCTGCGCTGTAATCAGCGATGGCACGTTCGGGCTCGCCCTTGTCGTCAAGCGAGTTGGCACGGTTGATGTAAGCCGCTACGCAACTCGGATCAGTGCTGATGGCGGAGTCGTAGTCAGCGATGGCGCGGTCCGTGTCGCCCTTGGCAGCGTAAGTGAATCCGCGGCCGTTGAGTGCCAGCGCGGAGCGCGGGTCAAGCGAGATGGCGCGGTCAAAGTCGGCTATTGCGCTGTCGAAGGCACCCTTGTTGCGGCGGGCATTCCCCCTGTTGATGTATACCACCCCTGCCATGCCCGGGTCGATTCGTATGGCCTGATTGAAGTCGCTGATAGCGCGATCGTACTCCTTACGGTCGCTGTACACGCTGCCCCGTCCGACGAAGGCCAGCGTGTTGTTCTTATCTAGCTTGATCGCGCGCGTGAAGTCAGCGACCGCTTGGTCGTAAGCGCTCACGCTTCGAAACGCGACGCCGCGGTTGCAGTAGGCAATGGCGGCGTCGGGCTTGAGTTCGATGGCTCGTGTGTAGTCAGCGATAGCACCCTCGTAGTCGCCTTTCGTGTAGCGGGTGTGGGCGCGGTTGTAGAAGGCGTCTAGGCGGTCGGGTTGGAGGATGGCTGCGACGCTGTAGTCGGCAATGGCGCGGTCGTGCTCGCCTAACTCGGCGTGGCAGTTCCCGCGGTTGATGTAGGCTCCGGCGAAGGAGGGCATAAGCCTAAGCACAGCATCATAGTCGGCGGCTGCGCGCCGGTAGTCCTTCTTGTCGGCATGCGCGTTGCCGCGAAAGAAAAATACTGGCATCCAGGAGGCCAAGCTGCCAAACCTCAATGCTGCTGTGAACCGCGAGATGGCCCCTTCTGGATCTCCCGCCGCGTATCGGATCATGCCTACAGTGAAAAGGCTCATTGCGGTTATCTGTTCAGCCAGGCGGAACTGTAGGGTGAAGCTGTTCAGATCTGAGACGGATGCGACTCGCGGTCGGCCTCTCAGTTCAGGGTCGAGTTCGGGCATGTTCGCCGGCGGCCGGAGCAACTCGAAGTGGGTCATGACCAGACTGGCCCGGTCCGTCTTGCCATAGCTACCCCAGATGAGTATCGTTGCCTTGTACCTCGCACCAACAGCCGCGATTGCAGTGCAGTCTGTGCCCTCGGTGAATGCGGTGTCCAGACGTACCAGGGCGACGTCAGGGTAGGGTTCCAGAGCGGCCCCAAGTCTACTAGCTAGCACATCCGTAACCCGAAGGTCCTCAGGTTCAGGTCCCTTGAAATCGGCTAGCAGCACCACGACTTTGTTCGGCAGTCTGTACTGTTGGTACCTTTGGAGTGCGCAGAAGAGCACGACAGTGGTCGGTACCAGTACGAGCCCGATGAACCCCAAGGGGCGCAGCTTCGGGAATCTAGGACGCGGCCTGCCCCCCACTAGGTTGGCCGGGACCTTCGCGATCACGATGTAAAGACAGCTGGCCAGGAGAAGTACGGAGCCAGTGACGGCGAGTGTGATGAGGAACAGGCTGCCGGGGCTCCTTATCGCTTCGACGGCACTCCAGACGGATATCGCCAAGCCTACGGGTGACCCTATGAGCGCGACCCACTCTAGCAACTTCCTCATCAGGGATTCCCATGACGCTTACCGGGTTCTGTGTCTTTTGCCATAGGCGATCGTCTCACCGGCTCGGGAGAGTTTCGGGGACTCATTACTTGTCTCGCGGAGCGCTTATTGTCGCCTGTCCTGCTGTTCTTCTATCCGTCTTCCTGCGCACCGGCTTCTTCTTGCGGCGCGGGCGTCGGAGGCGACTGGGATTCTTGCGGGTTCGGTTCGGGCCAGGCTGAGTTCTTCTGCCTTGAGCATCCGGATTTCGGCTTGGGCGAACAGGGATTGGTTTTCCCTTTCCAGACGACGCAGGGCCTGTTTGCAGTAGTCCGGGTCGATTTCGACCCCGATGCTGTTGCGGCCGGCTTTGACTGCGGCTGGTGATTACACATAGAACGGGTTGCGTGACTGAAAGATGTCAGCGAGTCTATCACAGTAGTCGGCCGCACACAGCTCAGGTGGAACACCTTGCGGTTTCATGTCTACCGAACCGGGTTTGCCCGGCTCCAGCAGAAGTATCCCCATCGTCTCGTACAACTCCGGTGCTTCCTCCGGCCGTTGTCGTCCGCTGATGGTTGAGAGCAGCGCAACGGCTTCGCCCAGTGCCGAGCCGAACTTACCCCCGGCCTGAAGTGCTTCCCTCTTGCCGAGAAAGAACAAGTGGCCGCAGACCGCGTAGGGAAACCGCTTGTGCAATTCCAGCGCTTCCATCACCATGTCGCGATAGCGGTTCTTGAGGTTCTTGCGCGGGTCGTAGACAAGCCCCTTGACCCCGGACGTAAGCAGCAGGCCGTGCTTCTCATCCGAGAGGTAGACGTCCACGCCCTTGGTCCCGTAGCCGCCCATGAACTGCTTGTCAGGACCCCGGCGTGGCGCACAGACCTTGTCGAGCCCTTTGACCATGAGCTCAGCCGCGACAGCCGCCGAGAACTTGTAGCTGAGAGCCTCGGTGTAGTTCTTCTTGGCGGACCGGCCCGCGCCGTCCGGGGGCGCTGGTTCGGCTCGTACCGCAGCCGTGATTCGGGAACGCAGTGTCATTGCGGGTTCTTCTTTGGTTTGCGTGAGTACCGGCGGGACACGAGCCGGTTCCGTGCCGACTTCAGCAGGGCGACGTCGGCAGTGCCAAGCCCAAGCTTGTCGTGAAGCACGAGCTCATCGGCGAGCGCCACCGCCCCGGCATAGTCGCCGGAACGAAGCAAGCGGTTGACTTGTGAAACGGCCCTGGACCCGGTTGGGACGGCGACGTGCACTCGCTCTATCTCCGACGGTTCCAGTTTGAGGACTCCGCCGCCGTAAGTACGGCCGTGGAGTTCCATGCTGAGAAGAGTAAGCGTGGAGTGCAGGCCGACCGCCGTGGCCTGAGCGGAGGCGGCACGGCGCAGGCGGAGGCCGTGAATGGTGTTGGTGTAGCTCGCCCCGGCCGCGTTCACGCTGGCAACGGGTTCGTGTCCGATCATGTAGGGCAGAAACAGGTGGGGAATGTGAACTCCAGGTACATGCCACCAGGGGTTGCGAGTGCGGCACTTGAAACGCTTGTGAATACCCATGGCCTTGCCCCTCCGCATAAAGGAGTTAAGCTGTCGGCGATGGTTTGCGAGGGACTCCTCGCCCGATGGGTTGAGCAGGTGATGGGGCCGCCCTTTTGCTTCGAGCTCGATGACATCGGCCGCAGTAAACTCAGACCCGCGCAGCGAGGCGGCATTGACAACCGTCGGGTGAAGCCAGCCCGCGGGCAACCCCTGCTTGAGGGCAGCTTCGCGCGTCGTGAGGAAGAAACCGTTCGCCCCGGTGACGTAGCCGTTCGTTATCTCGCCGAGGTCACTGAGACGGACAACCCCAGGCCGCTTGATGGATCGCTGCCAGGCATCGCGCTCCTCCGGGGTCAGGAACGCCAGGGCAAAAGGCGTTCGTTCGGACGTCCCGACCGGCAGCGTCGTCGCTGCCAGTTGCGCAACCTCCGCGTCCGCGAGTTGCTGGACCGACTCAAGTGGATGAAGCTCGACCGAGCGGCACGAACCGCCGGCGCCATCGGCAAGCAGGAGATAGGCATCTGCCTGGGCATCGGCGAAGAAGTTGCGGGCGAAAGCAAGCAGGTGGACGTGCGCGAAATGCCGGCACAGCGCCTCCAGGGTCAGCCGGCCGTACTTGGTCTGGACAATCTCGGCCGGTACGACCATTGCCATCGCTCCACCCGCACGGATGAACCGAATCGAGTGAATGACAAAGGGCGCCCAAGCCGAAGATAGCGCCGTGAGACGAACACCGAGGTGCAGTGCCGACTGTAGTGCACGGCGCCGGGTATCACCGTTGAAACGCTGGTAGCGGATGAAGGGCGGATTGCCAACCACGAGGTCCACCAAAGGGTGGCGGGCCGGGTCAACCGCGAAGAAGTCACCCTGATGGATAGTGGCGGCGACGCGACTTGCGGCAAGGGCCAGGCGCGTAGCGCTGACAGCCTGCGGGTCGAGGTCGCAGCCGACGACTTCCCTGGCCCCCAGCAATACGGCTGAAGTCAGGAAACGGCCATCACCGCATGCCGGGTCCATAACAACACCCCGGATCCGCGACAGACCCCAGCGAACGAGGAAGTCCACGACCTCCTGGCATGTGTAGAAAGCCCCCAGGTGCTTCTGACGGTCACGCCTGGCAATAAGCACCGGGGATTTCAGAGACATGCTACCTAAGTAGTATCGAAGTTCTCGCCGCTGTCAAGGCCAGACGGCAAGTTCAATACCTCAAGCCCTACTTTCTCGCTTCGGTCGGAATGGCAGAACGCAACGGCAAAGGCCGGACAAGAAGCTCGATGAAGTCCTTCATCTGGCCAGCATATTGGCCACCGGCCGATTGTCAACAGATCCGACTGCCCCTAGTCCCGAGATAGAACTGCAAGAAAAGAGGCGGGGGGAATTAGGGACAACCACCGTTTTCCTGTCGGGCCGCTATCTTTCACCACGTTTGACTTCTACTCCAAACTCGCCCGCGTGCCAAACAGAGAGAGGGTTCCAGGGGTCGAGGGGTCAAGGGTTCGAGTGACGAACGGGCCGACGGCTTGCAGTTCACGGCCGACGGCTTCGGGCATTCACGGACCGCTTCACGCATCTCGGGCGGGTTTGCGGCAGGGTTGGCGACTTGCGGCCATCACCGAGGATTTCACAGGTTTTCCGGCTTGAGCCCGGTGTGCTTGGCGATACGGGCCAGCATACGCGGGCCAATCTCTTCGCGGTCGTGGAAGGCAAATGCGAAGTCGGGCCATCCCGGACGGCTGAGCACGCGGTGAGATGTCCCGGATTGTCGTTTGACAGTCCATCCGATACGCAGCAGGGCAGCAAGGACCAGGCGGGTCTTGGTCGAGGGCCACTGACTCATACGGGTACAGCGAATACTTCCCGGAGTTCGGGGATATCTTCGCCGTGCTCAATGCGGTCGGCCAGTACCCGCAGGGCCAGTACCTGAACACCGGCGATTGCCCCTGCCCGGGTTGTGCCGTAGGCCATGACGCCGGGCAGGTCCGGGACCTCGGCGACCCAGCGTCCATCCTCTTCTCGCTCAACCTCGATTCTCATACTCACTCCTATCTGCGGTCGCAGAGGGAACCAGGGATAACCACTGTTCTCCTGCCGGGCCGGTATCATTCACCATGACCGATTTTCGCTCCAATCTGCCGGCGTGTCAAGCAAAAAGAGGGAGTTCTGGGGACACATTACTTAACTCGCAGGCCGTCTGGCTTCCTGTATCCTGCTGTCTTTCTGCCCGTCTTCCTGCGCACTGGCTTCTTCTTGCGGCGTTTGGCGTCGGAGGCGACTGAGGCTTGTGCGGGTTTGCGGGCGGCTCGGGTTGGGCTGAGTTCTTCGGCGGTGAGCATCCGGATTTCGGCTTGGGTGACCACCATGCGAGAGAACCTACTTCTTGCGTGCGGGCCGCTTGGCAACGCGCTTTCGCGGCTTGTCGGAAGCCTTGAACTCGGCGGCTGCCCGACCAGCCCCGGACGCAGCCTTGCGTTGGAGGACCTCTACGAAGTTCACCGTTCCGAGAATGACCTTGCCATACGGTCCGTTAGCCGTTGTCTCGGCCGCGACCTGCCGCGCAATGCCGAAGAGAATGAGCGGCGCATTGCCGAACACCATTTGGTCCCGGAGCTTCTTCGGGGTCTTCTCGGCAACGTGGAAGAAACCGACCAGGCTGAAGTGCAACCTGCAACGGGAATTGGACTTGGGCGGCCCGACCAGGGACACGCGCAACCGGACCATGTAATCGTGTGGCTTGTTCGGTATCGGATACACGTCCGGGTCCACAACAAGCTCCTCAGCGGCCGGAGCTGCCGGGTTGAAACCTTGCAGGGCCTCATACTCCAGCTTCTCGATGAAGTAGTTGCTAAGCTGCAGAGGTGGCATGTTCTCGTTCATTGCGACCTCCTGTGGTTGCGACCGGATCAAGCGGCGTGCTGCACTCTCGTGGCCAGCAAGGTTCGGGCTGCACCGGCCCCGCTGACGCGGGTCGTTCGAGCAGGTCAAGCCAATGGGCACTTGCCTCGGCGGGATGCATGTGCAACGAGACACGGGCGTCCAGTGCCACGGCGACTTTGGCCAGCGTGAGCAGGGTCGGATTGAACATCGCGCGGAAGAACCGCGTCACGTATGCGGGCGACGAACCAAGCCGTCTCGCCAGTTCCGCCCGCGTAACACCACGTTCCTCCATCATTCTGCCGACCTCGTCGCCGAAGTCGAAGCGCATGGCCTCAACCCAGTACTTCGGGTCCTTCTCGTGGCGGGCCTTCATCTCCTGAAACCACTTGTCTGCCTCAATCATGCGAGTATATCCTCCATAATACACAGTTCATACAGCTTGACGACCTTGTCAATCTCCTGATTCAGACGGGCCTTACCCGACCGCTTCGCGCTGCCGTGGGTGCAGACGACGGCCCTGCCGGCGTGAAAGAAGCAGTACAACCGGACATTGGACGAGTGCTCCTTCAACTCGTACACCGGTCCCCGCAGATGCCGGACGCTTTCCACGCCCTTGCCCGCCCAGCCGGTTTCGGCAAGCCGCTCGAAGATGTAGCCCAGACGCTGCTCTGCCCGTTCCGGCAGGTTGCGCATGATTTCGTACGTTTCGCAGCGGCCATCCACCTCAAGAGCATAAACTGTTCTTGCCGACCCGGACCTCACTCGTATCAGCCTCAACATGATATTAACATATAAGGCAATGCAGTCAAGTTCGGACTTCCGCCCGGGCAAACAGGAATTGGGGCCGCTGGTGACGGTAACCGTTTTCGATGGGTTCTGGAGGCACACTGCTTGTCTCGCGCGCCATCTCTTGTCATCTATCCTGCCGTCTTTCTGCCCATCATCCTGCGCACCGGCTTCTTCCTACGGCGCGGGGCGTCGGAGGCAGTTAGAACTGCTGCGGGTTTGCGGGTGGTTCGGGTTAGGCTGCGTTCTTCTGCCTTGAGCATCCAGAGACATGCCGGCGACCCTGCCCTGTTTCCGAATTGTGTCAACAGTACCGCGGTTCACACCTGGACTGTGGGGCACCGTATTTGACTTGACTCGTCCCGTTACTCTTCGCCGATGGCTTCAAGGTCGGCAATGTCCTTCTTCCTGCCCACGGCGCGCTTGTTGCGGACAAACTGCTCCTTCCCGAGGTAATTCACCGTCTGGTCTCCATAGGAGCCGGCCTTGCATCCGGCGGCAACTTCTTCCCACGACACGCCGGTGACCGACGTCACTATGTCTACTCGGACCGGCGCTACGCCGAGTTGCACGACTTTGCCTGGTTCCGCAAAGTCCTCAATCGTCAGGCCCGAAGAAGCGAATCCGAATTCGTCGAGGGCATCGAGGATGCGCCGAGCGTTTCCGACGTCAGGCCGCACAAGGATATCCAGGTCGCCGGTATAGCGCGGTGCGCCATGGAAGGCGAGCGCGTATGCCCCGACGACGACATACTCAACCTTGTGAGCGTTGAATAACGCGAGCAGTTCTCTGAAGTCTCGCTCGACTTCCCGCATGTAATCTCCTCAGGTACTCAACCCCGGCAATACGCTCCTCGGGACTCCGGGACAACCAGTAGGCAAGGTTCTCCTTTACCTCGGAGAAATCCCTCAGGTTCCTTCTGCGCACGGTCC
Source organism: uncultured bacterium (assembly GCA_965370805.1). Classification (GTDB taxonomy): domain Bacteria; phylum Hydrothermota; class Tepidihabitantia; order Tepidihabitantales; family Tepidihabitantaceae; genus CBDUVZ01. Next base: position 21,840 of record CBDUVZ010000012.1, on the reverse strand, counting down.
TCTCAAGCGCGAAACTGCGTGCCGGACTGGCTCTGTTTGCCACGGTCAACTTCTACTCCGAACTCGCCCCCGTGTCAAGAAGAACAGGAGCCGAGAATTCAGGGAATCGAGGCGTCGAACGCAACCCAACCCGCCGCGACAGAGAACAGCCGAGAAAGGAAAGCAGGCGAAGTTGGATGGAAGGAGATGGGTACGTGTATCCCCGGGACTCCGAGGCACAGGTGTCCTTCTCCGCCGGCACAAGGCCCGACCCATCTGACCGGGCATGTCCGGAGGCGTATCCGGCCCCGGGTTGCCGTAGTTGTGGTTCTACTTTTCGGTCTATCGACCGGACCGATTGGGTCGCGACTTGCGCGTCGGATCGGGCCGACGGCCACTGGTCGGACGGCCTGGCCGCGGGCGCAGGAACGGCCGCAGGGCGGAAACCCGGTGCAGGAGATCGCGCCGCCCGGTCTTCATCAGGACCCCTTGCACGTAGCGCAGGTTGCGTTCGTCGTGCAGTTGCAGCAGGGACCGCTGGAGCCGCTGTTCCTGCGGGCTGCGGGCGACGTGGATGCGTTCGCCGGTGAACGGGTTGAGCCCGGTATGATACGCGACCCCGGCCGCGGTCATCGGCAGGGGTGTGAACTGCTGGACCTGACGGATTCGGAACCGTTCTTCGCGCACCAGCCATTCGGCCAGTTCGACCGCGTCATCGACCGTCGCGCCCGGGTGCCCGGAGATGTAGTAGGGTATCAGGTACTGGGTCTTGCCGAGCCTGCGGTTGACCGCGCTGAACTGCTTGCGGAACCGGACGTAGGCGCTGTGCCCGGCCTTGCGCATGAACGCAAGCACGCGGTCCGAAACGTGCTCGGGCGCGATTCGGAGCTGGCCTGATACGTGGTACTCGCAGAGCTGCGCGAGGTAGCGCGCACCGGCTCGGTCTTCGAGCAGGTCAAACCTCACCCCGGTGCCGATGGTGACCATCTTGACCCCGGGCAGGGCCCGCACCGCGTCGAGCACGTCAAGTTCCCGGTCCACGTCAATCTCCAGTTCCGGGCAGCGCGTCGGCCACGTGCATTCCCGGTTCGAGCACACCCTGCCCCCTGCCATCTGCTTGCAGGTAGCGGCGTACATGTTCGCGGTCGGGCCGCCGACGTCGGTGATGTGGCCCTTGAATCCCGGCAGATGGGTGATGCGCTCGGCTTCGCGCAGGATCGACGCGCGGGTGCGGCGCTGGATGATGCGTCCCTGGTGCGCCCGCAGGGAGCAGAACGTACACGAACCGAGGCAGCCACGGTGGGACGTAATCGAGAACCGGACCGTTTCCAGGGCCGGAACCGGTTCGCCGTGCGCCGGATGCGTCGTCCGGGCATAAGGCAGGTCGTACACGCGGTCGAGCGCCCCGGGCTTCATCGGCGCTCCGACCGGGTACTGGACCACGTACCGGTCCCCGTGGCACTGACTCACGACCCGGCCTTCGGGGTTGCCCGCTTCCGCGTACCAGGACCTGAACGCCCGGGCGAAACTCGCCTTGTTCTGCCGCACTTCGTCCAGTGCCGGCATGATGACGACGTCGCCCGCCGGCGGGTCTTTCGCGAGCACGCAGGTGCCCGGGATGCCGGCCAGCGATTCTTTCGCATCCATCCGTCGGGCGATTTCAACTACCGCTCGCTCGCCCATGCCGTACACCAGGACGTCCGCGCGCGCGTCCAGCAGCAGGGAACCGCGCACCGCGTCCTCCCAGGAGTCGTAGTGCGCGAGTCGCCGCAGGCTCGCCTCGATTCCGCCAAGCACCAGCCCGACGTCCTTGTATGCCCGCCGGACCATATTCGAGTAAACGGTTACCGCCCGGTTCGGCCGCAGCCCGGCCCGGCCTCCGGGCGCGTAGTCGTCGCGCCGGCGTCGCTGGTGGCCCGGCGTGTAATTGGCAACCATCGAATCGACGTTGCCTGCGGTCACTCCGAAGAACAGCCCGGGTCGTCCGAGAGCCTGGAACGGCTCCACCTTTCGCCAGTCCGGCTGGGCGATGATGCCGACCCGGTACCCGGCTTCAAGCAGGGTCCGAGCGATAACCGCGCAGCCGAATGCGGGATGGTCCACATACCCGTCGCCGGTGACCAGGATAACGTCGCACGCGTCCCAGCCGAGCCGCTTCATGCCGGTCCGGCTCATCGGCGGGAACTCAGGATGCAGCGGGCTACGTTCGTTCATCGGTTGTGGTCAGTATAGTGCGGTCCGGCCGCGGGGCAACGTGCGCGGGAAATCCAAGGTGCAGTCATGTTCGGTTGCGGATTGAGAGAGAACAGATTGCCGCGCTTCGCTCGCAATGACGACTCTCTTCTTGCCGCGCCGGGGAGGGAAAACAGGCCCTTCGCGCCTTTGTGGTTCGATTCCGCCGGCTGCTCTGTTTGACTATGGCCGCTGGCTGCCGAGAATCTGAGTGTGGGTGACTACTACCGTGAGACTCTTTCTGCCGAGCGGCTGAAACGCTGCTATGACATCGCGCCACCACGCGCGAAGCAGTATCTTCAGGCCGAACTGGACCATGTCCTTACTTTCATTCGACCCGAGGACAGAGTCCTTGAACTCGGCTGCGGCTACGGCCGGGTTCTCGGTCCCCTGGCCCGAAAAGCCCGGCAGGTCATCGGTGTTGATACTTCGCGGGCCAGCCTGAATCTTGGCCGGAAGATGCTCCGGCAGCTTTCCAACTGTCAGTTCCTGGAAATGAATGCGGTTCAGCTCCGGTTTCCCGACCAGTTCTTCGACCGGGTCGTCTGCATCCAGAACGGCATCTCGGCATTCCATGTCAACCAGCGGGACCTTGTCCGGGAAGCTGTTCGCGTCACCCGGACCCGGGGTATGGCCCTGTTCTCCAGCTACTCGGACAGGTTCTGGGACGTCCGGCTGGAGTGGTTCAGACTTCAGTCCGAACTCGGGCTTGTCGGTGAACTCGACCCGGACCGGACCGGCAATGGCGTGATTGCATGCCGGGACGGCTTCACCGGCACCGCGGTCAGGCGCGACCGGTTCCGGTCGCTGGTCGCCGGGCTTGACGTCAGAATCCACATCCACGAAGTGGACCGGTCAAGCCTGTTCTGCGAGATTACCCCGACCCGCCCTCCTCCTCGCCCGCGACCGGCCCCGCAAACGTAGCCCAACCCGTCGGGCCGGCAAGACGGCCAGGAAAGGAAAGCAGACGAAGTTGGGCAAACAGAAAACAGGCATGCATATCCCCAGAACTCCTCAGGCTCCCGGGACACACCGTGAGCCCTGCCCCCGATTCAGATAAACGGAAGTAGCAGCCGGGCGCGAATCTTACCGCTCCAGGACCACCTTCCGGGTCCAGGTCCCTTCCTCTGTCCTGACACAGACGAAGTAGACACCGGAAACCTGTCCTGACAGTTCAAGACGGATTTCGGCTCGCCCGTGGCCGGGTGCGGATTCGGCCACTCTGCGTCCCTGGGCGTCGAATACGATTGCGCTCTCGATTGCCCGGGACGATGACACGCGCAGCATGCCGGTGCACGGGTTGGGTCCGATTTCGAGTCCCGGCCTGTCCCCTACCCCGACTCCTTCGGCCACCGGGCTTGTCACCACCCGGGCCTGGTGATTGAGGTTCAGGAACTGGCCGTTGTATCCTCCAACGATGTAGCTCCTGCCCTGGATAGCGCCTGCCACGTGCGTTTTCCTCGGCACCAGCATCGAGGTTGAAACCGACCACTGATCCGCGGCCGGGTCGTACGCTTCCACGATGTCGGTATAGGTGCCGCTGAACGTCAGCGCGCCGCCGAATACGAACACCCAACTGTCCATCACGGTTGATGCCATGTTCCAGCGCGAAGTGGGCATTGATGCGGCCGTGGACCATGAATCGGCAACCGGGTCATACACTTCGACCGTGTTCAGCGGAGGTTCGGAACCGGTCCAGCCGCCGATAGCGACAATCTTCCCGGCGATTACCGCGGCGGTGAGACCGGTTCTCCCGGTCGGCAGCGGCGCGACCGTATCCCAGGTTCCGGCAACCGGGTCGAACCGCTCCACGGTGCGCGGGTACGACGAACCGGTGTATCCGCCGATGACGTAGATGCAGTCGTCGAACGTGACCGCTGCCGGTGTGGTCCGACCAATGCTCAGGGACGGCATCGTCTCCCAACTGTCCGCACCCGGGTCATACGCTTCGACCGTTCTCAGGTAATTGCCGTTGTACCCGGCAATCACGTAGAACCTACCTCCGGCACTCGTCGCACTGACCCCGTTGCGCGCGGTGGGCATGACCGCAACCGTGGTCCAGGCATCACCGGTCGGGTCATACGCTTCGGTTACCGCCAGCCTGCCTCCGGAGCCGTAACCCCCGGCTACGTACAGCGTATCGTTCGCCACCCCGCATCCGGCCGACATTCGCGCGGTCGGCATCGGGGTTTTCACTTCCCATTCCAGAGCCGGCAAGTTCAAACCGCACCCGGGCACAACCGCAGGGCCGGAACCGACGCACACGTTGCCCGACTCATCCAGCAGCGGCTGGTGGGCGAGAGCGACATAGAACAGGAAACCGACAATCACAGCAATCCGCATCAGGACCTCCTTTGGTTCTGCTGCATCCTACACCTGCGTTCCCCGGATGTCAATCGCTCGGAGTGTGTTCGATGCATGGACAGTTCCGGGGTCACATCACCTGGCTCGCGGACTGAGTTACTTCTGGTATCCTGCTGACTTGCGGCTCGTCTTCCTGCGCACTGGCGTCTTCTTGCCGCGCCGGACATCGGAGGCGACCGGGACTGTTGCGGGTTTGCGGGCGGTTCGGGTTGGATTGAGTTCCCCTACCTTGAACAGACGGCGACTGTAGCATGTTTCCGACCGGCCCTGCCGGCGTTCCGTGCCCGAAAGGCACGTACCAAAGTTCAGGCTGGCCGCTATCGGCCAGCCTGGTGTTCGGGATGGAGGTGACCCGATTCGAACGGGCGACCCCCTGCTTGCAAAGCAGGTGCTCTCCCAACTGAGCTACACCCCCGTACTCATGCCCGGGGAGAATATCGATTCAGTGGAATGCTGTCAAGCTGTTCACTCGACGTCGTAGTGAAGCAGGAAGGGCTCTAGTTTCTTCCCCCGGCGCGAGTCCACGTAGCTGATCCTCAAGCCGAACTCCACGCCTTTGGCATTCAGCAGCAGACCCGAAACGTAACCGAGCCTCGTAGCCAGGACCAGTCTGCCCAGTGTCAGCCCGGCTCCGACGCCGGCCGTCACCCCTCCCGGATCGCCGTACGAAACATCAAGACCGACCGGAAGCCAGACCCACGGGCGCGCTTCAACCAGACCGGCTGCCAGCCATCCGGCGCCCCAGTCCCGGCTCACCCCAAACCGTTCCTGGAACAGGACCGCGGCGCTCAGCCGGTTCAGGAACTCATGACTCACCCCCAGGTTCACCACGACCGGCAATCGGGTCACGAATCCGAATACCGGGTGACAGTCGAAATCGTGGTGGAACAGCTTCTCGGAGCGTATCTCATAAGCGTTACCCGAGTCAAGACAGAAGGTGTATATCCCATCCTCGCCGCCTTCGGTCCAGGTTATGCCGGGACCAATGTCAAGACAGGCGAGAGTGAAGCGCCAGTCGTTCTTCCAGAACGCCACACCCAGATCAAAGGCGCAGCCGCTCCCGCCGGTCGCCCGGCGATACCCGATGACACCGTCGGCCGAAAACGCAGTGGGCGTTGTCAGGAATTGAGCCTCGGCCTGACGCAGCTCGGCGTACGCCAGCCCGCGCAGGTAGTGAGCGCCCAACCCGACGGCAACATTGCTGCCGATCCCGCCGGCTGCCGCGACCCCGGCCCTGAGAAACACGAGTCCACCCGCCCCGACGTCCTCGGCTCGATAGCGACGACCAGGCTCGTTGCCGAGGAGCGCCAGTTCGAATGCCTCCCCCGGAATGACGAACTGTCCGAAACCCTCAGTCCGCACCGAAACCACCATGTTGCTGTAGCCGAACTCCACCGCACTCGCATCTCCGGAAACCCGTAGACCGAATCCGGATGGAGGAATGGAACCGATAATCTCATCCTTGGCCGCGCTGTCAAGATAGGCCCCGGTGTACCGGTTGTACTGAGCAAGATTGAAGGAGTTGTTGTCGACACGGAAGCCCAGGTCCACAACACGACAGAAGAAGCCCGGTCGCTCCGGATATCCGAGCTGTGCCGGATTCACCGCCACAGCGTCCAGCCCGGTTGACATCACCGGATTGAAGACACCGGTCACCAGGAAGACAAGCTGAAAAGCGACTACCATTCCTTCACCCTGACTCGCAGTTTCAGCAAGGCCTGAATCTGCAGCCGATCCCCGGCTCTGAATACCACCGTGTCCGTTTCCGGCAGCACGAACACGACCTGGGCCTTCAGCGGATTGCACTGGAACAGACTGACTTCGGCGCTGTCCAGCGCCAGCCGGATGACTGTGTCCTGCTCGCCAACGCAGTTGCCCATGCCGTCGACCCGGCCCGCCGGAACAACGAAAGGCATGAGGATGGAATCGACGAGCGCCGCGGGGTCGGGTCTGGCGGTCGAATCCGGAGTCACAACAAGCCAGCCGCCGATACCTGCCGGGAACCGGTTTCTCAGAGTGAGAATCGCTTCGCCATCGACGAGATACTCAATCACTCTCTGCCGGTGAGATTCACTCAACTCCACTCTGCGTGAAGGCCCGGCGATAGTATCAGGCACGAACGCAAGCCTCAACGGGGTGCTCATCGAGGCCCGACCGGCCAGCCACGATCCGGCAGTGTAGCTTCCACGCCCGATCATCCTCGCCGTGTACTCGAGGGTGATGAAATCAGCCCCGGCGTTCACCAGGTCCGTTACCGGAAGCACCCACTCGGAGTTGCCGAGAACTCCGGGGCGTGCCGCCGGCACACAGAGTTCCCGCTCAAGCCTCGCCGCCTCCGCGCCGTCCCGATGTGCAACCAGTCCCAGTTGGATCTCCAGCGGGAAGCCAATGCTGGTCTCGATCTCCAGCACCAGTTCGGCATTGGGCACCCGCATCCCTTTGATTCCTCCGGGCATGATCTCCGGAAGGGTCTCAAGCACCGACGTGACGTACACCGGCTGCCGGAACTCCCCGGCCACGTATTCGGCCCTGAGCTCCCGAGTTTCGTAGCCCACGACGAACCCGTCGCCCTTCGCCAGATCCACGAGATCATCCGACGGGTCCGGAATCGCAACGACTTCGAAATCGAGCAGTGAATTGGTCTTGCCCTGGTTGTCCACCCGAACTCCGGCAAGGTCCAGTTCCACGGTCGTCGACTGGTAGCCCTGAATGTAGCGCCGGTGATTCTGGCTCAATCCGGGGACCGTCAGTTCGGCGTCGACCGGAACCGCGAAGCCGTTGGCAAGGAGAATCCGGCACGTCCCGGACGCCAGCATCAGGCTGTCGATCTCGAACGGCTGCGAACTGCCGAGAGCCACCCGGCACTGCCGGCGCCCGCGAGCGATGGGAATCCTGATCCGGGCATTCGCAACCTGCAGTGAATCGACCTCGATCTCCACCAGCAGCGAATCCGTCTTGGACAGTCTGACCGTATCGCCGGCCGAGCCGGGCGAACCGACCGTAACCAGCAACGCCAGGGGCGAACTGACTACGGCGCCGCCGATCTCGGTACGCTGCGACTGCATTGTCCCTGGCGCCAGGTTGTCAAATCGCATCTGCCCGAATGAAAAGCAGACCAGCAGCGACTCAATCGGAATGCCGGTATGATTGCTGACCGTTGTCCGCAGGACTCCGTGCAACACCTCGGCATATGCCACGCCGGGAATCGAGCACGTGCACGGCAATGTCGTCTCAAAAGGCTCGAGTTGCTGCTTCAGGCCGGTATCCGGAATCGGATATCCAAGGAGATCCTCAATGCCCACCGTGACCGCACCCTGCGGGATATCAGTGAACACGAAGTCACCCAACGCAATCCGGTTGGTCTCATCAACCGAGACAAGGCCAATCACCCCGTCAGGGGTAACGGTATCAATCGGTACGTCGTACGCGAACCTGATTGTCGAATCGGGCTGGATGAAGAACAGGCTGGAGTCGAGAAAATCCACCAGACGAAATGCCCCGCGATAGAGCGGGACCGTCAGGTCGGCATCCCACTGCGGAATGGCCGGCGGCTTCAGACAGAACAGGCCTGCCAGAACCAGCGCAATGATTGTCACCGTGACATGATACCCCTTCACCCTCAACTCCTTTGCTGTCGTGCCTGTACCCATACCCTCCGACTGTCAAGGCATTCCCCCGGCACCGGACCATCCTCCCCTGCCCGAGGGAGGCTGGAATCAACAAGCGGAGCCGCCGTACCCTGTGGGTTAAGAGTGCCAAATCTTGAGAGGCGGCATTCTCCTGCTATGGATAAGCGCCCTTCAGGCATACAGCAGCCCCGAATTCGACGGCCTGCCGGACCGAGCAAACATGGAGGGGGTCGAGGTTGAAAGGACTTGGGCGTGGGCTCACAACTCCCAAGAAGGAGGCTAAGATGCCGACCCCCTGCGAGAATCTGGGCGGACACTAACTCCAGGTGAACCGTTCACATTGCTGATCCCGGCGTTCGTTCGGACACTGCGACGCTCAGACTCATCCCCATCTGCGGTCTGTTCCTTTCCACGCACGTCAGTGTCAGTTCGCACCCGGCGGTAGGTCCGCGACCTTGTTTCCCCAAAGCTGTGCGCGAGCGGTTCCCTCCTTCCCAACCAGGGAATCTTGTGGACGAACGGACGGGAAAAGGCATTGACGAGGCTGAGACAACGGCGAGAGGCTGAGATGGCAGAGAAACCCCTCTGTGATGCGCCTAGGTGAGAGTCACCGACTCGTCCCGTTCCGTTCGTCCGTGCGATGCGGCAATGAGAACGTCAAGGTCCGGCAGGCCGTTACACTCCGAAATGTCAAAGAGCAGTATCAACTGTCGACGGAAAGGAAGGGAGTGCGCCCGGAACTCGAAGAGCATTCTCTCTTCCTTTGCCGTATGCAATTGAACACTTAGTCACCATCTTGGGGGGATACTGCACCGTGCGTGCCAGCTTGATGTCACCCGGCATTGCCCCGTAACTCTTTAGCCAACAACAACTTGCACAAACTGGGAGGAGGACCGCCTCCTGTGCGACAGGGCGTGATGCTCTTGGGACGACACCGCTAAGATAAGAACCTACAGTCGCTTATGTCGTTGCGACACACCCGGTGCCATGCCATCTTGCCCCACCCGACTTGACTCGGTAGGACGTCCAGCTATAATCGCTCCGATGTTTGTTCAACCACCGGAGGCTACCCGTTTCGGCGACAGGATAACAACGCGCCGCACTTCTGCCATCCGATGGCAGTGTTCGCTACGCTGCCATTCGTCGCGGGCATCCCGCACCGAATGCACAACAGCAAAGGCCAGGCAATGAATAGAGAAATCTCCAACCTGATAACCCAGATTGCCCGCATCCGAAACGTCGATATCACGTACGTCTGCGAAACGCTCCGAGCGAGTATCGTCTCCGGACTCAAGAGGAGATTCGGACCCGACACCGAATCGGACGTGGAGATCAACCCCGACAGCGGCGATATCCGCGTCTATCTGGCCAAACAGGTAGTCGAACGCATCGACAACCCCGGCCAGCAGGTTTCGCTCGCGGACGCGCGGGCCATCAGTGAGTCGGCCCAGATCGGCGACGTCGTCAGGGTGGAACTTCCGCTCGACGAACTCGGCAGAATCGCCATCCGTAAGGCCTCTGATGAACTGCTGCTCAAGCTTCGGGAAGCCGAACGCACCAAGCTCTTCGACGAGTTCAGCAAGAAGAAGGGCGAGATTGTCACCGGCACAGTCCAGAAAATCGGACGGGAAGAAATCATCGTCAACCTCGGTCTGATTGAAGCGGTCCTGAACAACCGGGAACAACTCAAGAGTGACCATTACCGACAGGGATTGCCGATCAAAGCCTATGTGCACCGTGTCGAGAAAACCCCGATCGGGCCGCGGGTGTGTCTGTCCCGAACCCACCCGGAATTCCTGAGGAAACTCCTCGCTCGCGAAGTGCCTGAGATCAAGGAAGGCATAGTCGAAATCAAGGGCATCGCCCGCTCACCCAGCTTCCGTTCCAAGGTTGCTGTCAACTCCCTCGAGGACAGGATCGACCCGGTAGGCGCGTGCGTCGGCTACCGCAAGTCGAGGATTGAGAGCATCATCAAGGAACTGTCCGGTGAGAAAGTGGACATCGTCCAGTGGAGTCGGGATCCCCTCGTTTTCATCGCGCGCGCGCTCGGTCCGGCCAAAGTCTCGGAGGTAATAAGGGAAGGCGAAACGCATATCGTGGTGGTCCCGGATGCCGAGTTCTCCATCGCTATCGGCAAGAAAGGTCAGAACGTCTGGCTCGCCAGCCTGTTGGTACAGGTGAAAATAGAAGTCCTCAAAGAAAGTGACTACCGCAACCGGGTGATAATGGGCAAGGCAGGCAAAGTGACCCTTGACCAACTGGACCTGGAGGAGGACCTCCTGGCCAGAATCCGGGCGGCCGGATCGAACAACGCCTTCGACCTGCTCAGCCTTCCCGAAGAGGAGCTAGCCAAAGTCACCGAACTGGAACCTGATTCCATCGAAGAGATGAAGCAGAAAGTCCGCGACAAAGTATGGGCAAGCTGAAGGTCTTCCAGGCAGCCAAGCGACTCAACCTCTCGAGCGAAGCGCTCATCGCCGTGCTCAAGGAGCTCAACTTCCCACCGCGAGGATACACCTCCTACGTTACCGACGAGGAATTCGAGGCGGCGAAGCTCAGACTGCGGAAAGAAAAGAAGCAGTTCAAGGACTCCATCCGGCGGCATCGAGTTCCACCTCAACGATACCCTCAGCGGTCCAAGCCCGACGAGAAACAGATTGCCCGGACAATCAAGCAGACTCTGGTCAAGGTCCACGGACGGGAAATCAAACACAAGCGGCCGGTGCGCGAAAGCCGACCCGCTGCGGAACTCCAGTCCGCACCGACGGTCAAAGTCAACCCTTACATGACCGTGGCTGAACTGGCCCATGCACTTGACACGAGCCCGGCCGAAGTCATCAAGAAATGCATGAAGATCGGGCTCTTGGCCACGGTCAATCAACGACTCGACATCGACACCATAATGCTCATTGCGGACGAATGCGGCATCAGGGTGGAACCGGAAAGTGAAACGGAAACAGAAGTCCAGCGGGGAGAACCGAAAGCCCGGCCAGCAGTGATCGTCGTCATGGGACACGTTGACCATGGCAAGACCGCGCTCCTGGATCACATCCGCAAGAGCAAAGTCGCCGAGCAGGAAGTAGGCAGGATAACCCAGCACACCGGGGCCTACGTTGCCAGCTACAACGACAAACCCATTATCTTCCTTGACACCCCGGGGCATGAGGCCTTCACCGCGATGCGCGCGCGCGGCGCCCAGGTGACCGACATTGCCATCCTCGTAGTCGCGGCCGACGACGGAGTCATGCCCCAGACAGAGGAAGCTATTGACCATGCCCGCGCGGCCGGGATTCCCATGATCGTCGCGGTTACGAAGATGGACATTCCCAATGCCAACCCGGACCGGGTCAAGACCCAACTGGCCCAACATAACGTGTCGGTGGAAGGATACGGCGGACACACGCCCTGCGTCGAGACGTCAGCCGTGACCGGCCAGGGCATTGAGGAACTCCTCGACGCGATCTCAGTCATAAGCCTGGAGATGGACCTCCAGGCTGCCTACGATGGCCCGGCCAGTGGAGTCGTCCTTGAGGCCAGACTGGACCGGGGACGAGGCAGTATCGCCACCGTCCTGATCCAGGAAGGAACGTTGCGCCGGGGCGATCCCTTCGTCGTCGCGGAGCACCACGGCCGGGTTCGCGACCTTCTGGACGACATCTTCAACCGAATCGATGAGGCGACACCGTCGATACCGGTGCAGGTACTCGGTTTCTCAGGTCTTCCCCAAGCTGGCGACCGGTTCAACGTCGCGAAGGACGAACGGACGGCACGGGAAATCGCGCACCGCCGCTTCCTGATCAAGCGCGACAGGATCCTCAGTGCCAGTCGCCCGAAAGTAACGCTGGAGACCATCCAGGATCGGATCGCCGAGGGACAGACCAAGGAACTGAGAGTCGTCCTCAAAGCTGACGTCTCAGGGTCGGCCGAGGCTCTGCGTGACTCACTGGAAGGGCTATCATTGGACGAAGTCCGCGTCCGGGTGGTGCACACCGGCGTCGGCCCCATCAGCCGGAGCGACGTCCTCCTGGCACAGGCTTCCGAGGGCATCATCGTCGGTTTCCATGTCCGCCCGCTGCCCGACGGCCGCAAGCTGGCGGAAAAAGAAGGAGTCGAAATCCGGACCTACCGGATAATCTACGCGGCGATCGACGACATCCGTGCCGCGATGCTCGGCCTGCTTGAACCGGAGGAGAAAGAAGTCCAGCTCGGCCGGGCCGAAACCCGTCGCGTCTTCAATATCCCGCGTCAGGGCATCATCGCCGGGTCCTACGTAACCGAAGGCAAAGTAACTCGCGACGCTCTCGTTCGCGTCTTCCGCGAGGAAAAGGAACTGGCCAGCGGGAAAATCGCTTCTCTCCGCCGGTTCAAGGACGACGTCAAAGAAGTGGAAACCGGATACGAATGCGGCATCGGCCTCGACAACATCGAAGACCTGGAAGTCGGCGACATCCTTGAGTTCTACTGCATCGAGCAGGTCGCCCGGGCAGCACCCAAGTCACGCAAGTAGGCTTTGACGGTCGGCCTTCTGGTTATCGACTGCATCATCAGTGACAGCCATTCCTTGAAGGACAAACGGCGGGTCCTGACGAGTGCCTTCGAACGACTACGCCGCAAGTTCAACGTTGCGGTGTGCGAATGTGAATTCCAGGACAAATGGCAGCGGGCGCAACTGGCGGTCGTCGTGGTCAACACCCGCTGGCGAATGGCTCAGAGTTGCATGTCCAAGGTCGTCGAGCACCTCGAGCGGGACCGCCGGATTACGATTCTGGACACGGACACGCAGCAGCTCTGCTAGCGCAGCAACAGCAACACCAGCAGTCCGGCAACCCAGCAGTAGCCGGCGAACCAGTGGAACCACCGGCCCAGAACCGCACGGCGGAGCAGCACCAGCGCTCCGACGCCTGCCAGCAGGGCTACCCCGATTCCGATCACTACCGGCGCAACCCCAACGAGACCATAGTCGATGCCCCGCAGCTCCACGACTGCCGCGCCCAGGACCACCGGAATCGACAGGAGAAAAGAGAATTCGAAGGCATCCCTCCGCGTCATTCCCAGGTAGATGGCGACGGCAATCGTCGCGCCCGACCGCGAAATCCCGGGCAGGATGGCAACGGCCTGGGCCAGTCCAACCACCAGCGCGACCATCCAGCCCTGTCCGCGCCATCCGGACCCCTTGAACCTCGTAGCAAACAGCAACGTGCCGGTAGCCAGCAGCATCGCGCCAACGAAACGCGGCTCGGAGAAAACGGCTTCAAACCGGTGCCGAAACAACAGACCCACTATCGCGGCCGGAACCGAACCCACGGCCATGTACCCGACCATCAGCCAGCTCTGAATCCGGCTCTCTTGCTGCCGGGCCGCCAATCCCCGGAGAATCCCGATCAGCCGACGCCGGAAATAACCGACCACCGCGGCTGCGGTACCGATGTGAAGCACCGCGGTCAAAGCCACCCGCACGCCTTCCGGCATACCCCACACGTACTGCAGCAGCACCAGATGGCCGGAACTTGACACCGGCAGGAACTCGGTAGCTCCCTGCACAAGACCAAGAACAATCGCCTGAATCAGAGTCATATCAAAGAAGCACGAATTCCGAATTGCGAATGCCGAATTTCGATTGGAGCGATAACCACTGATAAACACCGATGAACACAGGCAGAAGCGTCGAACGCCTGATGCCGAATTGAGAATGCTGAGTTCCAAATCTGCCTTTTGCATTTTGCACTTTGACTTTTGACTTCTCCTCTGCGTCCATCTGCGTTCATCTGCGGTTCCATTTCCTTCAGAACTCCCCTTGGAAGGCAAGGTGGACCTTACCCTGGAGCGGACTGTCCCGGAACGCCAGACCGTAGTCAACACCGAACACGCCGATTCTCGTTCCCATCCGGCAGCCAACGCCGTACGCCGGCTCCAGAACCCACACTCCGGCGATACTGACCAGCCCGGCATCAATGAACGGATAAGTCCAGATCGAGTTCGTCGCCTGCCAGCGCAATTCGCAGTTCCACCAGCCCAGTGCCGTTCCGCTGAACTGCTCCTCCCGGTAGCCCCGCAGTGAACCGGCACCACCCATTCGATAGAACTCGAACTCAGGCAGGTCCGCCGCTGAATAGAGGAAACGGGGATGAACGGAATTAGCCAGGACCAGCGGGCCGAAGCACGGTCCCATGACACCCAGGTCAGTCTCCACCCAGCCGATGAACCGGCCGTCCGACGACCGACCCGAGTTTCGCTCCCCGATGCGCGTATCGACTTTCAGCCACCCGCCTTTGCGCGGACCGAATTCCGAATCGCGGGTATCCAGCGCCAATCCGGTCCCGGCCCAGACAGTCCGAACGCTCTCGCTCGTATCGACGCTCGTAACCCGCTCGTATCCGGTCGAAAAGGTAACGGCGAAATCCCGGTTTGTGAGAAGCGACATCTCAACCGCGGCCGACGTCTGAGACCGGATGGTATCGGTCACCTCGTGTCGCACCCGCCCGGTGGCTGACAGCCGCCAGCCGAACAACCACGGCTCGGTGTAGCTGAAACGATAGACGGTCTTGCCGCCGAATGCCTGCCACCCGAGTTGCAGTCTCCGCCCGGAGTTGAGGAGATGGACGTCAAGCGCAACCAGCCCACTGAGCTGCCGGGTCGCGTCCGGCGAGTATCCAAGAGCCGCTGAAATCACGTTGCTCCGGCGCTCCTCAACCCACAGCCGCACGCCGTAGCCGGTATCATTCCCGGCCACCAGGTCTGTCCCGCTGACGTAGACCAGTCGGCTCTGCTCCAGGTTCCGCTGCCACGACTCGATTGCTCTCGGTGAGTACGCAGCCCCGGCCCGAAACCGGGCCGTGCGGGTAAGAAGCGGACTCCCCAGACGCTGGCTACCCGGGAACTCCAGGAAAGAAACGACCACCAGCGGGCCTTCCTTGATCATCAGCCCGGGATACACACTCGCGCCGCTGTCGGCAATGCTGGTCGGGAACACCTCTGCAAGCGGATAGCCACGCGCCTCGTACAACCGCAGAACGGCACCGCAGGCCTCCCCCAATGTTGACCGGCAAAAAGCTGACCCCGACCCGGGCAGCATTCGGAGCAGCGCTTCCGTGTCCACTGCGCGATTTCCCCGAAGCACCCACCCGTCGGTCCGCGCCCGCGACCCGGGTTTCACAGTGTAGTAGACGACGACTCCGCTGTCCCGACCGACTGAGTCAAACGTCGCGATTGCATGAAGAAAGCCCTCGTCCACCAACTGGCGCTCAATCGACTCAACGCCGCGGAGAAACGCCCCGGAGTCAACCGAATCGCCGGTCCCGTACGGTATTCGGTACTCAGCATTCGCCATTCGCCATTCGCCATTCGCCATTGCTTTGAATCCCGGTCCGGCGCGAACCCCTTCCGGCAGGCCGGCAATCTGCACCCGCTCCACGGGCCGGCGGTCCTCGGCATCGTCATCTGCAGATTCGCAATACGGTGTTCGGGATCCGGTATTCGACATTCGGCATTCGGCATTCGCCATTGCCTTGACGACCTGCCCGACAGTCAACAAGACAAACAGGACGGCAAACGAAAGGTGGCGCCGCGGACGCTGCCATCGGACGGCAGAACGGACACGCCTAGCTCTGGAAAAGATACTGACGCCAGACCTCTGGCACAGAGCCCATCGCGCTGACTGCGAATGTGAAGTAGTGCGGTTTCCTGGGTTTGCGGGCAAGGGGCATCTTCGCCCGGGCCGGGGTCTGGGTTCCCTTACGGGCGTTGCATTCCGGACAGGCGCAGACCAAGTTGTCCCAGCTATCCTGCCCCCCCAGGGCTTTCGGCACCACATGGTCAGCGGTCATTTCGATGTGACGACGACCGCAATACTGGCAGGTGTTGTGATCGCGCCGCAGGATATTCCGCTTGGTCAGCGGCACGTCCTTCCTCCTGACCCGGACGTAATAGTTCAACCGCAGGACACTCGGCACCGGTATCGACAGACTGACCGACCGGGCGGCAAAGTCATACAACTCAAGCGACTCGGCCTTGTGCAGCAAAACCAGCACCAAAGCTCGCCTGGCTCGGCACACCGACAGCGGCTCATAGTTCTGGTTCAGGAGCAGTACCCGACGATTCAGCATCCGCCCGACTCACCTCCTAGCGGGTAAACAACTCCTTTTTAATCAAATCCAGGTTGTCATCGACATTGCCGATCATCGTCCGGGCATACGAAGCATACGCGTCATCGCTCAGCGCTTTCTGGTAGTACGACTTCGCGCTCTTGTAGTACCTCTCGGCTGCCTCCAGCTTGGGCTTAGAAGTTGCTGCGACGTTCCTGCCCCGATTCTGCTCTCCCCACGCCCGATTGACGTCACCCAAGTAGACATTGGCACTGGCAAGACCCGGCTGGATCGCAAGCGCCTTGCGTGCCTGGGTCTCCGCCGCGCCGTAGCTGCCCTGCTTCAGGTAGGTATCCGCCTTGTAGATGTAAGCGGTCACCTCGGTCGAGTCCAGCGCCAGAACCTCATCAAGCACTTCCCGCGCCGTCTTGTACTTGCCCTGCCGACTAAGAACAGCACCCTTGGTGAGCAACACCCGCAGGTCGGTCGGGTCGGTCATCAGCACCGTATCAAGGTGAACCAGCGCCTTGGTGTACTCCTTCAACTCGACGTAGGACGAAGCCAGCCTCTCCCGCAGCATGGTGACTTCCGGGAACCGCGCTACCAGTCCCTGCAGCGCCCCCACTGCCTCCTCGTACCGCTCCTGTTCGTACAGGAAGTCCGACCAGAGCCGCTGCACGCTCAAGTCGTCGGGAAACCTCGCCAGGGCCTGCTGGTAGACCGAATCGGCCTTGGCGTTCTCGCCCTGCTTCAGGTAGATCTCGGCAATACCGTTGTAGAGGTCCACCAGGCTCGAATCCTGCACTAGACCGTCCTGGTACACCTTGAGTGCGTCCTCATTCCGGCCCATAGTCATGAACAAGTCGCCCAGCGCTTCGTATCCCTTGGCGCGCGAAGGATCGATCTTCATCGCCTCGCGGTAGTTCTCCTCGGCCTGGACCGCATCCCGGCGCTTGCGCCAGATATTGCCGATTGCGATGTACGGCTCGTAGTAGGTGGGGTCGATCTCAAGCGCCTGCTCGAAATTCTCCATCGCCGCGTCGAAATTCTGCTGCGCGTAGTAGCTGGCGCCGATGCTGTAGCTCTTCTCCGCTTCCTCACGCCTCTCCGCCATCGCATCCTCGTCGCTCGGCTTGACGGTCTGCGAAGGCGCGCATCCGATGGCCAGCATCAGAACCAGACCGGCCAGCACAACCGTGACACTTCTGGTCATCTCAGGAACTCCTTTCCGGAACATGGACAAATCGAACCTGTATTCATGGAGCCGACGGGATTCGAACCCGTGACCTTCTGACTGCCAGTCAGACGCGCTCCCAACTGCGCCACGGCCCCGTAAAAGCGAACCTAAGTTTCGCCCAATTCCCCCCTGCTGTCAAGCGTTTGTCGCTGAAACTCCGGTCCCCGCCGCAACTGCGCTCAGCGACGCAGGAGCAGGTGCCGTCAGACGGCCCAAACGTCCCGGGTTTCCCCACTGCGCCTTCAGCCTTTGGGTCCACCGCCTCTGCCGGAACCCGAAGCGCGAAAAACGGTTAGCGTCACCGTTATCCACCGTTATCCTCGTGCCGGAGTGTATCCGAGGGCCGGACCCCTGACCGTCATCTTACCTCCAGCACCTTCAGCACTTCGTCGCCGTAGTGGTTGATGACTTTGATGGCTACCTTGCCTGTCTTGGGCTTGTCAAAAGGCACGCTTTTGGTCGAGTACAGTGCGCTCCATGCCGCTTCGTCCACCTCGGCCCGCAGGGCGCGTTTGAGCTTGTCGTACGGTTCCTGCGCACCGCAGAAGTAGGCGTGGCGGACGAAGAAGCTCTCGCCGTTGTAGTCGGTGTCGATGAACCAGCAGGCGATGTCGTCGGTCGAACTCGACCGGATTTCGCCAGTCGTCGGGTCGTAGACATCCACGCCCCGGACTTCGACAACGTACTTCCCGTCCTTCTGCGGTTTCAGCTTGCCGGTCTTCAGGTCAACCGGCGCGAGGTCCGGTTCGCCGAACACCATGAACAGGTTGCCCGCCCCGGTTTTCTTCAGCAGCTCATCGCCCATCGCCAAGTCCGGGTTCATCCGCGCGGTCATCACGTTCAGCTTGCCGTAGCGCTTCGCTTCCTCGCTGACGTGCGGGTCAAACGCGAAGCCGCAGACAACCAGGAGGTCGAACCCGACGCCCTTCACCGCTTCCTTGGCCGCTTCCTTCACCTGGTCCGGGCCGACCGTGCCGTGCTCCGGGCCGATGGAGATGGCAACGCGCCGAGACTTGCCGCCTTCAAGGTACTCGCCCGAAGCGTGCAGCCAGGTCCCGGCGTATGATTCCAGCCGCTCGAACTTCAGCCGCTGGCTCTTGTCCGTACCTTTCACCCCGGCCTTGCGCAGGTTCTCGATTGTCATCGGGACGAAGTCGGAGGAGGAGATGTCCTGGCTTGGGACACGATCCGAATGGTCGGACGATTCGGTCATGTCCCGTCGCGAGTCATCCAGGACCCGGTGCGGGGACAGGCTCTCGACCGTGAACGGACCGGTCACGCGGATGCGCTTCTTGTCCTCATACGGCTGGTCAAAGAGCAGTTCGGTGTCGGCCCGCTTCGCAATCGAGGCATCAATTTCCTGCTGCCGCGCACGCCGCAGCTTCCACCACTCGGCGTGCAGCTTCTTCGCCTCGGCGGACCAACCGTCCGGGCATTCGCGCGGGACTTCCCACTCGCACATCCCGCCTGCCGGAAGACCGCCACGCTTCGCTCGCGGTGACGGGGCGGCAGAGCGCTTGTCATTGCGAGGTGACGCAGTCGCCGTGGCAATCTTCCGGTTCAACTCGGCCAGCACCGGCTCCAGCTTCTCCTGCCACTTCGCGTGGATTGTGTCGATTTCCTCATTGTTGGCGATGGACTTCAATGTCACATGCGGCACGCGCTTGTACACGAACCCACGCCGGATGTCGTGCTCGAACCGCTGGTCCGGGCTGGGTGGCATCGGCGTCGGCGTGAGTTGCGCTTCCTGCTCTGTGCCCTCCCGAGAGTCGGACAGCAGGTAGTAGGGGAACTTCGCGGCCATCAACCGGGTCCGGGCCAAGGCCAAGGCAACCCGGCTGGTGTCAATCGTAATCCACCTGCGGCCCCACTGCTCGGCAACGTACGCCGCGGTTCCGCTCCCGCAAGTCGGGTCCAACACCAAATCGCCGGGGTCGGTGGTCATCAGCAAGCAGCGCCCCACCACGCCCGTCGATGTCTGCACAACGAAGCTCTTGCTCGTTGCAGGAGACGTATCATCCCAAACATTGTTGATTTTGGAGAGCGGGAAGTCCTCGTGATAGTAGACATAGCTGAGATTGTCACCCTCGCATTCAAGACGGCTAGCGCAGGAAAGCCGCTGCATCTTCTCCCGCGGTGTCACCCAGCAACCGCCCCTTGGAGGCCGGAGCCGCCTACCTTCAAAGACGAAGTCAAACACGGACTCTGGAGAGAATGAAGGTGCTCGCTGGGACACGAGTCTATACACCTTGGAGCCAGCGGGCAGCCTACTCAAGTCCTCTGCGAGTTCCGCCGAGAGCCGGTGGCGAACCCCATCCGGCGTCTCATAGTTAGTCCAGCGTGATGTGTAGCGGGGCTCCAGTTGCTTGAACACGTCCCTGAACTTCACCTTGGCCTTGTCTTTGCAGAACCACAGAAGGTAGTCACACATGCCTTCTATGAGAGTTGCGCCCAGCGGCATGAGCTTCTTACGAAATGGAATGAGCTGGCCGAAGTTGTCGCTGCCGAACACCTCGTCCATCAGGCTCCGGACCAGATGCACGTTCTCGTCTCCAATCTGGACAAAGACCGAGCCGGTTTCGGTCAGGAGTTCGCGGGCTACCGTGAGGCGGTCGCGGAGATAGGTCAGGTACGAGTGGATGCCGTATTTCCAAGTGTCGCGGTAGGCCTTGATTTGTTCGGGCTGGCGCACGACGTCGCCGTGCTTGCCGTCCTTGACGTCGCGCTTGCGGGTCGAGACCTGCCAGTTGGAACCGAACTTGATGCCGTAGGGCGGGTCGATGTATATCATCTGGACCTTGCCCTTGAGCCCTTCCTTCTCGGCCAGCGATGTCATCACCAGCAGCGAGTCGCCGAGTATCATCCGGTTGGACCAGTTCTGCTCGTGGCGGTAGAAGTCCACCATTTCCTCGAACTTGATGTTGTTGAAGTTGGCAAACAGATCGGCCTGGCCCGGCTTCTCCTTCTTCGCCTCAGCCTTCACCTGCTCGATGATGGCTTGCGGGTGGAGCTTCTCCTGGATGTAGACCGGCACGCACGGTACTTCGAGCGGGTTCTGGTCCTGCTCGTCCTTGCCCTTCCAGACCAGTTGCGGGTCGAGCGACGGGTCCCGGGCGTAGAGCAGACCGGGATACCGGACCTTTTTCGGCTTCTTCTCGTCCTGCTCGACGAAGTCCCGCAGCTCCTCGGTCGGGATATTCACCCGCTTGTCCTTGTGCTTGTGGGACGTGACCTGTTTGGGCTTACGGGGGATTCGCTTCTTGGGGGTAGATTTCTTGCGTGGCATGGGCTAACTTTCCTCGTTCAGGAGCCGCACTTCGCCCTCCGTGTTCACCAGGGCGATGCGGATTCCAGTTTTCTGAAAGGCAGGCACGCAGGCGATCCTGCGACCGGCCTTCTCAAAACCCGGCGAGTCCGGTACTGCCACCCAGATATCAGCGTCCGGTGGAGCGTCAGCAGTGAGCGCTTGACCAATCGCCTCGGCGAGAATCGTGTGCGTACCCTTTCCTCTTGTCTGTTCGAGCGGCCCGCCCTTGCATTCGGCCGCAACGGGCTTTGCGCCAGAAGACATCTGAAAATCGAAGCCGCGGCGAGACGCGATATTCAGAGTCCGTCCCTTCCGAACATAGATGCCCCTCCAATCACCGCTTGTGCCGCTTGGCGGACGGAAAGCCCAGCCGTGCTTCTTCAGGAATTCCTTGATCGGAAACGGCGGTACTGTGAGGCAAACGTGCGCTCCGTCAATTGCCAGTTCGGCGTGGCCTCCGGGTTCGGCTTGGCTCAAGAACCAGAATGCCAGTCGAAGCGTCACCTCTGCCTCGGGTATCTTGCGGCCGGGGTTCTTCCCGAGCGGCGCACTCACCAACTTGTGCTCGTGGGACATTGCCTTCCTGGGCTTTTTTGAAGTAGATTTCTTGCGTGGCATGCTCACCGCCTTTCCGGGGTTGGCCTGCGTATTGGCTCAAAACCCAATCTTGAGCTAATACAGTCTGATACGTACTGCATGCGTAATGGCATCATATTACGAATCTTGGGGCCACAGACATTCTCTTTGATAGTGCTTGACAGGTAATCCGCTGCGGACTACAATAGTTATAGCTCATCTACCTAGTGTAGAAGGAGTAACGGCATCGTCCCTCACAGGGCGGTGCCAGCTTTCTTGAAAGCCTCGTATTCACGCTGCAGCTTGGCCTTCCGGTGGGGTCGTGTCACCGGATAGGCGGTCCATGGCAAGAGATAGCCCTTTCTGCGGGCTAGAACAACGAGGTACTCGTCCCGCTCCAGCCACAGACAGATGCGCCGCTCACCCCTGCGGATA
>CBDUVZ010000011.1:0-44217 GCA_965370805.1 uncultured bacterium | reverse complement strand
TGGCCGGTCTTGCGTGGAGGAACGTGGTCACGGAGGCCGGGAGGTGGGGAAGCGGGCCGGAATGAAGTACAGATGAGCACGGGAGGAAAGGGTAGAAGTCAAAGTGCAAGGTGCCATCGGATGGCACGCTTTCGGGTCAGTCCGGGATGCCGAAGATGGTGTCGCCGGGTTTGATACCGTGGGTCTGGAACCAGCCGGCGTTCATTTCGAACGCGTAGAGTGCGGGCCGGGATGATGTGTACGGGGTGATGGTGTCGCCGGGCGCCATTTCGAGGACGTCCGTCACGACGTTGCTGGTATCAATGTAGGCAATGCTGAGCGGGATGAGCGTGTTCTTCATCCAGAAGCGGCGGATTTCGGTTTGCTCGAAGATGAAGAGCATCCCGGAGTCCGGGGCCAGGCTGGTACGATACATCAGGCCCAGGCGGCGTTCTTCGGGTGTGCGGACCACGTCGACGGCAATCTCTTGGCCACCGATTCGCAGCAGCGCGGTTTCTCCGGCGGGTTCAACGATGGTGTCCGGAGCCGGGGAGTCGGGTGCCGGCGGGTTGCCGGGCGCACCGCAATTGAGAACCAGGAGTAGTACCGCGGCGACGAAGCGCAAGGGCGGCTAGACTAATAGCAGTCGTTTCACGTCACACGCAGAATAAGAGACGCCGGAAGCATCAGGCGTCAGGCGTGAGGCGTCAGGCATCAGGCGTTGTTGGTTTCGCCTTCGAGCACGATTCGGGAGAGGTCGGCGAGCTTGCGGAAGAGCGAGCGGATGTAGCGCAGGAGTTGGAGCCGATTGGCGCGGAGTTTCCTGTCCTCCGCCATCACGAGCACGTCGTCGAAGAGCCGGTCGATTGCCGCGCGCAACCCGAGCAGGAGTTCGAACGCGTGGCCGAACTCTTCGGTCTTGACTGCTTTGTCCAGGTCCGGTTCGATAGTCCGGGCCTGGCTGAACAGTTCTTTTTCCGCCGGCTCTGCGAACAGCTCCGGGTCGGGCCGGCCGTCGCTGACGTCCTGATCGCGGAGGATATTGGCGACCCGCTTCTGGCCGATAATGAGCTTCTCGAAGTCCGGTTTGCTGCGGAATTCGAGCAGGGCCCGGGCCGCAGCGAGGGCGCGGCGCGGCAGGTGCCAGGTGGTTTCCATCACCGCGAGGGCGATGTCGTGCGGGATGTCCTGCTGCGCGAGCCGTGCCTGGAGTCGTTCCTGGATGAACGGCACGATTCCGGCGGCGTGTTCGGGGTTCTGGTCGGGGAAGAGGCTGAGCGCGAAGTCGATGAGACGGCCGAGGTCGATGCTGAGCTTTCGTTCGAGCACGATAGCGATGATGCCCATGGCCTGGCGGCGGAGGGCGAACGGGTCTTCCGACCCGGTTGGTATCGCACCGGTGAGGAAGATTGCCGTGATGCTGTCGGTTTTGTCCGCGATGCTGAGCAGCGAGCCGTTGACGGTTTTCGGGAGTTCGCCGCCGGCACCGGCCGGGAGGTACTGCTCGGCGATTGCGTCGGCCACCGCGTCGGGTTCGCCCTGGCGTCGGGCGTAGGTGCCGCCCATGATTCCCTGCAGGGAGGTGAATTCCTTTTCCCGGACCATGTCGGTCAGCAGGTCGGCTTTGGACAGGTGCGCGGCACGGTCGAGAAGCGCGGCGTCGGCTTCCGGGAGTTCGGCCGCGAGATGAAGGCAGAGCGCGCGCAGCCGTTCGGTCTTGTCGAAGTAGCTGCCCATTCCTTCGACCCAGACTACCTGTTTTTCCCGTTCGACGAGGGCTTCCAACCCTTTCTTCATGTCCGCTTCGAAGAAGAACCGGGCGTCTTCCAGCCGTGATTCGGCCGCTTTCTCGTACCAGTGGCTGATTTCTTTCCGGTCGCAGTCCGGGGTGTCCGCCACCGCGACGAAGCGGGGGAGGAGCGTGCTATTGCCGAATGCCGAATGCCGAATGCCGAATTCGGGAATCGAAACCCGGGATTCGACAGGGCCAATGTCTTGCTTGCGAAGCGCAAAGCAGCGCTGGTGTTTCTTGAGCGCGGTGATGAGCACGGCCGCGGGCAGGGTGAGGTGCTCGGGGTTGAATGCGCAGAGTATCGGGACCGGGAACTCGGTGATGTTGACTGTTTCCTCGACCAGCTCGGGGTCAAGCACCGGCTTGCCGCCGGCTTCCTGTGCGAGCCGGGTTGTTTCTTCCTCGACCCGCTTCCTGCGTTCTTCGAAGTCAACGATGACTTTGTGTGCGAGCAGGAGCGTTTCGTATTCCCCGGCGTTCGGTAGCTCAATCGGCTTGTCGCTGACTCCACGGTGGCCGTGGGTTCTGTTACCCGCGGTGAGCCCGGCGAACTCGAACGGGACGGGTTCGTCTCCAAGGAGGCAGAGGAGCCATCGGATGGGCCGGGCGAACTTCGTCTTGTCCTCGCGCCAGCGCATCGTTTTCGGGAAGGGGATTGCGGCAATGATGCCGGGCAGTTCCGTCCTGAGCACCGTGCTGGTCTCGAGCGCCGGGAGTTCCTTGCTGAGGAAAGTGTATTCCCCTTTCGGGGTGGTCCGGACTTCGAGGTCTTCGGGTGTTCTGCCGTGGGCGCGACTGAATCCGATGGCGGTTCTGGTCGGTTTGCCCTGGTCGTCGAAAGCGGCCTTTTTCGGCGGGCCTTGGAGTTCGACAGTCCGGGCGGGCACCAGCGGGGCGACTTCGTCGAACCGGATTGCCAGCCGACGCGGAGTATAGAAAAGCGTAGCCTTGCCGACACTGATTTCATTCTCGACGAGCATCGCCCGGACCCGGCTTTCCAGTTCGGCGACGCCCTGCCGCAGGAACGACGGCGGCAGTTCTTCGGTTCCGATTTCGACGAGCAACTGCACGTGCGGTTTCATCGTCGGGATGATAGAAGGCTGCCGGCGGTTGTCAAAAGGAAATGTCGAATGCCGAGTGTCGAATGTCGAATGAGGAAGGAACCGCAGATGGACACAAAAGGAAATGCCGAATGCCGATTTTCGATTTCCGAATTCGGCATTTGGAATTTGTCATTCGGAATTGGTTTGACATCTGATGTCGGAATGGTAGATTCCTTCGGGAGGACGTGATGAAGCGTTCATACAAGCACTGGTCCCGGGACGAAGTGGTCCTGGTAATCCGGAGGCTGCACAAGCAGGGCAAGCCTCTGAATTCCGGACACGTCGCCCGTACCTACCCGGCTCTCGCTTATGCCAGCCGCAAGTACCTGGGCGGGTGGGAGGAGGCGATTCGCGCTGCGGGACTGGATTACAGCAGGATTAGCAGGAAGAGTTTCTGGAGCCGCAAGAAGATTGCGGAGAGACTCCGGGAACTGCACGCGGCCGGCAAGCCGTTGTACGTGAGTGCCGCCGAGAAGCTCCACGGCGGGCTGGTCGGCGCGGCAACCGCGCATTTCGGTTCCTGGCGCGAGGCAATCAAGGCGGCCGGGCTGGATTACGGCAAGATAAAGCGACAGAAGGAGTGGTCGAAGAAAGAGATAGTCCGTGAAATCCGCCGGCTGCACCGGGAAGGCATGGAGTTGAGTACCACTATGCCTGTCCGCAAGCACTACCGGAACCTGCACGCGGCGGCGGTCCGCTATTTCGGCGGCTGGGCCGAGGCGATGCGGGCGGCCCGGCTGGAACGGCTGCTGCGCCGATGAGAATTCTCGTTGTCGGCGGCGGCGGGCGCGAGCACGCCCTGGTCTGGAAGCTGGCTCAGTTCCACAAGACAATCTATTGTGCTCCGGGTAACACCGGTATCTCGCAAGTGGCCGAGTGCGTGGATATCCAGGCGACCGATATCACCGGGCTCGCCGAGTTCGCCGCCCGGGAGCGAATCGACCTGACGGTTGTCGGTCCCGAGGTTCCGCTGGTTGCCGGGATTGCGGAGGAGTTCCGGAAACGGGGGCTCGTTCTGTTCGGACCGACGGCGTCCGCGGCCCGGCTTGAAGGCGACAAGTCGTTTGCCAAGAGCCTGATGCAGGAGCATGGGATTCCGACCGCCCGGTTCGAGGTGTTCAGTGAGTACGAGCTGGCGAAGGAATACCTCGGCGGGCACGAACTGCCGGTGGTGCTCAAGACTTCGGGTCTGGCCGCTGGCAAGGGCGTGGTCATCTGCCACGAGCCGGAGCAGGCGGGAAAGACCCTGCGTGAGATGATGGTCGAGGGCCGGTTCGGTGAAGCCGGGCGGACGGTCGTAGTCGAGGAGTTTCTGACGGGTGAGGAGGTTTCGATTATCGGGCTGTGCGATGGGACCCGGGTGGTGATGACAGTGCCGTCGCAGGACCACAAGCGCCTGCAGGACGGGGACCGGGGACCGAACACCGGCGGTATGGGCGCGTATGCGCCGGCACCGGCGGCAACTGCCGCGGTGGGCCGCGCGGTGGAAGAGAAGGTCTTCAAGCCTCTGCTTGCCGGTCTGAAGTCGGCCGGAATAGACTACCGCGGGGTTATCTATGCCGGAATCATGCTGACCGATAAGGGCCCGAGCGTGCTGGAGTTCAACTGCCGGTTCGGGGACCCGGAAACGCAGGCAGTGCTGCCGTTGCTTGATAACGACCTCGGAGAACTGCTGCTGGCGTGCGCCCAGGGCGACCTTACCGGGAAGCGGGCGGTATGGAAGGAGCAGAGTGCGATGTGCGTGGTCGCGGCATCGGGTGGGTATCCGGGTCAGTACCGGAAAGGGATTCCGATTTCGGGCGACCTGACCGCCAGGGATGACGTCATCGTTTTTCACGCCGGCACGCGCCGCGAGGAGGACCGGGTGGTAACGAACGGCGGCCGGGTGCTCGGGGTGACCGGAATCGGCAGTGACCTGCACCAGGCCCGGGACCGGACGTACGGCGCGCTGGCGGGAATCGACTTCGACGGGATGTTCTTCCGCCGGGATATCGGCAGGCGCGGCCTGGAGCGGCTGAGCGGTTAGCTTCCCATTGTGGAACTTGTCAGGCTGAATCCCCGACGGATTGATGAGATTGCCGACCGCATTGCCGCGGCGCTGGAATCCGGGTGCGTGGCGGCACCGCTGCTCGGCGGGTACTGCGTGCTGAGTCGCAGGCCCGAATGGCTGCAGGAGCAGTTCGGGGCGGCGTTCCGGGTAGTAGAGGAAATCTCGAATTCCGAATTCCCAATTCCGGATTCAGCATTCAACATTCGGCATTCGACACTGGCCCTGTCGAACGCCGAATACCGGGAGAAGGTTGTAAAGGTCATGGTCGGGCCGGTTGCCGGGCTGCTGGAGCCACCGGGAGAGCGGTCGGGCGTGGCGCTGGCTCTTGAGCCGCTTGCCCGGGCGGTGCTCGAACGGTCGGCTGAGTCGCTCTGGCTCGGGGTTCCCGAAGAGGCGGCGGACGCTGCCGGACTCGAGGAAGACCTCGGCGAGGACCTTGTACTCGGAATCGACGACGACGACGCACCCGGTCCCGGGCCGACGGTGGTTCGTTTCTCCTCCCGGCCGGCGGTGGTTGACAGGCGGGGAAAGCTGGCAATACTTGACCTCGAGCATGCGCTCGGGGAAACGGTCAAGCTCGGTCCCGGGGTCCTGTTTTCGATACTGGTCGTCTGCACCGGGAATTCCTGCCGGAGCCCGATGGCGCAAGGCGTGCTCGCAAAGCTGCTGGAGGGCGAGCGGGTGTTCGTCTATTCGGCAGGAACCGGCGCGCCCGTCGGGAATCCGGCCACCCGGTTTGCCCGGGAAGCCGTTGCCGGACTCGGTGTTGACCTGAGTTCGCACCGCGCCCAGCAGCTCAGCGCGGCCGCGATTCGCAACGCCGATCTTGTGCTGGTGATGGAGGAGTACCACCGCGAGCAGGTCGTTGGGCTCGCGCCCGACGCAGCGAGCCGGACGAAGTTGCTGCTCGACTACGCAACCGGTGAACGGGCCGGGCGCGAAGTTGCCGACCCGATCGGCCGGTCGCTGGAGTTCTATCAGCAGACGGCAGCTGGAATGGAAGAGGCGCTTGAGCAGGTCGCCGCCGAAGTCAAGCAGCGCCTTTGATTGGCCGGGAGTTTCTTCACTAAGGAGGCATTTGGCATGGAGTACTTTCTGACCGAGACCCAGCAGGAGATTCGCGACCTGGCCCGGCGGTTCGCCCGGGACAAGATGAAGCCGGTCCGGGCCGAACTCGACCAGAGCGGCGAGTTCCCGCACGAGCAGATGAAGGAACTGGGCGAACTCGGGCTGATGGGCGTCTACATCCCGGAGGAGTACGGCGGCCTCGGCGGCGGAATCATGGAGATGTGCCTGGTGGTCGAAGAGCTGAGTCGAATCGACGGCGCGGCTTCGCTCGGCTACGCTGCCTGCGGACTCGGGACCTACCCGATTATCATCGGCGGGAACGAGGAGCAGAAGAAGAAGTACCTGCCGGGGCTGGCAGAAGGGATGCTGGCCGGGTTCGGGGTGACCGAAGCGAATGCGGGGTCGGACGTCGCCAATGTCAAGATGTCCGCCCGCCGCGAAGGCGACCACTACGTCCTGAACGGCACCAAGCAGTTCATCACCAACGGTAGCGTCGCCAAGCTCTACACGGTCATCGCATCGACCAATCCGAGGCGCGGGCCGCGGGGGCTTTCGGCGTTCGTCGTCGAGGACGGCACGCCGGGTCTATCGTACGGCAAGATTGAAGACAAGATGGGCATCCGGTCCTCCAAGACGTCGGAGCTGGTATTCGAGGACTGCAAGGTGCCGGTCGAAAGCCTGATCGGCGGCAAGGAAGGGTACGGGTTCATCCATACGATGAAGACGTTCGACCGGACCCGGCCCGGCGTCGGCGCCCAGGCGCTGGGTATCGCGCAGGGCGCGCTCGACGAAGCGGTCGAGTACGCCAAGACCAGAATCCAGTTCGGCTCGCCGATTTCCAGTTTCCAAGCGGTGCAGGTGATGCTGGCCGACATGGCCATCCACGTCGAGGCGTCCCGGGCCCTGGTGTACGAAGCGGCGCGGTTGGTCGACACCGGAGCGAAGAACACCTCCGCGATCTCCTCAATCGCCAAAGTGATGGCGTCGGACAGCGCGATGAAAGTGACGACCGATGCGGTGCAGATATTCGGCGGGTACGGGTACATGAAAGAATACCCGGTCGAGAAGATGATGCGCGATGCCAAGATAACCCAGATTTACGAAGGCACGAACCAGATTCAGCGCCTGGTGATTGCGGCCGAGTTGATCAAAGGAACCGTCTGGTAGGGAGGGCGACGGGTGGCGAAGCCTGACGTCCTGATTATCGGCGGCGGCCCGGCCGGGTACGTTGCGGCGATACGGCTCGCGCAGTTCGGGAAGAAAACGGCGCTTGTCGAGCGCGGCCGCGTCGGGGGCGTGTGCCTCAACCGGGGATGCATTCCGGTCAAGGCTCTGCTCCACTCGGCGGCGGTCGTGCGCAACGCGGCCGAAGCGCGGCGAATGGGAATCAACTTCCCCGAGCCGGAAGTCGATATCGTTGCGCTCTACAGTTACAAGAGCAGGATTGTGGACCGGCTGGTCCGCGGCACCGAATTCCTGCTCAAGGCAAACGGGGTGGAACTCATCCGGGGCGAAGCGAAATTCAGCGGTCCGAACCGCGTGGCCGTCACTTCGGACGGGGCGGACGAACGGGTTATGGAGCCCGGTACGATTGTCATCGCGACCGGATCCAGGCCGACGACCCTTGCCGGGGTCGAGGCGGACGGCCGCAAGGTGATTGACTCGGACGGTGCGTTGGACCTCGTTGAACTGCCGAAGCGGCTCGTCGTTGTCGGTGCCGGGGTAATCGGGCTTGAGTTCGCCACTATCTTCAGCCGGTTGGGCTGCAAAGTGATGGTGCTCGAACTTCTTGACCAGGTTCTGCCCGGGGTGGACCGGGAGCTGGCTTCCGCAATCGAGAAGTCGATGCGGCGGGAAGGGGTGGAAATCCGCCTCAAGGTCAGGGTCGAGGAGGTCGTCCGGGAGGACCCGGTCAGAGTGCGGTTCACGGGCGGTGAGGATGAAGAGACCGTCAAGGCCGACCGGGTGCTGGTGGCGGTGGGACGCGAGCCGCTCTGTTCGGAAATCGGCCTGGAACGAGCGGGCGTGAAGTTGAACGGCCAGGGATTCGTCGCCGTGGATTCCTCGTACCGAACGAGTGCGGAACGGATCTACGCTATCGGCGACGTGAAAGGCGGGCCGCTGCTGGCGCACAAGGCGATGGCCGAGGCGATTGCGCTGGCCGAGCAGCTTGCCGGCGGGAAGGGCTGGAAGTTCAAGGCGGTGCCGTCCTGCGTGTACACCGATCCCGAAGTCGCGGTTGTCGGTATGTCCGAGGAAGAAGCGAAGAAACAGGGCCGGAACGTAAAGGTCGGCCGGGTGCCGCTGAACGCAGTCGGTCGTTCCCTGACCCTGGGCAGGAGCGAAGGCCTGTGCAAGATGGTGGTGGACGAGAAGACCGACAAGGTCCTCGGCGTGGGCATCGTTGCGCCGCAGGCCGACGTCCTGATTGCCGAGGCCGCAATGGCGGTGGAACTCGGGTTGACCGCGGACAAGGTCGGCCGGGTTGTCCATCCCCATCCGACGATGAGCGAGCTGTTGTTCGAAGCGGCGGGGGCGATCCACGGCCGCGCCATCCACGTTGTCAACCGCTGAGCCGGGGTTCCTCGTACAACCGGGCCGGATAGAGTACGACCGGGCGTTTGAGTTCCAGCATCAACTGCACGTGCTGCGGGCCAGGGATGAGATTCCGGATACCCTGGTGCTGCTTGAGCACCCGCCGGTGGTGACACTGGGCAAGCACGGCGACCGGAACAACCTGCTTGTCGCGGACGGGGAACTCGCGCGGCGCGGGGTCGGAGTCCACCGGATTGAGCGGGGCGGGGATATCACTTTCCACGGACCGGGACAACTGGTCGGGTATCCGATATTCAAGCTGCGGCACGGCGTTGTCGGGGTCCGCCGGTTCATCGAGCTGGTCGAGGATGCGCTCGTCCGGGCCCTGGCGGAGTTGGGCGTCCGCGCGGACACCCGCGCGGGTCACATCGGCGTGTGGGTGGGGAACCGCAAGATTGCGTCGCTCGGCATCGCGGTGCAGCGGAGCGTGACTCTTCATGGATTCGCGCTCAACGCCACGACCGACCTGTCGTGGTTCAAGCTGATGAATCCCTGCGGAATGGCCGGGGTTGAGATGACGTCAATCGAACGGGAAGGTGGAGTCGTGGAGATGCCGGTTGTCCGGGCCGCGGTGGCGGCCGGGTTCGAGCGTGCGTTCGGGCGGCGGTTCTACAGGAATTTGCCGCGCAGTTTGACTTCCTTGACGAAGGACCTGAGTGCCACGGCCATCGCTTCGGCTTCAGCTTTCGAGTAGCTTCCTGTCTTGCGGAACTTCTCGGTCGGCGCGTTCTCGGGATTGTAGTGCTGCAGGGCGAAGGTCTCGGCGCCGCGGACCGCTGCGCCGATTTCCGGGATGTCCTCGGGGTCAATCAGGCCGGGAACCAGCGTTGACCTGAATTCGTAGCCGACGCCGGATTCCATCAGCAGCCTGATGGAACGACGGATTGGGGCAAGGTCAAGCTGGCGTCCGGTCGCCAGTGAGTACTTCTCGTTGAGCGGGGCTTTGATGTCCATCGCCACGAAGTCGCAGAGTCCCTGCTCAATCAGTTCCTTCAATACGTAGGGGAAGCCGCCGTTGGAGTCGATCTTCACTTTGAGGCCCAGGTTCTTGATTGCGCGACACAGGAAGAAGACTTCCGGGTGCATCATCGGTTCCCCGCCGGTGATTGTAGCGCCGTCGAGCCAGTCTCGCTTGCGTTTGAGCGTCGCCATGATCTCATCCCATGACGTTTCCGGCAGGTCCGGACCATCGAGGGCAAGCTCGAAGTTATGGCAGAACGGGCAGCGGAAGTTGCATCCGCCCGTGAAGATGACCGACACGATCTGGCCGTCCCAGTCCACGAGCGAAGTCTCGATGAAGCCCAGGATTCTCATTTGCCCGATCGAATGCAGAACATGCGGGAAGGATAGGGATTCTCCGGGCACAGTCAACTCGCAGAGCCGGCTTTGCGTCTTGCGCGCGTGCGAGCGGGTGGTAAGATTGGGAGAATGGCTGACGTGATGTACCGAATCGGGACCAGCGGATTCTCGTTTGCGGACAGGGTCGGGCCGGTCTATCCGAAGCGACCGGCAGCAGCCCGGAGCAGACCGGGTTTCAGTTCACTTGACATTGAGGCCGTGTTCCATATCCTGAGCCTGAGATGAAGGTGAACCTTGCCGGTTACAATATCGAGCACGAGCTGGCGCGGCGGCTGGCAAGGGGACGGACTGTCGTGCCCACGCCGGAGACGATCTCGGCAGCCTATGCCCGTGTGAGCCGGAGCCGGAAGTCGGTCGAGCAACTGCGGCAGGACGCCCGCAAGGCGATTGCCGAGTCCCGCCGGTCCAATCAGACGATTGTGTTCGAGATGGGACACCATTCGGTCGCCGAGCACGCGGTGTTCAATTTCGACGTCATCGGTATCTCCCGGCTTGCGACCGAAGCGCTCGAACACCACCGGCTGAATACCTACACCGAGAAATCGCAGCGGTACGTGAGTCTGACCGATGACTACGTGGTGCCGGAGGAAATCGACGCCCCGGAACTGCTCGATGAGTTCAACAACACAATCCGGATGCAGAACCAGTACTACCATCTGCTGTACGAAAAGCTGCATCAGCATCTCCGGGAGAAGTACCCGTCAATGGCGAAGAACCCGGTCAGGCTGGAGAACATGGCCAAGGAAGACGCACGGTACATCACCAGCCTTGCGACCCAGACCCAGCTCGGGATGACGGTCAATGCCCGCAACCTGGAACTGATGACGCGCCGGTTTGCCGCTCACGACCTGGTGGAGGTGAGGAACCTGGGCACCGAGCTCCTGCGTCAGGGCGCGGCGGTGGCGCCTTCATTGCTGCTGTTCTGCGGGCCGACCGACTACGAGACGAAGACCTATCCCCGGCTGCGCGAGTTCGCCAGTGGATTCATGATTCCGACGTTCACCCACCGGCCGCGCAACTTCATCGCGTACTCGGCATCGGACGTGACTCTGGTTGACTACACGCCGAATGCGGACAACAAACTCCTGGCTGCCGTGATGCACACCTGCTCGAAGCTCTCCTTCACCGAATGCCTCAGCCGCATCGAGCGGCAGACGCTCGCGCGCAAGAAGGAAGTATTCAAGCTCGCCTGCGAGGACATGCAGGCCTACGATGCGGCGCTGCGGGAGTTCGAGCATCTCTCCGTTACGTTCGAACTGGTCATTTCCGCATCGTGTTTCGCGCAACTCAAGCGGCACCGGCTCGCGACCCTCACCTGCCAGCCCTACAACCCCGATGTCGGCTGGTCGATTCCGGTTTCGGTCGCCGAGGTCAAGCAGCACCGGCAATTCAAGGAGATTCTAGGCCGTACGGAGGATGCCTTCTACAAGATTGCGGCCCAGAACCCGGCGGCCGCCCAGTACGTGCTGACCAATGCTCATCAGCGCCGGGTAATCGCGACGGTCAACGCCCGCGAGCTCTACCACGTGGCAAGGCTCCGCGAGGACATGGCGGCGCAGTGGGACATCCGTGACATCGCGGGTCGGATGGTGGAGCAGGCACGGCACGTGATGCCGCTGGCCCTGCTCCTGGCAAGCGGCAAGGACCGCTACACCCAGACTTATCAGGAGTTGTTCGGCAAGCCGCCGGCGGTGACCGAACTCAAAGTGCCGGGAGTGAGACCGCTTCCCGAGGAAGCCCGGATTCGGGCGGAAGGTGTGCCTGCCCGGCCGAAGAAGAGAGTGGCAGCGAAGTCGAAGGTGAAGAAGCCGACAGGAACCGCGAAGAGGAAAGCGGTTTCGACCAGGCGGAAGACTGCCGGGAAGAAGAAGGCTACGAGCCGAAAGAAGAAGTAGATGCTGAACGTTTCGACACCGGAAGAACTGAAGCAGGCGATGAAGCAGGGAGAGGTCGAAATCCTGGTTACCGACCCGGCTATGGCCCGGCGGATTCAGACCTGGTTCATCATCCGCAAGACGGCGAATATCGCCGTCTTCGTTATCCTGGCCCTGGCGATATTTGCCTGGGCAAACCCGCTGAACCTTGAGTTCCTGGCCACGCCGGGGTTCCGGCTCGCGCGGCAGATAGCTCTCGGGGTGGGGGTTCTGCTGCTCTTCGCCGAGTACGCGATGCCGGTCGTCCGGAGCTACAACGTCACGGGCCGGGACGAGTCCGGGCTCAGACTGAAGAACCGCAAGAGCAAGTAGGCTCCGAAGGGGATTGTTCTCGCCCCTCCGGCGTCAGACGTTTCGCGTTCTGTGTTATTGGCTGGCGGCGTTGCCGGTGTTGTGGAGGTCGCGCTGCCACTTGGGCCAGGGGGTATCGGCGAGGCCGATACCCGGGTATCCCTTGACGCAGACGAGTCCGTCCCCGGTTGGTACGATGATATCGCCGTTCGGGGCTATCGTCGGGGAGGGTTCGAACTCCTCAATGTCCCGTCCGCCTCGATGTCGGTCCAGGCTGTCGGAAGTGCAGTCCGTCTGCCACAGGATGTTGCCGTTCGTCCGGTCCAGGCAGTAGAGCACCTCGTCATAGTCCAGGCAGTAGAGCACACCGTTAGCGCCGAGCACCGGGCTGGTAACGATGTCCCATTCCAACTCGGTCACCCAGTTCGTGCTGCCGTCTTCCTGGTCCAGCGAATGGACCAGCCCCTCATCGGTGGCAACGTAGAGGGCTGCACTGTCCAGGACCGGCCATGACGGTCCGTGGGAGACTTCAACAGCCCATTTGTAACCGCCGTCCGGGTCAAAGGCGACCACCTCATCGTCTTCGTAGTTCGCGCAGTAGACCGAGCCGTCAGCGCCGATTATCGGGCCGCGCGGTTCCCCACCAAGGTACGCATCCCAGAGAACGGTGTCCAGGTCCGGGTCCAGTTTGTACAGGTACCCTTCAAGGGTTGTGAAGAGCACGTTGCCCTGGTGGTCGATGACCGGCGCGCCGATGATTTCGTCGTCCCCGGGCACTGTGCAGCAGGCGACCAGCGCGCCTTCAGTCCCGATGTCGATGAAGCAGTGGAGTCTGGAGGAGCAATCCGGGGCGGAGTCGTCCCGAGGCACGTAGATGCGGTCACCGATGATAGCCGGGGTTCCCCAGGCCAGCTCATCGAATGTCTCAGACCGGTTGTTGCCCGGCCAGTGCCAGGAGAGCGACAGGTCCGGGGTGAAAGCGTACAGTTCACCTTCTTCGTTACCGACGATGACATTGCCCGAAGCTTCGCACCAGGCAGGATGACCCAGGAAGCAGAATCCTCCGTCCGGGACCACGGACGTCGCCATGGAGCGCATCCGGCCATCGAGCCCGACCGCATAGAACTCCTCATCGCAACCGACGAGAATCAGGTATTCCGAACCGTTGTGGATGATGACCGGAGATGTGAGATCACCGGATGGGGCAGTCCAGAACCACTTGACCGGGTGCGTATCCGCGACTGCGACGAGCATCGCTTCCGACCAGGCGGAAAGGGCGTCGCGGTTGTCCCGGGCCTGGGCTTTGACTGCATGGGTGCCGCAGGTGTCCCAGGCGTGGGAGACTGTGATTTCCGAGCCACTGGCGGCGTACTCGCCCCAGTCCGAAGTGTCGCCGTCGCCCCACACGAACCGGTAGCAGATGCTGTCCTCATCCGGGTCAACAGTCGCGGCCGAAAAGTTGTAGCAGGTATCGACGTAACCCCGGGACTCACCGGTCGGGGGTGGCGGCCGGTCGGGCGGGCTGTTGGTTTCCTTCCGGCACGCGGTGATGCTCAGCGCGAGCAGGGCTGCCACCAGGGGCTTTGCGAAGCAATTGGGTTTCATCTGTTACCGTCCGATGATCAGTTTCCGGGTTGTATTGCCCGGAGGCTTGACTACGAAGTAGACGCCGGGGGAGAGGTGCCGGACGTCGTTGTCGCCCGGAACGAGGGCCATCACCCTGCGGCCCGCGATGTCGAGCAGGACGGACGCTTCACGCCTTGCGCCCGACGCATGAGGCATGTGCAGCACGCTGCGGATGATGGTCGCGGGCAGGGTGCTGCGGGCGGCCAGCCCGTTCTGCCCCGGTTCTTCGATGCCGATTGCGGTGCGGAGCACGGAGACGCTGGAGCCGAAGTAATTCGCCACGTAGACCCGGTCGGGGATCGGATGCCAGGCCAGCGCGGTCGGGCTGCTGCCGACGTTGACCGTGGCGATGATAGTGTCCGCGGCCCCGTCGATTATCGTTACTTCATTATCGCCGTAATGGGCGCAGAATATCCGATTGGTGATCGAGTCACAGACTATCGCATCCGTCACATCGCCCATTTTCAGGCAGGCGACGATGCTGTCCCGGGCGCAGTCGATTACCAGCAGGGAGTCGGGCTCCCGCCTGGACGCGCAGTAGAGCTTATTGCTCGCCGGGTTGTGGCAGAGCAGGTCGGTGTCTCGCGGTGCTTCGTCGATCCAGGCGATGACGCTGTCGGCTGCACAGTCCACGACGGCGAGATACGGGTGTTCGTCTCGCGTGCTGTAGACGTAGTGGTTCAGCGGATTGTACACCATGTCGTTGACGCCGTATACCCCGTCGATTCCCCCCAGGATTTCATTGGTGTACCCGTCGATTACGACAAGGCCACCGTTGTAGGACCCACAGTAGACTTTGTTGTCGTCCGGGTTCAGACAGAAGCAGGAAGGCTCGCTATCCATGGTGAGGACCGCGACTATGCCGTTGACGGTCCCGTGGATGATAGTCACCACGTAGCAGTCTTCGCCGCCGCAGTAGATCTTGTTGCTGACCGGGTTGTAGCAGAGGACGTCAGGATACCCCGGCACCGGCAGGCGGCAGATGAGCGTGTCTTCGATAGCGTCGTAGATCAAGACCTGATCACCATACTCGGCACAGTAGACCTTGTTATCGTGGCTGTTGTAGCAGAGAGCGTATCCGTGGGTTCCCGGCAACCCGGCGATGAGGCTGTTGGTCCGGGGGTCGATAACCCAGAGGCTGTCGATGTTGACGGTCGCACAATACAGCTTGCTGCCGGTCGGGTTGAAACAGAGCGCATGGGGTTTGCTTGTCAGCACGATTGTGTGAATGACCAAAATCGTGGGGCAGTCGATTACCGCGACTCTGCCGCTCCGCTTGACCGCGCAGTAGACCCGGTTTTCGGCAGGGTTGCAGCAGAGCGCCCAGGCCCTGGAGCCGAAATCGAGTTCAGCTACGACCGTGTCGGCCGCTCCGTCAATCACGACCAGGTCATCGTAGTACCGGCAAGCGCAGTAGACCATGTTCCGCGTGGGTTCGTACACGATGTCCTGGGGATACCTGCCGACTCTGACCGAACTGATGACCGTATCCTGGCCGGCGTCGATTATCGTTACGCTACGGTCGCGGTAGCCGGCGCAGTAGACTTTGTTGTCGTGCGGGTTGTAGCAGAGCGTCTGTGTTTCCTCCTCCGCGGGGACGACCGCCACAACTGTGTCGGCAGTACAGTCAATTGCGGTCACGCAGTCGGTGCCTTCGTTGGCGCAGTAGACCTTGTTGTCTACCGGGTTGTGGCAGAGGTCGCGGGGAGAAGCCATGCCCGGGATAGTGGCGACGACCGTGTCGGCAGTGCAGTCAATCACGGTGACCGAACCACTCATGTAGTCCGCGCAGTAGACCTTGCTGACTATCGGGACGTGACACAAGGCCAGCGGTCCTGCTCCTACCGGGATTGTGGCCAGGATGCTGTCACCGGCTCCGTCGATGACGGTGATATCATTGCTGCCGTAGCCCGCGCAGTAGACCCTGTTGCCGGCGCTGTCGAAGCACAAGGTCTGGGGGCTGCTGCCCGCGGGGACTGATGCTATCGATCGGTTGGTTGCTCCGTCGATGATGATGACGTTGTCGCCGACTTCGTCGGCACCGTAGACCTTGTTCTCAAGCGGGTTGTAGCAGAGCGCCATGATATTCGGACCGGCCGGAATCCAGGCGAGTTTCTCACCGGTAGCGCCGTCGAACGCAAGGATGCAGTCGTTTCCAGCGCACCCGACGTAGACGGTGTTGTTCGTGGTGTTGAGGGTGAGGCATTGCGGCTCGCCGCCCTGGTGCATCGTGTCCGGAATCGGGATTGTCGCTTCCAGCCACTGGGCCGGACAGGTGGATACCGCCAAGACGGCGGCGACCAGGGTCAGGACAGGCATTTTGGCCTTCATGTTTCCTCGCGGAGAGATGATAGGCTGCCGTGGGCTGCTGTCAAGACTCCGGAGGGGTCCGGAAACCGACATAGGAATTTCAACACAAAGACACCAAGAGCACCAAGTAGCAGACCAGGAGCCGAGAGGTATTGTCACCCGGCAGGTGCGGCATCGCCTCGACCGAGGAGGCGGCGTTCGTATCGTGTTGTGTTCCTTCGGGCCGGCCTTTTTTGTCGGAAAACGTGCAAAAGGGGGCAACGGGGGGTGCAACGGGGGGTACAACGGGGGGCGCAACTCGTAGGGCAACAGGGGACGCAACAGGAGACGCAACCGGAGACGCAACCGGCAGGGCAACGGGAGGCGCAACACAGGAGGCAACCGGCAGGGCAACGGGAGATGCAACGCGGGAGGCAACCGGCAGGGCAACGGGAGATGCAACGCGGGAGGCAACCCGCAGGGCAACGGGGGATGCAATACGGGACCTGAGGGGTGACCAACCCCGGGACCGCCACCCCGGCAGCGAGCAGACAGGGATTTGAGCAGCTTGTGAAGGAAAGGAGCCCGGTGCGGGGTGGGGCCGGGCCGAGGTTCTGGTTGACCGGGTTCTGAGCCGGATTAGACTTTCCCGTTGAACGGCGAGCCGACCTGCCGGTGCGGCGGACGCAGACAGGCAGGGACAGGTGGCCGCCGGTATTCAGCGGTTGTTTCCAGGCGATTTCTGGGAGGTATTTGATGATGCGTTCTGTTCGCATTCTGCTTCTTGTTCTGCCGGGTGTCCTGCTGGCTGCGACCGGTACGGTCAGTCTGACCGTCGAGTTCGCGCCCGGTGATTTCGTGTTTGACAAGGTGAACGGGTTTGACGTTGTGGCGTTGCCCGGCGAGTACACGACTTCGGTGCCGGGCGAGCCGTGCCTGCCGCTGGCAGTGCGGAACCTGGTGATTCCGCCCGATGCCGAGGTTGTCGGAATCGCGGTCACGGACATTTCAACTACGGTCCTGCCGGGCGAGTACGACATCCACCCGTGCCAGCGTCCCCGGGCGTTCTCGCTGCCCGCGCCGGGATTCGTCGGGCCGGATGATAGGACCTATTCGTCCGATAGGACCTATCCGGCCGAAGTTGTGAGTTTCACCCGTTCGGGCTGCCTGGGCGGGTTCCGGATTGCGGGGGTCCGGGTCTGTCCTTTGCGCTATGTCCCGGCCGAGCGGAGGCTGGAGCTGGCGACGCGGGTCCGGGTGGAAGTGCGGTACGAGCGGGACCGGCATGAACTGTTGAGCCTGGATGAGTCCCAGGTCAGGCTGATGGCCGGTGTCGCTGAGCGGTTGGTGGCGAACCCGGACCAGGTGAGCCGGTTCGCGCCGCGCACGCGGGCTGCCGACGACTGGACGACCGACATGATGGTTGTCACGAGCAGTTCGCTGGCCGGTGATTTCGCGCCGTTTGCGGAGTGGAAGACCCGGAACGGAATCAGGACCGTGGTCGTGCGGACGGATTCGATCTACTCCACTTATCCCGGCCGGGACAACCAGGAGAAGATCCGGAACTGCGTCATCGACTACTGGCAGCACCACGGGTTGAAGTGGCTGCTGGTGGGCGGGGACGAGCCGGTGGTGCCGGTCAGGCTCGGACGCCAGGTCTGCGAGGGGAACGTCGGCGATATCGCAACCGATTTCTACTACGCGGACCTGCAGGGTTCGTGGGATTCGAACCAGAACAACCTGTTCGGTGAGATGGGCGATTCGATGGACCTGTTCCACGACGTCTTCGTGGGTCGGGCCCCGGTGGACGGGCCGGCCGCGGTCGCGAATTTCTTCGCCAAGTGCACCACTTACGCGGCCCATCCGGACACCGCGTACCTGAAGTCGCTGCTGTTCGGCTCGACGATGCTGTTCCCGCCGTTCCACGGCCGGGTTATCAACCGCATGATTGCCGACCTCTTTCCGTCCGGGTGGCGGTTCGTGCACCTCGAAGACCCGCCGTCGAGCGCGTTCCGCGATTCGATGAGCGCGGGCTGCCAACTCGGGCACGTGGCGGCGCACGGGTCCCAGTCCAGCTTCAGCGTGATGAGCATCTCGCAGATCTCGGGTCTGAGCAACGGGCATCGCAAGCTCAACTTCCTGAACTCCATCGCCTGCAATTCGGGCTGGTTCGACGGGGATGACTGCATCGCCGAGAGCCTGGTCAACTGCCGCAACGGCGGGTGCGTGGCGAACATGTTCAATTCGCGGTACGGGTTCGGGTATCCGCCCGGGTTCGGGCCGTCGGAGATGCTCGACCTGCAGTTCTACCGGCATTTCGTGAACGGCGATGCGTTCCAGTTCGGCACGCTGTGCGCGATGAGCAAGGATCACTTTCAGAGCCTGACCGCGGGCCAGGAGGTCTGGCGCTGGTGCGTCTACGAGTTGAACCTGTTCGGGGACCCGAGCCTGCAGGTCTGGTCCGAGCGGCCGCAGGAACTGGCGGTGAGTCCGCCCGGCGCGGTGATGGTCGGGACCCAGGTCGTGCGGTTCGACGTGGCGGACGGGTTCGGCCCGGTCGCCGGCGCGCGGGTCTGCGCGTTGAAAGGGAATGAAACCTGGGCGCGCGGCTGGACCAATTCCGCGGGATGGGTTGACCTGGCGGTGAGCCCGACGTCGACCGGGAATCTTGAATTCACGGTCAATGCCCACGATTTCTACCCGTACCGCGGGACGGTGTCGGTTTCCGGTTCGAGCAGCGACCCGGCGCTGGTCTTCGACGGGCTGCGGATTGACGATTCCGACGGCAACGGCCGGCTGGACCCGGGCGAGACTGCGGATTTCTACCTGACGCTGGCAAACCCGGGCGCAACCGCCGCGACCGGCGTGAGCGCGAAGCTGCGGACCCTGAGCGCGGGGTTGACGTTCGTCGATTCGCTGTCGAGCTTCGGGACAATCGGGGTCGGGAACGCGGTCGAGGGCGACGCGTTCCGGGTGACCGCGAACGGCGCGATGGCGGGCGGCACGGTGGTCGAACTGCTTGCCGCGTGCACCGCGACCGAGGGCTACTGGGAGCCGTTCTTCACCACGGTTGTCGGCGAGCCGGGGCCGCCGAAAGGGCTCTGGTTCGACCATGACACCGGCGAGGTGATTCTCTCGGTGACCGCGCTCGGGTCAATCGGGACCCTCGGGCCGTACTGCGAAGGCTCGGGGATGAAGTACCCGCGCGACGCAACCTACGGCTCGCTCTATTTCGCCAGCCTGGTCTGCGGCAACGGGCCGGGGTACGTGGTCGACCGCTGGTACGGGCAGCCGACTTCGACTTTCGATACCGACTGGCACCCGGTCGATACGCTCCATCCGGTCGTGCCGCCGTTTGCCGCGGACGAGGAGTACGAAGCGAGAATCGATGACGGGAATCATCCGTCGCCGAAAGGCCTGGTCGTGACCCAGTGGTCGGGCGCGGTCGGTGACCCGGGATACCGGGATTTCGTCATCATCAACTACACGCTGGAGAACCAGGGCGCGAGTCCGCTCAACGATCTGCACGTTGGCATCTTCTCGGATTTCGACGTGAACAACGAGACCGATAACCGGGTCTTTTCGGACGCCGGCCGGAGGCTGACGTACATGGACGACGGCACGGGATTCGACCCGTGCATGGGCGTCAAGCTGCTGAAGCCGACGACCGCGGCCAACCTGTCCGCAATCGACCACGCGGTCTACGTGCAGCCGGGCGGGATGATGACCGAAGCGGTCAAGGACAGTTTCCTGCGCGGCGCGATCTCGGCGTCCAACTCGAACCGGACCGCGAACTGGTCGTGCATGGTCTCGGCCGGGCCGTTCAACCTCGCGCCCGGTGCCCGGACCCAGGTGGCGTTCGCGTTCGTCGGCGCCGAGTCCCAGTCCGGGATGCTGGCCCACGCGGATTCGGTCCAGTCCTGGTATGACAGCGAGATGCCGGCCGGGGTGACGTACCTGAAGCACACGGTCGATGACGCCCCACCGGGCGGCAACGGCGACGGGATTATCAATCCCGGCGAGGAGATCAACCTGCCGCTCTGGGTCATGAACCGGACCGACGGCGACGCGCTCGGGGTGCGGGGTATTCTGCGCCGGACTTCAACCGATACGCTGGTCACGGTCGCCGACTCGACGCGCCACTTCGGCACGGTTGCGGCGGGCGACTCGGCGTTCACCGGCTCGGGCGGGTACCGGTTCCGGGTTGCCGCGGCGTGCACCAACGGGTACACGCTGCCGGTGGTGCTGGCGTGCGTCGATACGTCTGATTCGGTCTGCATTTCCTATCCCCGGCTGGTGGTCGGCGCGCCGCAACTGGTGTACGACGGCGTGGTCTGCTGGGACCCGCGGCCGGGCGGCAACAACAACGGCAAGCTCGACCCCGGCGACGAAGCGGGTATCGCGCTCGGGCTCAGGAACGTCGGGCTCGGCAATGCCGCGGGCGTGACCGCGCTGTTCCGGTCGGGCGATTCCCGGCTGGTAGTCCTTGATTCGCTCGGAGGGTACGGCAACGTGCCGGCCGGGTCCACCGCATACAACACCACGGACCGGTATCGGGTAGCGGCCGACGCCGGGATTCCGCGCGAGACCGTGATTCCGTGCACCCTGCACGTGACCGGCACCGACTACGCGGTCACGCGGATCGTGCGGCTCGATATCGGGGCCCTGACCAGCGGCGACCCGGTGCCGGACGGACCGCGACAGCCCCCGCGCTACTACGCGTACGAGGACGTCGATACGTTCTACGTGGCCTGCCCGGAGTTCGACTGGTACGAAATCAACGGCCTGGGGACGATTGTCTCCTACCCGCACAACGACGACGTCATCGTTGTTGACCTGCCGTCCGGCTTCGGGCCGTTCTACTACTACGGCCAGCGGTACGACCAGGTGTCGGTCAGCGCGGACGGCTGGATTGCGCCCGGCAACTACACCACGCCGGACTACTCGAACGACGAACTGCCCGGGACCCAGGCGCCGCCCGGAGTCATCTGCCCGAACTGGGACGACCTGTACCCGGGCTACCAGAGTTCCGGACACGTCTACTGCTTTCACGACGAGGCGAATCACCGGTTCGTCATCGAGTACGACAGCGTCTGCTACTACGAGCCGCGGGCCGCCCGGGACAAGTTCCAGGTTTTCATCTACGACACGACGCAGGCCGGCCCGACCGGTGACAACGACATCGTGGTTCAGTACCTGACCGCGAACCGGTACAGTTCGAGCACAATTGGCCTGCAGGACCCGACCCGGACAATCGCGATTCAGTGCCTGTTCGACGGCTCCTACCACCGGGCTTCGGTCCCGATCAGTGCGGGCCGGGCAATTCGGTTCACCACCGACTCGATGATAACCGGTGTCACTGGACCCCGGCAATCACGGATGTTGCGTCTGGCGATTCACGCCGCGCCCAACCCGGTGCGGGAGAACGGTCTTATCAGGCTCACTCTACCCCAGGCCGGGATGGTCAAGCTCACAGTGCACGACATAACCGGTCGCGTCGTGCGCCGGCTGGTTGACGCCGGACTGGACCGTGGGGTTCACTCCTTCGTCTGGGACCGGAAGGACGACGCCGGACGTCGGGTCGGCGCCGGGGTTTACCTGTACCGGGCGGAAACCGGGGTCGGGAACCTGACCCGCAAAGCGGTCGTGGTGCACTAGACCGGTCGGTTCGCTCTCAAAGCAGCGAAGGGGACTGCCCCATTTCCGCCGGGCTGCCCCAGGATTTCGTCGTTTCCTTTCCCCTTGCATTTCTGTCTCCCTCTCCCCTTGCGGGAGAGGGCGGGGGTGAGGGTTTGCTTGGTGGCCTTGGCGGTTTCCGCCTCCGCATTTTGCACTTTGCGATTTGCACTTCACGTTTTGACTTCTGCCTTGATCGTTTCCTCATCCTGTCCGTTCACGTACAGGTCTCCATCAGCACATGATACAGTATTGTCTCATTGGCCGCAAGCCGGAATTCCGCGCAACCTCTTCACCTGCTGTCTGTTAGCCGGCTCCCGCC
This sequence comes from uncultured bacterium, assembly GCA_965370805.1. Classification (GTDB taxonomy): domain Bacteria; phylum Hydrothermota; class Tepidihabitantia; order Tepidihabitantales; family Tepidihabitantaceae; genus CBDUVZ01. Next base: position 22,133 of record CBDUVZ010000011.1, on the reverse strand, counting down.
GAACCCCCCCTCCCCCGTCCCAGGTGTTGCCTACGTTGTTCCCCGGAACCGTCGCCAACCTCGTCGCTAATCCCGCCGCCAACCTCGTCGCCAATCACGTGGCTAACCTCGTCGTCAGAACCGTCGTCAACATCGCCCCGAATCGCGTCGCTGATCCCGTCGCCGGCTTCGTCGCCAATCGCGTGGCTAACCTCGTCGCCGGAATCGCCGCCAGCCTCGCCCCGAAACTTGCCGCCAGAGTCGTCGCCAACTACGTCGCCAAGTTCGTCGCCGGTAACGTCACGACAGACGTCTTCGGCTTCACGCAGAGCAATACCCGTGCAGCCGCCCACAAACCCGACGGGCTTTGGACTGCGGCAGCGCAAGCTTCGCGCCCGCACTCCAAATCCTGCTCTTGGCGGTTATCCTTCCGATCTCCGCTTTCTGCAGTCTACAATCTGAAATCTCAAATCTGCAATCCGCCCTCTTGGTGCTCTCCGTGCCTCTGTGGTGAGATTTCTGTATTGCTTTTCGGCGGAGCCTGCCGGCTTGACATCCGAGCCCGTGTACCTACAATGTCGAGGCTGGATTGCTTAGTCCCGCTCACTCTATGCTTGACGGCGTAGAGCGCAATCCGAGGGCGGCGTCCGGCGGTCATTCAGACTGAAGGAGGCACAATGCCAAGTGTTGCACGACAATCCCTGCCTTTGGTCGTACTGGCAGTGACTGCATGTCTGGTGGTTTCTCTACTCGCAGGCTGCGACAAACAGGGCGATATCGCCACCAACCCGCCGGTGACGTACGACGACGGTTCCGGCAACGTGACCATCCCCGGCGCGACGATTCTATTCGAGGGCAACGAGTACTACGAGAACGCCCAGATGGCAGACAGTTGCATGGCTATGGTCGTCACCGCCGACTCCAGCCTCTACCTGTATTCGCCGCTCCAGAAGACGCTCGACTCACTGACTACCACCACGGCCAAGGAGGCTCTGCTGAGGACGATCCTGTACCGCCTCGGCACGCATGGTTCAGTCGGTGAGTTCACGACCCGGACCGGCGTCCGGCTCAATCAGTATTCCGACCTCTGGATGGAGCTCGCCAATATCCGTCACCGCTGGGTAGGCGTCCGGCGCATATCGCCGCAAGGTCAGGACAAGGACAAGATACTGCCGGCGGCATCGTTCTTCGAGTTCAGCACCGTAGAACTGCTGCAGCAGCACTGGAGCGAGGTGGTCTCCATCAACTCCGAGCCGTCGGTGGACATGGAGTATATCTACTCCGACCCGCCCGACACCTTCAAGTTCTTCGGGGCAGTCAGCCGAATGCACCTGGTGATGGCCCTGCCGGGCAGCCAGATGCTGGCACGTCTCCTGGGATTGATGCCTGCCGACTTCCTGACATCGTGGGCGCAGGCGTACCAGGATGACCCGATGTTCATGGCCAGGGTCGAAACCGCGGACATGGTTGACATGCTGCTGTTTCTAGTCGAAGCCATCCTTGGCAGCGAGGCCGCTTCGGCGCTCAGCCCGCTGGTCGGCGCGGCGCTGGACGGCGCGCTATCCACGGTGCTAATCAGCTGCCAAGCAATCGCGTCCGCCGAGAGCCGCGAGGAGTTGCTGACCGATTTGGGGGACAGCCACTGGTCCACCTTCCTGGATTTCCTGCTGGGGTCGTTGGGCGGGGGGCTCATGGTTTCCTCGGAGCCGGACGGCACGTCGCCGGGCTACGAGCCGAAGACGACAAGCCTGATCGGTACCATCCAGCTCATCAAGACCCTCATCAGTCTTGGGGGGCAGGGGCTGGACCTGACTGCCGGTGCGCACGACGCCATCACCAACCTGCCCTATGATAAGTTCGTGCCCGAGGAGCCCGATAACTTTCCCCCGCTCAAGCCAAACCCTCCGAGCGGACCTACGTCGGGTGAGGTCGGCGTGCAGTACGACTTCACGGTCGTCACCACCGACCCGGAAGGTGAAGATGTATCCTACCAAGTCGACTTTGGAGAACAGATTGCCGAATGGAGCGGCTACTACCCCTCGGGCGAGGCCGCGACAGTCAGCTACGCCTGGTCCAATGCCGGGGCCTACGACATGAAAGTCAGGGCCAAAGACATCAATGAGAACATCTCGTCCTGGTCCAACGCGCATCCCATAACCATTACTGACCCGGGTGGCAACAACCCGCCCAACGCGCCGGTCGCACCTTCGGGCCCGTCAGCGGGCACGGTCGGCACGTCCTATACGTTCTCGAGTTCAACCACCGACCCGGACGGCGACCGCGTGCAGATTCAGTTCGACTGGGGCGACGGCACGCTTTCCAGTTGGAGTGCACTGGTTTCCGGCGGCTCCACGGTGCAGGCGTCCAAGTCTTGGTCCACGGCCAACACCTACTCGGTCAAGGCACATGCCAAGGACGAACACGGTGCCCAGTCCGGCTGGTCGCCGGTTCACTCCATCACAATCACCACCGGTGGCGGCAACAACCCGCCGAATGACCCGGCAAAGCCCTCGGGACCCACGTCAGGCTACGTCGGTACGTCGTACACATTTAGCACGTCCGGCACCGACCCGGACGGCGACAGCGTCCAGTTCAAGTTCTCGTGGGACGGCGGCTCCTCTTCCAACTGGACCAGCCTTGTCCCGAGCGGCGGTTCGGGCAGCAAGTCATACGCTTGGCCTGACACCGGCCACTACCAGGTGATCGCACAGACCAGGGACAAGCCCGGCCTCACGTCTGACTGGTCCCAGCCGCATACGATTACCATTCACGACACGACGGGAGGTAACCGGCCGCCCAATACGCCCAGCACCCCATCCGGTGATACCTGGGGCCAGGTCGGGAAGTCCTATTCCTTTACGACCTCGGCCATAGACCCAGATGGTGACAGAGTGAAGTTGCGGTTTGCCTGGGGTGACGGTGATACCTCTGACTGGAGTTCGTATCGCAACAGCGGGTCGGAGTACTCCAAGTCACACACGTATGAACAGGAAGGCACCTACAGCATTAGGTCTCAAGCCGAGGATGCGAACGGAGCCAAATCAGGATGGTCGACTGCACATCAGATTGAGATCTCCAAGTTGGGGACACTGAAGTGGGAGTTCTGGACGTATGACGGGATCAGTGCTGCCGCAGCTCTTAGCAGCGGCGGGGTCTTGTACTTCGTAACCGACGACACCCTTTTCGCCATGAGTACCGCTGGCAACATTCTCTGGTGCTTTGGCCCGCGCAGTTACCTCGAGGACGCTCCAACCGTAGGGTCAGATGGCACTGTCTACATAGGAACGTCCGGAGTCACTGTCTGCTCACTGTACGCAGTGAACCCCAACGGCACTGTCAAGTGGAAGCGCGCCGGATGGGTGAAGGGGTCTGTGGCACTTGGTTCCGACGGAACCATATACTACCCAACTTCGCTAGGCAAGTTCGTTGCGCTATATCCAGATGGGCGCCTGAAGTGGGAAGTTGAGAGCGGGGGTATCTCACCGGTAGTCGGCTCAGACGGTACTGTCTACTACGCGGGAGATGACAGCCTGTATGCACGGAACTCAAGCGGGACGAGGAAGTGGGCTCGATACTTGGGCGCCTCCTGTGGGTCTACTCCAGCCATTGGCGCGGATGGAACTGTGTACGTGGGATCCGATGATAATCAACTCCATGCGTTCAGGCCCGACGGGAGCACTCGTTGGACGCATAGGATTGGGACTGACGTCCGTACTTCGCCGTGCATCGGCGCAGACGGCACGGTCTACTTCAGTGCGGACAGCCTCTACGCACTCGACCCCAGCACCGGCGCGCGACAGTGGGCGGTGTACATATACGGCAACTCTCGCTACTGTGGCGGGTTGGCAGTCGCCGCGGATGGGACTATATACGCAGGTGCCAAGGGGACGAACTACGGCTACCTCGTCGCTGTAACTGCAAGCGGAGAGATAAGGTGGAGGTTTACGTGCCATCCTGGTACCAGCGTGAGAGTTCCGGTTATCGGAAGTGACGGAACGCTCTACTTCGGTGACAGCTGGGGCAACTTCTACGCGGTCTATGGCAGCGCACCGTTGGCGAATACTGCTTGGCCGACGTATCAACACGACCACAAACGCACCGGCCGGGTCGGGGGAGGGAAGTAGCTGGTAGAATGACCAATCTCCAATGACCAATGCCCAATGAGTGACCGAACCATCAGACCCAAGACCAAGAGCTTGAGACAGAACCGGATGGGAAGAGTGGCGGGAGGTGACATGAAACGCGGGTTGATTGCACTGGCCGTGTTGGCGCTGGGCGCGGGGCTGTTTTCTGGCTGCGTGAAGAAGGGGGAGGCTCCCTGCCAGCCGGCGCAGCCGAAGGGTCCGGGACGCGGCGCAGTCGGCAAGAGCTATACGTTCAAGGCGTCCACCGTGGACCCAGACGGCGACAGCGTGCAGTACCAATTCGACTGGGGGAAGGGGACTTCGTCCAGATGGACCCTGCTCTATTCGAGCGGCACAATCGCCTATTACCCTCATACGTGGGAGGCGCCGGGCAAGTTCGAGGTCAGGGTGAGGGCGAAGGACGCCGGTGGACTCGAGACCGACTGGTCGTACCCGAGGAGCATCACCATCGCCGACTACCCGTACAAGTGCATCGACTCTCTTGAAGTCGGCGACTGGCTTGGTGACATCGTGGTTCTTCCCAGTGGGGAGTACTTGTACGTCGAGGTAGACTCCGGCCTTGTTGTACTCAGAACGGATGTGAACTCGGTTGTCGCTACCATTTCTACTGGTTGGGTCGCAGACATCGTGGCCTCTGCGACTGGTGACTACGTTTACGCCACGCAGGATGACAGTGCGAGGGTTCTTGCGATTCGGACAGCGGATAACTCCGTTGTGCGTACTGCAGACATCGGTGGAACCCCAAGTGGTATTGCGGTGCTGCCCAATGGGGACTACATCTACGTGGCGAACCCAGAAGATGACAGCGTCGTGGTTATGTCTGCCTCTGATTTCACCATCGTTGCGTCCGTCTCCGTGGGGCAGGGACCCCACCGTTTGGCGGTTCACCCCGACGGCGGGTGCGTGTATGTCGCGAACCGGGACGGCAACAGCGTTTCGGTCATCAGGACGTCCGACAACTCGGTCGTGGCAGAGGTCCCGGTTGGGGAGTATCCAAGGGATTTGGTTTGTACGCCGGACGGTCAGTACGTGTATGTGACCAACTCCAGTGACGGCACGGTCTCGGTCATCAGGACGTCCGACAACTCGGTTGCGACCACGATTGACCTGGAGACAACGCCCCTGTGGGCGCTGGAGCTGTTGCCTGGTGGCAAGTACCTGTACGTTCATGCTGCGAACCTTGGCGAGCTTCTGGTGATTCGGACCTCGGACAACCTGATCGTGGACAGACTCAAACCCTGCGTTCCGAGATTCGTCATCGAGGCACACCCAGACGGGAGCAAGATATACGTCCCATCTCTTGGGCTCTCCGAGCCCAACTACGTGGCCGTGCTAGCACTCGAATGAACGCCAGGGAATGCCTCTGTTCTGTTACCGGCAGGCGTCAGCCTTCGCGAGGCTGGAGGTGAAATGAGACGCGGATTGGCAGCTTTAGCTGTGCTGGCCTTGGGCGTGGGACTGCTACTGGTTCACTGCAAGAACCTGGTTCCGCATCCGCCCGATAAACCGGCGGCTCCGAGCGGACCGACCACGGGCGGGCCGGGTGTGTCCTACATTTTCTCCGCGTCCGCTACCGACCCGGACGGCGACAGCGTGCGTGTGATGTTTGACTGGGGCGACGGGACGCAGTCGTTCTGGGCGATTCCAGTCGCGAGCGGCGATTCGGTATTCTATCCGCACACTTGGGACTCGGCCGGTGCATTCTCGGTCACGGTGAAAGCCAAGGACGCCGGCGGGCTTGAGTCGGACTGGTCGGAGGCGCTTGCGGTAGCAGTCGGCGCAGCCGAAGGGTGGGAACGCACGTACGGAAGACCGGGCGTCTCGGAGGTTGCGTTCTCTGTCGTCAGTAGTCCAGAGGGAGGTTGCGCCGTCGTGGGCCTGCTCATGGACACGCTGGCCCAGGAATTCAGAGCCATGCTGCTGATGCTGAACGACCAAGGGGATTCGCTCTGGTCCAGTCTGTCCAGTTCCAATGCCGCAATGGGATGGGGCGCAGCTCCCGGCCCTGCCGGCGACTACGTTGTCGTGGGAGGCTTGGTGCCGAACCCACCTGGCTCATTCGAGGCGTGTCTCTGGACAATGAACGAGCAGGGACAGACTCACGAAGTTCTCTATGGTGTTCAGGGGTTGCTGACATCTGCCAGACGGACCACCGACGGTGGCTACATTCTGGCCGGACGTGAGGGTGTATATCCCGATGAAGACCTGCTGCTGATTCGCACAGACCAGAACGGAAACGCCGTGTGGACCAAAGTACTCGGCGGTCCTGACATGGACGCCGCGTATGACGCTGTCGAGTGCGACGACGGTGGGTTTCTCTGCGTCGGGTCGCGCTCACAGGACGTGGCATTCAGCAACGGGATATATCTCCTGAAGCTGTCCTCCTCCGGGGATTCGCTTTGGGCCCGCGTGCTCTGTGCGTCCGACAACGGGAGTGGGTGGTCTCTGGAGACTACGACTGACGGCGGCTTCGTGGTCTGCGGTGGAATTGGCCCCGATGACTCCGATGTGTTGTTACTGAAGGTCAACGCCGACGGCAACGAGCTCTGGCGACACAACTACGGTGGTGAAGACGCGGAATACGGGTCCCGTGTTCGGCGAACCTCAGACGGAGGCTATGTACTTGCCGCGTACACGGAATCGTATGGCGCGGGGAGTTCGGATGCCTGGCTTGTCCGGACCGATGCGGGCGGCAACGAACTATGGACCAGAACCTTCGGCACATCCGGCACCGAGGTGGCCACGGATGTCCTGCAGACCTACGACGGGGGATTCGTGCTCGTCGGAAGACAAGGCGAGAATACCGCGACGGACTCCGATATCTACGTGGTTAGGACCGACGCCAGCGGCCGGGTTGGGGGAGGGCGGTAGCGTGTCGGGTACCAGCCTGCTGCTGCGCCAGTCATTTCTGTTTTATTGACCATGGGAGGTTGTCATTTAGGATTTCTCGAATTGGAGGAAGTATGAAGAGATTTGTCAGTCTGTGTCTGGTTGCGGTCGTGGTCTTTGTCGTGTTCGGTCGGGCGACTTGCGGTAAGGCGAAGCCGGCGGCCGGCGTGACCCCGAATCACGTGATGAGAATCAAGGATAACGTCTTCTATCACAATGTCGGGATTACGTACGGTGACGGTCACTACTACACGGTCAACGGCGGGAACGACGGCTGGTCGGTGCTGAACGTCTACGACGAGCAGGGCAGTTTCGTAGAGAGCTTTGATATCGGGGTCAACGGGCGGTCGATATTCTACAGCCCGGCGGACGAGATGCTCTACGTGAAGTCCTTCGGCGAGGACCTGTACGCCGTGGACCCGGGCACCGGGGAAGTCGAGGTGGACCTCGAGTACGTCTTCAACGACGAGAACAGTTCGGTGGCTTTCTCGCCCGACGGCGAGTACATCTACGAGCTTGAGGACGGTGACGTCAGGGTGCTGGAGAGTTTCCTCGGCGAGGAGGAGGATGAGTTCGAGTTGTCGATGTACGGCGAGGAGCATGGATACCGGCATGCGATTGCCGCGTCGGACAGGTTCCTCTTCACGTGGGACAACAAGAAGGTCTTTGTTTACGACCTGAAGGGTGAGTTCGTGACGAGGTTCAAGCTGCCGCGAACCGGGTTCGGTTTCTCACTTTCCTGGGCGAACGGTATGCTCTGGATTGCCGAGGACGCGGACGCGGACGAGGAAGGCGGCGACGGATTCTGGTACGGCTACCGGCTGGACGGACTGGAGTAGGATCTCTCAAGTCAAGAGTCAAAAGGCAAAAGCCAAATCGCAGAAGTCAGAACGGGCGCGGTGTCCGGCACTTGAACCCTAGACCCTCGGCCCCTTGAGCCCTACAGTCTGCGGACCTGGGGTCGGAGCAGGTTCACCAGGACCAGGCCGAGGAGGATTCCGCATCCTCCGAACAGGGTTGAAGCGGGCGCTCCGAACCGCTGGGCGATTGCACCGGCCACCAGACTTCCCAGCGGGTACATCCCGAGAAAGCAGAGGGTGAAGATGCTCATCACGCGGCCGCGGACGTGGTCCGGGGCGAGGGTCTGGATCATGGTATTGGTGAGCGACGCGACTGTACTCTGGGAGAAACCCATGCCGGCCAGGACTACCATTCCGGCGACCAGGTTCCTCGTTAGTGAGTAGACGAGAAGCAGGACCGCGAGCGCCAGGGTGCCGGCGACGAGAATCCGGCCCCGGTGTCGGGTCCGGCTGACGGTGGCGATAGTCAGCAGGCCGGTGAGGGCACCGACGCCGACCGCGGCCATCATGATGCCGTAGCCTCTAGGCCCGGCGTGGAATACGTCGCGGGCGAATACCGGCATCAGGGGCAGGTAGGTCAGGCCGAACGAACTGAGTACCGCGGCCATCAGCATCAGGATACGGATGTCTTTGTGACCCTTGACGAACTTGAGGCCGACGAGGATTTCCTGCCAGACCGACCGCGACGTCGCGCGCAGGGCCGCGGGTTTGAGCCGGATGAAGGAGAGGGCGATGATGATGGCGAGGAAGCTGACGCTGTTGATGGCGAAGCAGCCGCCGGCACCGATGACGCCGAGCGCGACGCCGGCGATGGACGGACCGATGATGCGGGCGGCGTTCCAGACCGCGGCGCTCAGCGCGATGCCGTTCAGGAGGTCTTTCTTGCCGACCAGTTCCGGGATGATCGAATGGCGCACCGGCGCGTTGACCGCAACCACGAACCCGGTAAGCCCTGAGATGATGAGGATGTGGTAGATGTTGACCGCTCCGGTGAGGGTCAGGACCGCGAGGACCATGGCGAGGACCGCGAGAATCGACTGGCCGACAATGAGGATGCTGCGTTTGTTGAGCCGGTCGGCGAGGACCCCGGCGGGCAGGGATACGAGCCAGGCCGGGAGCCAGGCGATAGTGGTTTCCAGACCCACCAGGAACGGCGAGTTGGTGAGTTCGAGGACGAGCCAGCCCCGGGCGATATTCTGCATCCAGGTGCCGACCAGGGAAACCGCGTTGCCGTACCAGAAGAGCCGGTAGTTGCGGTGGTGAAATGCGGCAAAGGTGCGGGGCAGGATTCCGCCGGTGAAGAGCCGGACGAGCGGGTTCTGGACCGGGGGTGTCTGGTTCTGGTCAGGCGGCATTCGGGGCCTAGAAGTCGCCGACCCCGGCGAGGTTCAGGCCGATCATCCAGTTCGGCGCGAATTCGTGCCTGCCGCCGAGTCGGTAGCGCCAGAGCGGGAAGTCGGCATAGAGCGGGCCGAGTTTGAGTCTGACGCCGGCGTCCATCCGGGGTTGCCGGAACCCGGGGTCGGACGGGTCGTCGCCGACGTTGCCGATATCGAAGAAAGGCAGGACAAAGGGGAGAAGATGGAGGTGGGCGTTCAGTGCGTACGCGAAGCGGCCGCACTCGTAGTCTCCGGCAAAGCCCCGGCAGTTGGCACCGCCGTCGAAGTGCCAGTGTTCCTGACCCGAGGCGGGACCTTCATAGCCCCAACTGATCGGTTCGGAAAGGCCGGCGACAAGGCCGCCGGACAGGTAGAACCGGTTCTGTTTCGGGATGTCGCCCGGAATGGCCCCGACGAATCCGCGCAGAGTGATGCCCCGGGCGCGGCTGAGCCGGAAGGTGTGGGTCTGCTCGATGCTCGTTTTCCAGTAGTCGTAGTCCCCGCCGAGCATGGACGCGCCCCGGCCCAGATGAATCAACTGGTTGCCTTTGAACCGCTTTGTTTCATAGGTGTGCTGGAACCGGAGTTTCAGTTCGCCGGTCTTCGCTTTCTCCCAGGCGCGCAGGTCGCGGCCCTGGAGGTCCCGCAGTTCCAGGAACTGGTACCCGAATTCGACCGTGGCCCCGGCCTGGCGGAATACCGGGCTGAGTCCCTGCACCAGGCTGATATCGGCCGCGGCGGCCATCAGCGAGTACTTGCCGTTCGCCATCAGCCGCATCTGGTGCGAGATGAAAGGCAGCGGTGTCTGGTACCAGGCGCTGGTGTTCCAGTCGTTGAGTTTGGTGCTGTACGTCTCGACCAGGGTCCACATGTGCCGGCCGCGCAGCGGGCCGGTATCGAAGAACTGCCGTCCCATGGCCCAGCCGGCAAGCTGGAATCCGTGGTAGGCGTCGTACCAGGCATAGGGGCCGTAGAAGAGCTGGTAGGCGTCGAAGCTGGGCAGGGCGAAGACCGGTCTGATGTCGACCTGCCGGGGCCAGTAGTTGTTCCAGCGGTCCGGTTCGAGCAGCTTCCGGTTCGGGTCGAGTGTGACCTTTCGCAGTCTCTTCGGGCTGTAGAGCTGGATGACGCCTTCGTCGGCATCGAGGTTCCAGGTGCGGCGTTCGCGCGTGCCGTCGGTGAATGTGAACTCGACGTCCACCGGCATTACGATTTCGCCGACGCGCCGGATTCCGACTTCGATATCGGTGCCGTTTCTTCCCGCACCGGTGACCGCGTAGTCACACGTGCCGGTTGAGTTGAGCCAGCGGTCGAAGAGCCAGGTCATATCTCTGCCCGCGACCCGGGTGCAGGCGGCAATGAAATCGGCGGTTGTCCGGTTGTCGGTCTGCCGGTAGCTGCGGAGCGCCCGGTCAAGCGCCTCGGGTCCCAGGATTCGCTGCAGCATCAGGAAGAACCCGCCGGCCTGGGAGAACCGGGCTTCGGAGTAGCTGAACGGGTTGGTCGTGTACTGGTATTCGGGCGACGCCAGGGGCCGGAGGATATGGTTGGAAGCGGCGATGTAGTAGATGGCCTGGTGGTAGTAGGCGTCGCTGAGGCCGGCGAGCGGACCGGCGATTGGCAGGTTGAGCAGGTTGCTGGTTCCGTGGCGTTGTTCCAGGTAGCGGATTTCCGACCAGACCGCGGGGCCGGTGCTGAGCCAGGATGAACCGGCCTGGTCCGCAGGTCCGGAGAACCACTGGAACGCAAGCTGGCGGGCAAGCGCTTTTTCCTGGAGCCGGGTAAACGGTATGCTGCGCTGCGAGATGACGACGAGGCCGGGATAGGATGCGTCGGCCGGCGTGATGCCGGTCGCATCCAGAACGGCAATGTCCGAGGCCGGCGGCGGGCCGTACCATTCGGCGTACTCATCGATGATTGCGCGGACCTGTTCCGGAATCCGGAGCCAGGCGACCCGGTTGGTGCTCCGGGCCAGGATGCTGACTTTTGTGGTTCGGGCCGAGTCCCGGGAGACGACGAAGTCCGGCGCCGCGACCCAGGCGAATTCGGCGACGTCGCGGGCCGTGAACGTGAGCGTCTTGGTCGTGTCCGACATCAGGTTCCGGAACTCGGGCGGCCACGTCATCCAGGTCAGTTCTTCGTTGCCGTCAACCAGGCTGCCGGTGGCAGCCACCACCAGGTCCGCGGGCAGGGACAGGGTGACGACGTAGTCGCCGGGCTGCGCGGGAGCACGGGCGGCCGGATGAATCCCGCCGGTGTGCCAGCCGTTTTCGCCGCGGGCTGCGACCTGGGGATGCCAGCCGGCGAAGACGTGGAATCGTCCGCGGCGGCCGAGGCAGGCAGCAAAGAAGCGGGGAATCCGGAGTGTGAAGTCGGCCGTCAGGATAGTGGAGTCACCGGGCCCGAGCGGCCGGGCGAGCGTTACTTCCATTTCGGTCCCTTCAATCCGGGTGCTGAGTTGCGCCCCGCCGGATTCGAGGCGGGTGACCGTGATGTCGCCGAGTTCGGACCGGTCGGCCCAGGCCAGGTTGTAGCATCCCGCGGCTTCGAGTTCCCGGGCGAACCGGGTGTTCCGGGAGCGGAAGGCCCGAGGATGGAGGTGAAGCCAGATGGAGTGGAGCGTGTCCGCTGACTGGTTCCGGTAGACGATGCGCTCGGTGCCGGTGACGGTGTGAGTACGCTCATCGAGCCGGGCCTGGATTTCGTACGAGACTCTACTGGAAGAGCCGGACGGTGCGGCCGCGGCCCGGGACGTCACCGGCGCAATGGCAAGAGCCACCATAGTCAGAAGCGAAACCGGACCGGGTCTGGACATCAGGTCCGGGGATTCTCCTCGGTCTTGAAGTGTTCGAGGCAGATGTCCTTGACCCTGAGCAGGACGGTCTGATCCAGACCTTTGGCTGCCGCGGACCGGACGAGCGCGGTCAGCTCCCGCTCGACGGTTCGCCGGCCGGTCGAAGCGGACGACTGGACGACCGAGCAGCAGGGCCGCACGAAAGCGACGTAGTCGTGCCGGACGCTGGAGAGGACGTGAAGAGAGCCGAGCATGTTGGTCACTGCGTCTTCGGCTTCGGATACCCGGGTCCAGTACTGTTGCGTGCGTTCCGCTCGCCGGGATATGAGTTCGGACCTTCTCCTGACCCGCAGGGGTCGTGGGTCTCGTGGCACTATCGCGGTGGGCTCCGGGGGCTCCGGTTGCTTCGTCCTGGTTTTGCCGGGCTTCCGGCCGGGTTTGCGTCCGGTGCGGGCGGCCGCGGCGAGAGACGGAGTTGCAGCGGCCGGTCCGCTTCCGATTCCCGGCAGGATGTCGGTCAGGTCCTTCCACCCGGCCCCGCACGCTTCGAGGAACGCGACGATTGTCCGCAGCGTCGGGTTTGGGACAAGGCCTTTCTCGATGCGCAGGACGTACTTGTATCCGTGGGTGGGATTGAACCCCATCTTTCCGGCGAGTTTCATCTGGGACAGACCTGACTTCAGCCGCAGTTCTCTGAGCCGGGCGCCCAGCGCTTCGATTCCGAGGAGCCTTTTCTTCTTGTCCGGTCGCATCAACTCGGCAGTGATTGACTATCCATTCAGGGGTAGATACTAGGTTCCTTCCGGGTTGGTGTCAAGCCGGAGGGGCCGATATGCGCGCTCACCGGCCGTGCGCCCCGAGAAAGTTTGACTTGACAGTGATTCCGTGCGGAGTTAGATTTCTTGCGTTATGAAGGCTCCGGCGGGCAGTATCTGTCGAGCCAACCGGCAATGATTGAGAACTGGAGAAACGTAGTCCAGGTAACTGAGGAGGATCGCAGATGAAAACCACAGTCAGACTGCTTACTGTGATGGTAGGTGTTGCTCTGATGCTGACCGCGGTCGGTTGTCCGAAGAAGTACGTCAAGCCGGACGAGCCGATTCCGCCGCCGCCGCCGCCGGATACGATGCCGCCAATCACCGTGGAGACTCTCGAGCTGAACCTGAACACGATCTACTTCGATTTCGACATGTCCGGCATCAGGTCAGGCGATGCGGATATCCTGAAGGATAACGCGGACCAGATGAAGGCAGCGGATGAGCGGATGGTCGCAATCGAGGGGCATTGTGACCCGCTCGGCACTTCGGCATACAACATGGCCCTCGGTCAGCGTCGGGCCGAAGCGGCGAAGGCTTATCTCATCAAACTGGGAGTGGCCGCGGAATGGCTCTCCACTATCAGCTTCGGCGAGGAGAACATGGTGACGACCAGTCCCGCCAAGTATGAGCAGAACCGGCGCTGCGAGTTCAAGGCGGAAGAGGAGTAGCGGCAGGTTCTCAAGAACTGCTTCGATGACTGATGACAGCCGGTAGGCTTCAGCGCATAGCCAGCTTCGGACTGGCAGTGACCTGGGGCCTGCTGGCTGTCTCGCTTTTTTCCGGGTGCAGTTGGCACCGCGAGTACGTCAGGCGCGGGGCGATGCTCGATTCGCTGGCGGCCCGGACCGACCGGATCGAGACGCAGCAGACGGACCAGGCCGAATGGCAGCAGGAACTGCGCGCCGACCTGCTCACCGACCTTGAAGCCCTGATGTCGAAGCTGAACCAGTTGGAGGCGAGGGCGCTGGACCAGGAACAGCGGGTCGCCCGGATTGGCCGCAAGCTCGGGGTGTGGTACGGTGATGCCACGCCGCCCGACACCGCGGTGCAACCGGGAAGTACGGCGGCAGTGCCCGACTCGGTTGCCGTCGCGATTGACCCTGACCAGTTGTACGCCACCGCGTACCTCGATTTCACACGCGGGAAATACCAGGTGGCGATTGCCGGATTCAAGCAGTACCTGCAGATGTTCCCGGCTTCGGACCTGTCGGATAACGCCCAGTACTGGATCGGCGAGTGCCATCATTCGAACGGCGAGCTGGTGCAGGCCGAGGAGGAGTTCAAGCGGGTGCTGACCGACCATCCGGAAGGCAACAAGGTGCCGGCCGCGGAATACAAGCTGGGTCTGGTCTATCGGGCCCAGAACCGGGAAGATGACGCCCGCCGGCAGTTCGCGGCGGTCGTCGAGAAGTACCCGGGCACAACCGAGGCCAGGCTGGCGCAGGACCGGCTTCTCCCACAGCAATAACCGATGCCTGATACCGGGCAGGCGGCCGGCGGGTTCTTCGGCCCCTTTCTTTCAGCCGGGCTGTTCGCCCAGGTTATTCTCATTGCCCTGTTCCTGGCGTCGATTGTCAGTTGGGCCGTCATCATCCGCAAGTCACGGTTGCTGGGCCGGGCGCGCAAGCAGACCCGGCAGTTCCTGGACCTGTTCGGCCGCCGGGTCCGGCTTGGAGACTACCAGGCGACCGCGCGGAAACTGAGCGAATCCCCGCTTTCCAGCCTGCTGCTGGCCGGCGTCAAAGAGTGGAACAGCCTGCACGACCAGTTGAAGGGCATTACCGACCGGCCCGGCCTCCTGCAGCAGTTGATTCCCAATGTGACCGAAGCGATGGAACGGGCGGCGTCGCACGAGAACGACCGGCTTGAGAAGTCGCTTGTTTTCCTGGCGATAACGGCCAATGTCGCGCCGTTCCTCGGACTGCTCGGAACCGTGCAGGGCATCCTGCGTTCGTTCATGGAGATGCGGGGCGAACAGTTCCTCACGCTGCAGAAGATTGCGCCCGGGATTTCGGACGCGCTGATTACGACCGTGGTCGGGCTGGTGGTCGCGATACCGGCCGCCATTTTCTACAACCATTTCGTGGCGAAAGTGCGGGACCTGAATTCCGATATGGAGCGGTTCACGTCGGAACTGACCGGGACGTTCCGGCGGGAGATTGTTTCCTCGCACCTCGACGATTCCCACCGCGAAGAGACGCCGACGCCGGATGAACAGTAACTGCTCCCGGGGTTTCCGCGTCCGGGTGACGTGAGGGTACGGGCGTGAAGAACCGGCGGCTGAAGTTCATGGCCGAGATGAACATGACCTCGCTGGCGGACGTCAGCTTCACACTGATGATAATCTTCCTGATTGCCGGTGTTTCCACCGCCCTGAGCCGGCGTCAGGGGGTTGAGCTTGACTTGCCCCGGGCGTCGTCGATTGAGCCGCAGCCCAAGACCGGACTGACGGTCAGCATCAAGACCGACGGCGGCATCACGGTCGGCCGGCAGAAGACGACGAAGAAAGGGTTTGCCAAGGCGTTCGGCGACCAGCTCGCGAAAGCCGAGTACGACCGGGTTTACATCCGGGCGGACAAGCGGGTCGATTACGGACTGGTGATGTTCATCCTCGGTGAGATCCGGGAGCAGGGGATTACCAATATCGGCCTTGTGGCCCTGCCGAAATGAAGCGCGAAATTCTGTTCTCACTCGCCGGTCATTTCGTGCTGGTCGGAGTGCTCGCGGTTGTCACCGGCATGCGGCTGACAAAGCAGCAGCCGCGGCCCGAGGTATTCGCGGTCCGGCTGGTCAATCCCGGCACGCCGACGCCGGTGACCACGCCGAAGAAAGCATCAGTCGTCGAACCCAAGCCGAAGACCCAGTCCAAACCCAAGACCGAGCCGAAGAAGAAGCCGAGCATGGTCAGGAAGCACGGGCTCGGGGCCAGGATTGACGGCGCGGAAGCGCTCGGGTATTCCTACTACCTGAATATCATCCTGTCCAAGATTGCCGAGAACTGGTACAACCCGTACGCCGGCCAGTCGCGGACGTTCCTGGCGACGGTTTTCTTCACTATCGAGAAAGACGGCACGGTCAGGGAAGTCAAGCTCGAAAAAGGCTCGGGCGACGCGAGCTACGACGCCTCGTGCGAGCGGGCGGTGCTCGTGACCGACAAGCTGCCGCAGTTGCCGCCCGAGTTCAAAGGCGAGCAACTCAGACTCCACCTCGAATTCGAATACAAGCCGTAGGTCCGGCTGCGGCCGGCGTCCGTTCCCACCTGATGTCCCGAAAACCGACATAGGAGCGAAAACCACTGATAAACACAGATAAATGCAGGCAGAGAAGGAAATGCCGAAGTGCGATATCAATCTGTGTCGATCTGTGTTCGTCTGTGGTTCTATCCCGGTTCCTGGGTGATGTGGTCCGACTTGACAGGGGTGCAGGGCGGCTTAGTCTAGTCCTGCCCGACGGCGGACTGAAAGGACAGCAATGTGATGCGACAACAACTGGCGGAAACGCTCAGCGAATACAAGCCGGTGCTCGCCCGGAAGTTCAAAGTGAAGACGATAGGAGTCTTCGGTTCCTGTGCGAGGGGAGAAGAATCCGAGGGGAGTGACGTAGATATCCTGGTTGAGTTCTCCGGTCCGATTGGATGGGAGTTCGTCGACCTCAAGGAGTTTCTGGAAGGGATTCTCGGGAGAAGAGTGGACCTGGTTACCGTGCGGGCTCTCAAGCCCCGATTGAAAGACGCGATTCTGAGCGAGACAGTCTACGCATGAAAAACAGGTCACCAGTGATGTACGCTGAGGATATCCTGGAGGCTACGGGGAAAATCGAGTGCTACGTCAGGGGTCTCGGCTATGATTCCTTTGCCGGCAAGACTCTGGTAGTGGACGCGGTTGTCAGGAACCTCGAGATTGTCGGCGAAGCCTCAAGGAACATCCCGGAAGAGACACGGCGTAGTTATCCCGACATCCCCTGGAAGCGAATGATTGGCTTGAGGAATATCGTGGTCCACGAGTACTTCGGAATCGACCTGACCATTGTCTGGGAGATCGTCACAAGGAACCTGCCCGAAACCCAACCCCTGATTGCAGAGATGCTGGACAAGCTCAAGGACACCTGATTGGACTACTGAGACCCGCGCCCGAACTCAAAGGCGAGCAACTTAGACTCCACCTCGAATTCGAATACAAGCCGTAGAATCGGCTGCGGCCGGCGGACAGCGGACCGGAAAGGGAGGAAAACCGCCAAGAGCGCAGGATATGGAGTGCGGGCGCGAAGCTCCCGCTTTTCCTTTCCCGAAACGACGCTACGGAGAACCAAAGCGGCAGCTCTGCTGCCGCAGTCCAAAGACGGAAGGAGGAAGCAACCGCCAAGGACGCCAAGTGCACCAAGGCTGAGGACCGGAGTCTTACCACGAAGACACGAAGGGCACAAAGAGGAGAGTTGTCATTGCGAAGGAGCGAAGCGACTGCGGCAACCCTCCTCGTTTCATTCGCCATTCGCAATTCGCCATTCGCCATTCCCTGATGGTCTGCAATCCGGAATCGGGAAGGGTGGATTGCCGCTATCTGTCTGCTGCGCCTGCGAATTCCTCAATCGTGACACCGGCTCGGGCGATGAGGGCACGGAGTGTACCTCGGGCGACCTGCGTGTGTTTCGGGATTGACAGAGTAGCGATATGTCCTTGCCTGGTCATGATGATGTGGCTTCCACGCTGGCGGGCTACATCCCAGCCGAGCCGTTCAAAGGCCCGAACGACTTGTCAGGGCCTGAGAAGTGGAATCGGCGCCATCAGGCTGGGACTTCAATCTGGCGGGTCGTGACCGTCAGGGGCATTCCCTTTTCGGCGCGTACTTCGAGGCATTCACTGATGGCCTCGCGGACGTTCTGCTCAGCCAGTTCCTCGGTCTTGCCCTGGCTTACGCATCCGGGAATCGAGGGGCATTCGGCGATGTACATTCCATCCTCATCCCGGTGAATAGTTATCAAGAACTTCATGGTTTGACCTCCGTGGCCAAGCATACAGCAGGAAACGACCGTCTGCAACTACCGGCGGCGGACAGCGCCTGTCCCGCAATCACTAATCTGCAATCCGGAATCGGAGGGCGGTCAACGGCGGGCGGAAATCGGTAGCCGTTCAGTCCTGTTTGACCTTCACCTGGTAGTACTTCCCGGTGTGTGCTTCGAACCCATGGGATGCCTTTTCCTCAAGACGGCGCAGCCACTCCTTTCTGCCCAGTTGCTTGTACTCCCTGGTCCGGTCTTCAATGCCGTCGAAAGCTCGTGCTTTCTCGCACGGAAAATCCGGGCAGTCGAAGCAGACGTCCACGCCGTGTTCCCGGCAGCACTCGCGCACGCAGGAAGGAGGACCGCCTTTGCCGGCGCGACAACCGTTCCTGCAGACAAGCCACGATTCCGGGTCCGCGAAGAAGGTCAGGCCTTTGCGGAATTCGGCATAGTCGAAATCCTTCACCGCTTCGGGCATCCAGTGGTGGAACCCGTGCGCGTCGGTGAGTTCAGCCAGCAGCGATGCGGCTTCTCTGAACGCCGTGAACCCGGTAGACCGCGCACAGGTTCCGCAGTGGCTTCCGCAATAGGTCATCAGGTTTTCGTTTGTCATGCCTTTACTCCTTTGGGAAACTGAGGATGTTGTTCTTCTTACGCATTTCCGATTCCAGTGAAGCCCTACCCATCCGGCTTCGTCTGCTTTTCCTGTCAATCTTCATGGCGGCGGGCACCATCAGTGCTCACCATCTGTGCCTTTCAGTGTCGCGCGCAGGCCGTCCGCCATTTTCTTCATCGGCTCGGGAATCGGCAGGAGATCGCCGGGCAGCAATTGTGCCCTCCGGTCCAGCACATCCCGAGCTTTGTCCGGGTCCCCGGACTTCGCGTGCCAGGCCGCAAGCTGAAGCAGGACCGAATGGTAATTCAAGAGAACCCCGGATGCTCGTGGCATGTCGTGCTCCTTCAGGTCGGTCAGGTCCTGATACGACTCCGGGTCAAGCAGGACGTCCTCGATGAGTCTGGTGTCCGGGTCAGGGGCTTTCGTGGGCGGCAGTTCGTACGCCAGACCGCAGAGCCGCAGGTGCGGCTTGAGCCCGGCCAGTTGCGGTACTGGAATCCCGAGACTGAAGCATACCGGTCTGAGCCAGGCGTTCGTTTCGATGATGTCAACGAGCAAGGCCCGGCCCGCGCTCAGCAAGGTCTTCTTGCCGGTGGAAAGGTCAGGCTCGACGTACCACGACATCACGGCTCCGGCTGACGACTCGTCCGAACCTCTCGGCACCTGCAGCGTGCATGCCTGCCACTTGTAGGGCCGCATCGAGGCCAACTGGGCGTCGTTCCAGCTTATCGGGGCCGGGACAACCGCGTGCTCAAGCCCATCCCGCAACAGTTGGGCGAACCACGGCACGTCGAGCAGCGCCATCGGAACAACCGTGACATCGCACCGGTATCCTTCAACCAGTTGCAGATACTCAATCGGGTTGGTCTCCGCGTCTCCACCCGTGAACAGGATGGCGTTCTGTTTGCAGGCCTTGAGTACATTCCGGCCATACTCAATCATCCAGTCCGGGAAACCGCCCTTGCTGCGGCCGGCCCGGAACTCGGCCTCAGCCTTCTCGATGTCACCGGTCCGCAGCGCTTCGCGCGCCCGGACTCCATACTCGGCACCAATGAAATACCGGGCATTGCCCAGGCCCGGGTCAAGCTCAACCGCTCGCGCCAGATGGGACAGTATCCGGTTTGATGTCTCAAGGCTGAATCCGCTCAGGGGCCGCGAATCATAACTCAGGTAGTGCAGATACCAACCCAGCCGGAAATGGGCTTCGGCGTCGTCAGGGCTCTCGGCAACCGCTTGCTGCATCAGCGAAACTGCGGCCGGGTATTTCCCGGCTTTGTATGCCTCAACGGCTTGCTGCTTGAGAGAATCCGCCTCGGCACCGGCGTAAGCTGCGGGCACAAGGAGGAGCACGCCCGTCAGAATCGCAATGGTGCGGGAGTTCATACGTCTCTTTTCCTGGGGGCTATGGGGGTACATTGCTATCTCCTATCCATCCGACTTCGTCCGGTCGGGTTGCTTGTCAATCTTCATGGCGGCGGGGGGAGATGAGTCTTATGTCACCGGGACTCCGAATCTCCCCGGCAATGGACAAACGGCCTGAGCCGGGCGCGTGTCAGACGGCTGGCTTGCTGAGCTTGACCGCCGTGCCATAGGCCAGAAACTCAGCCGCACTGCCGATCACACTGGTGGTCATGAAGCGGATGTTTGTGATCGCGTCAGCTCCCAGCTTCTCGGCCTGGGCTATCATCCGACCGGTAGCCACTTCGCGGGCCCGCCCCATCATTTCGGTGTACTCAATCAGCTCACCGCCAATGACCAGCCGCACCAATGCGGAAAGGTCCCTGCCAAGCCAGATGGCAAAGATGGTGTGACCACGGACCAGCCCCAGGGTCTCGGTGACTTCACGGCCTGCGACTTCCGAAGAATTCAGAAGCATCACCCGAGGCCCGGACTCACCGGTTGCGGATTTCTTTCCCGGTGCCTTGCGTTTCTTCTGTTCCGCGGCCACGGTCAGCAGGACCAGGAGGATGCCACCGATAATGCAGAAGACCGCGGTCCTCAGCCACCAGGGCAGGGTCGGGTCGTGGTACACATACCAGGGCATCCCGGCAAAGACCGTGACGAAGAGCCCGAGTACGAAGGCCAAAGAGCCGATTAGTCGAACTATCTTCATGGCTTCTCCTTATCTCAGTATTCTGAGCCCAGTGGGGAGTTATGGGGACACATTGCCTAACTCCTCCCCATCCGACTTCGCCTGGCCGTCTTTCTCGTCAATCTTCATGGCGGGGGACGGGAATCGGGTTGCGGGGCTGTCTGATTCCATCTTCTAATTTCTATCCGATTCCGGCCGGATGTCAAGGGCGGGTCGGCTGCCGTCTGCGCCTGCCCCGCAATCCGCAATCACCAATCTGGAATCGGGAATTGGATGGCGGTCAGGGGTGGGCGCTTGGACCCGGATAGAGTGTCGCGTCACTGATTTCCCAATGCCAATAGTCTCTTATTATGTCCCCGGAATTCCCCGGCAGAAATAGGTGGCTGTCCCTAATTAGCCCCCGTTAGTTCTAGAGGCCGTATGAGAAGCGGAGGCAGATGAGTCCGTTTCTTTCGGTCAATTCACTTGGTCCGATGTAGTTCACGAGCGGCTCGCGGCAGAGCGGTGCTAGGTCTTCCTTGGTGACGTACCGGTTGTAGCTCAGCCAGTAGATGTTGGCCGTCTCGGTCGAGCCGACACACATGGCGAGGGGTTCCTTCTGCAGCAGTTCAGCGGAGCGGGGGAGGACGCGCGGCGGTCCGCCGATGCCTCCGTAGTAGTATCCGTCGTGAGGACTGGGACGGGCTTCGATGCTTCGTACGTCAGCAACCCTGAGGGATTGCGGGTCTGCGATGGCCACTCTGATTCCGCTGTCCGGATACATGACCTCCCGGATTATGGAGTCGGGATAAAGCGATATGTCGTCCCTCTTGGGCATCCTAGTCAAGCTGGTGGGGAACACCGGGTTCTTGACGCCCATCATTTTCTGGACGGCCGGTCTCCGCCAGATCACACAGCCTTCTGCAACGGAGCCGTCACTGAGGAGAACACGGACGCCTCTCATGTGCCAGCCGTCGTAGCCATCCGCGTGCAGGCCACACGCCAGCAGCACGGGTACAAAGACAAGTAACTTGAACCTCATGGAGTTAGTGTAAGGCGGTCAGCAGGGGGCGTCAAGGGGTCACTCGTGGGCTCATTGCTCATCCCCTACCCATCCATCCAACTTCATCTGTCCGTCTCGCTTGTCAATCTTCATGGCGGGGGACAGGCGTTCCGGATTTCAGATTGTAGATTGATGATTGCGGATTGCTGTTCTTGCGCCCGGGTGTTGCTGGTTCCATTGGCAGAACGATAGGTCTATTCCGGCTTGTTGTCAAGAAACGGCGGTTGGGGGTTGACGCGGGGCGGGTTTTTCTGTATCTTTAGTGTGCTCCTAAGGAGGGAGTGAAGCAAGCTATGACTAAAAGTCGGAACAGTACCGTATTCACAACGCCGGGCCAAAGGGTTCGCGTTGTTTCGTTGTCTACAAGCCCCAGTTTGAATTTGAAGCCGGACGCTGCAGCTACAATTACATGCCCGTCAACGGACCGGGCATGGTTTTCATTTCTTGTTTATCCTTTCGTTCAACGCTGCCGACCGGCTTCCCATGTTTCGTCTCATGGTGCACAAACGCCCGGAGCCGGGTGC
>CBDUVZ010000010.1:0-45665 GCA_965370805.1 uncultured bacterium | reverse complement strand
TCATTACAGCGTCCCACAATCATACTTCATGAACCCAGTATAATATATAAGGCACCAAGAACACCAAGAGGGCAAAAGGCCACAATGCGTCGGGCGTCAAGCGTGGTGCGTCGGGCGTTGACAGGTCGAATCCGCTGGAGGCGTTTGCGCGGAAGCGGGCGCGGGAGCAGTTGGAGGTTTCGCTGTCCGGCGTTGACCCGCTGGTGAAGCGGTGCGTTTCGCGGCGACTGCTGCGGCTGGATGGTTTCGAGAAGCTGGCCGCAGACCTGCAGTTGACGCTGGAGGAGGTGAAGCGGATTCTACGCCACATGCGGCCGTGGGTGCGCCGGTACACTACTTATTACGACCCGGACCGGTTCTGGTCCGAGGACGGACGGAAGTTCACCCTGCCGGTCCTGGGGACGGAATGAAACCACAAAGACACAAAGAGCACGAAGATGAGTCAGAGTGCAAACTGCAAATGCCGCTCTGCGACGGAGGAGCAGGTGCCATCCGATGGCTCAATGTAGGATGCGGATGGCGGCCAGGGGGCCGTGGTAATTTCAGGTGGAAACGTACCACCAGGGATTGATGCAGGCGGCCTGAGGCCGTCTGACCGATGCCCGCGCAAGCCGGCGCCGCGGGTGCCCGGGATATCCAGCGCCGGAATGGAGGAGGGATAACCTCATGGAATATCGCAGAGTAGTCCCGTCGGAGGACCGCTCCGACAGTTGGAATCGGAAGTATAGTCCTGACAGGATCAAGCAGGTGAACGAGGCCGGCAAGCCGGCGTACTTCGCGCATGCCAAGGCGGCGTTCATCGCCCAGGAGCAGATGGAGCTCGGAGTGAAGCAGGTGGTCGATAACCAGAGCGTGAGGCCGCGCGACGTGGTCGACTACCTGAATTTCGCGCGCCAGGTGAACAAGGCGGCGAAGAAGCATACCGGGCACATCCTGTCGGAGAAAGTGCAGTTGTATGTGGACCGCTGGGTCGGCGAAGGCCTTGCCCAGTCGGTGCTGGAGACGATAAGGGACGAGGTCTTCCACGTCCCGGCGCCGGTCGGTCCGTAGTCGAACGTAACGAGATACCAAAACAGAGGGCGGGGAAACCCGCCCTTCTGCGTAATGAACCACGGATGGACACGGGAGGAGAAGGCAGAATGCAGAGTGCAGAAGTCAGAATGCAGATTGCGGAAGCGGACCGGAGTAAACCACGGATGAACACAGATGGACACGGGCAGAATGGAACGAGCGGAAAGTGCCATCGGATGGCACAACACGGGAGGAGAAGGCAGAAGGCAGAATGCAGATGTCAGAGTGCAGAGTGAGAAATGAGGAAGCCGGGCGGACTTGACAAGGTACTACCGATGGGTGTAGGATTATGGCAGTAGAGTTGAAGAGGCGATAGTTGCGGGAGTTGCGCCGGCTGTCCGTGTATGGGTGGAGTACGGATGGCATGTTGATTTTCAGGTTCCACCCGGAAACGAGGGAGGAAGTGTGAAGCGGTTCTGTCTTCCGATAGTGGCAATTGTGGTCTGCGTGTCGGCGTCGTTGGCGTCTGCGCAGGTTGATACGGCCTGGGTGAGGCTGTACGACGGGCCGGGTGGCGGCGCGGACTACGGCCGGGCGATTGCGGCCGATGATTCGGGGAATGTGTATGCGACCGGGTCGAGTGTCGGTGCGGCTGCGAACAACGACTATGCGACTGTGAAGTATGACGCTGCCGGGGTGCAGCAGTGGGCGGCGCGATACGACGGCTTGGGCAGCGGCAGCGACGAGGCGCAGGCGATAGCGGTGGACGATTCGGGTAATGTCTACGTGACCGGCGTGAGTTACGGCGGTCCGGATTCTTTGACCGACTATGCGACTGTGAAGTACGACGCCGCCGGAGTGCAGCAGTGGGCCGCGCGGTATAACGGGCCGGCAAGTTCCGAGGATTTCGCGCGGTCGATTGCGGTGGATGGCGCGGGGTGCGTGTACGTGACCGGCTGGAGCTGGAGTCTGAGCAGCCGGGAGTACGCGACCGTGAAGTACGACCCGGACGGAGTCGAGCTCTGGGTCGGCAGGTACCAGGGTCCGGGCGCGGGGTCGGATGAGGCGCACGCGTTGTGCCTGGATGATTCGGCGAACGTCTACGTGACCGGCCAGAGCTGGGGCGTGGGCACGGCCCGGGATTTCGCGACCATCAGGTACGATTCGGCCGGAACCCAAGACTGGGTCGCCCGGTACGACGGCGGCGGGTATGACGACGGGCTGGCGATTGCGACCGACGCGGCCGGGTGGGTGTACGTGACCGGGGTCAGCGTCGGGACCGTCAATGACATCGTGACCGTGATGTACAGTTCCGCGGGGGTGGAGCAGTGGTCGGCACGGTACAACGGGCCGGGCGACGGTATCGACGAGCCGAGCGCGGTCGTGCCGGACGGCGCGGGCGGCGTGCACGTGACCGGGCGGAGCCTGGGGCTGGGAACCGATTATGATTACGTTACCCTGACGTATGATTCCGCGGGAAGCGAGCGGTGGGTTGCGCGGTACAACGGTACGGGTAACGGCACCGACCGGGCCTACGGACTGGCGGTCGGCGGTTCGGGCGACGTCTACGTGACCGGCCAGAGCGTGAGTTCGGGCGGCTCCAGTGATTACGCCACGGTCGCTTACGATTCGGCCGGGAACCTGGAGTGGGCGACGAGCTACGACGGCCCGGGGAACGGCAGCGACCAGGCGAATGCAGTGACGGTGGACGGCGACGGGTACGTCTGCGTGACCGGGCTGGTGCAGGTCGCCGGCGCCGACTATGACTACGCGACAATCAAGTACGGTTTCCCGGACGTCGGTGTGACTGCGATTGTGGTTCCGGTCGGGGTGATTGATTCGGGCGCGGTCGTGACTCCGGCGTGTTCGGTCCATAACTACGGTGTGCTGGCCGAGACTTACACGGTCGGCATGGCAATCGGGCCGGACTACTACGTTGAGCGGGTCGTCACCGACCACGTGCCGGGTACCGGTCGCCAGGTGGAGTTTGCGGATTGGAGTCCGACCCGGCGCGGGGCGTGCGTCGTTTCCTGCTCGACCCGGCTTGCGGATGACGCCCGGCCGGAGAATGACAGGATGACCGATTCGACGTGGATGAGGGTGACGGACGTCGCGGCGACTGCGATTCTCGCGCCCGCGGGCACGGTCGATTCGGGCGCGGTTGTCGTGCCGCAGACCGTGGTGAAGAACTTCGGCACCGATTCGGCCGACGTCCTGGTCTGGTTCGGTATTCACGGGCCGGTCGGCGAAGCGATAGCCGGCATCGAGCCGGGCCGGATGGCGTTCAGTCCGGGCGGGGTCGGCTTGCTGTCCACGGCCGGCCGGTCGGCGATTGACCAGGAGTATCAGGATAGCATCCGGGTCGCGCTCGGACCCGGCGATACGGCGGTCTGCGAGTTCACGCGCTGGACAGCGGTGGACCCGGGCTCGTATGACGTGGCGTCGGTTGTCCGCCTGCCCGGCGATATGAACCCGGCGAACGATTCGGTTTCCGGCGCGGTGGTCGTGGCCTGGCCGGTGCACGACGTCGGGGCGATTGAGATTGTGGAGCCGGTGGGCAGGATTGATTCGGCGACCGTCGTAATCCCGAAGGCGATTGTCGAGAACTTCGGGACCCTGGCGGAGACGTTCTTCGCCAAGTTCACGGTCGGCATCGTCTATGCCGACGTCCGGCAGGTGACGGTCGCGGCCGGGGCCGCGGACCCGGTCGAGTTCGCCGCGTGGGAAGCGGTCCAGGTCGGGACCCACGCGACCCGGTGCAGCACGATGCTGGTCAGCGACAGCGGCCCGGCGAATGACCTGGTGGAGGATTCGGTGATTGTGATTCCGGGCGTCGGGGTCGCGGAGCAGACGGTTCTGCCGACCGACTTCGTGCTCGGGAGCGGGATGCCGAACCCGTTCCGGGCGCGGGTCGCAATCCGGTACGGACTGCCGCGACCGGGCCGGGTCAATATCGCGGTCTACTCGGCAACCGGGGAGCTTGTCCGGACCCTGGCGTCCGGGCTCAGGGAGCCGGGATTCGACTACGCCGTCTGGGACGGCTGCGACGAGCAGGGCCGGCGGTCGGGACGAGGCGTCTACTACTGCCTGATGGTTGCGGATGAGTTCCGCGACGTGAAGAAGCTGGTTAGAATCGAGTAACCGAAGAAGCGCAACAGACAGAGCGGGCCGGGACCGGTTCCGGCCCGCTTCCCTGCCGGACAGCCCGAGAACCGACACAGGAGCGAAAACCACGGATAAACGCAGATAGACCCAGGCAGAACAGGAGGAAATCGGCAATCGTCATTCGGCAGTTCCATCCGTGTCCATCTGTAGTTCTATCCCGGTTCCTGGGAGCGGCGCTGTGCTTGACCGGGTTTCCGTTCTGTCCTATGATAGTCACCTGTGGTTGACTTGACATTCGTCGTGGCCGGTGAGGCCGGGCAGGGGGTCAGGTCGACCGGCGAGATTCTGGCGTGGGCGATGGTCCGCGGCGGATACTACGTGTTCGCATACCCGGACGTGATGTCCCGGATTCGCGGCGGGCACAACTTCACCCGGGTCCGCGTGTCGGACCGGCCGGTCAACTGCATCTCCCCGGAGTTCAATCTGCTGCTGGCGCTGGACGCACGGTCGGTCACCGAGCACCGGCATGACTTGTCCGGGAACGCCCTGGTGGTCAGCGAAGGTTCGGGTCAGGCTGTTTCGGCCGGCAGGACGCGGCAGGTGGCGATACCGATGAGAGAGCTGGCAAAGAAGCAGGGCGGGGCGGCGATGGCCGGCGTGGTCGGTCTGGGCGCGGCGTTCTTACTGGCCGGGGCACGGTTTGAGCTGCTCGAAGCGGCGCTCAAGGAGCGGTTCGGGAGCAAAGGGCGCAGCGTGGTTACCGCTAACCTGAACTCGGCCCGGGCCGGATTCCGCGTGGCCGAGGCCGGGACGGCGAAGAGCAGCCCGGGTATCGTTCCACCGGTCGAGAACCCGGTGAGGCGGCTGCTGCTGACCGGGAGCCAGGCAACCGGGCTGGGCGCTCTCGCGGCCGGGGTCAGGTTCTATGCCGGTTACCCGATGTCGCCCGCGACCGGGATAATGGAGTACCTGGCTTCGAAGCAGAAGCGATTCGGCCTGGTTGTCGAGCAGGTCGAGGATGAGGCCGGTGCCGTCAATGCCGCTATCGGCGCGTCGTACGCCGGGGTGCGGGCGATGACCGCGACTTCGGGCGGCGGGTTCTCGTTGATGACCGAAGGGCTGGGGTTCGCGGCGATGTCCGAGAACCCGGTGGTAATCGTCGTGGCGCAGCGGCCCGGTCCGGCGACCGGGTTTCCAACCAGGACCGAGCAGGCGGAACTGCTGATGGCAATCAACGCTGCGGCGGACGAGTTCCCGCGGTTCGTGTTCGCGCCGGGCGACGCGGCCCAGGCATTCCACGCGACCCGGCGGGCGTTCGAGCTGGCCGGGAAGTTCCAAGTGCCGGCGATTGTGCTGACCGACCAGCAGATTGCCGATTCGCACTGGACGCTCGAGCCGGAGACGTTGACGGGCGATGCGGACCCGGCGGTGGATTTCGACGACGCGGAGTGGGACGGCCGGCCGGCGTTCACCTACCGGCGCTACGCGGTGACCGATTCCGGCGTGTCGCCGCGGCTGCGTCCCGGGTTCCCGGAACAGTTTGTGTGCTGCACCGGGAGCGAGCACGACGAGACCGGACTGCCGACCGAAGACGCGGAGAACCGGGTGAGGATGCACGGCAAGCGGATGCGCAAGCACGGTCCGATGCAGGACTGCTTCGGCGAGATGACCGAGTACCCGGGGCAGGACGAGGATTGCATCGTGCTGTGTTTCGGCTCGACCCTCGGCGCGGTGCGCGAAGCGGTCGATATCCTGTGGTCCGAGCGGAAGAAAGTCGGGCTGCTCCACCTGGGCGAAGTGTGGCCGTTTCCGCGCGAGAAAGTGATTGCCCGGATCGGACGGGCGCGACAGGTAATCACGGTCGAGAACAACTCGACCGGGCAACTGGCGCGGCTGCTGACGCAGGAGACGCGACGCCGGCCGGATGAGGAGATACTGAAGAGCAACGGGCGGCCTTTCGCAGGCGCAGAACTGGCGAACGAATTGCGCGGGCTGTATCGCGGGAGGTTGGGGTGAGTCCGATTCGACACTGGCGGCGGGAGCAGGAGCCGGACTGGTGTCCGGGGTGCGGCAACCACCGGGTCCTGGAGGCGATGGTCGAAGCGTTCGGGAAACTGCGGGTCGAGCCGTGGAAGGTCGTGGTCGTCTCCGGCGGCGGGCAGGCGGGCAAGATGCCGCATTACCTGCGCTGCAATTTCCTGCAGGGGCTGCGCGGCCAGGTGCTGGCGTACGCGCTGGGGGTCAAGCTGGCCAATCCGGAACTGACTGTCATCGCGGTCGGCGGCGATGATGATATCTACGGCGCAGGCGGCGGGCACCTGGTCCATGCATTCCGGCGCAACCTGAATGTCGCCTGCCTGGTCCACAACAACGGGGTGTATGGTCCGAGGCGTGAGCAGTCTTTGCCGGGCTCGGGCGTGGGGTCCGCAAGCCGGATGGACCCGACCGGAACCGGGACCCCGAAGTTCAATCCGCTGGCTGTAGGCCTGGCCGCCGGTGGGACGTTTCTTGCCCGCGGGTTTGCCGGCAGGACGAAGCATCTCGCATGGCTGATCGGCGAAGCGGTGAAGCACCGGGGTTTCGGGTTCATCGATCTGCTGCAGCCGTGTGTTACCCACAACAAGGTCAATACCTTCGAGTGGTACAGCGAACGGGTGTACGACCTTGACTCGGAAGGCCACGACCCGCGCCGACGCGAGCAGGCGTTCGTCCGGGCGCTGGAGTGGCCGGAGCAGGAGGACGGCAGGATTGGGATCGGCGTGTTCTATCAGGCCCGGCGCAAGTGTCATGAGGAGAGCCTTCCGGCACTGAAGCAGGGTTCGCTGACCGCGCGCCGAGTCGATGCCGGATTGCTGCAGAAGACGGTCAGGAGTTCCGGTGAGTGATGCATTCGACCTGAGCATTGTCATCGCCGGGCCGGCAGGGCAGAGCGTGCAGCCGCTCGCGGAACTGCTGGGCCGGGCGTTCGTCCGCGGCGGGTACGAAGTGTTCGCGTCGCAGAGTGTGACGTCCCGGATTCGCGACGGACACAACTTCAGCCGGGTCAGGATTGCCGACCACCCGGTCATGGCTGACGGCGACAAGGCCGTCCTGGTAGTGGCGCTGGAGCCACAGCTTGCCCGGTTCCACTTTGACGACCTGGACGGGCGAGGTGTGGTTCTCACTGACGACAGTGTTGAGATTGAGCGGCAGGACGGACTTGAGGTTGTCCAAGGCCCGCTGCGCGTCCTGGCGAAGAAGCACGGCGGCGACGAGGCAATGGCCGGTTCGGTAGCGCTCGGCGCGGTGCTGGGATTGATGGAGTACGATTTCGACATCCTGGTCGGTCTGCTGGAGGAACGTTTCTCACCGGGCGGGGGCGAGGCGGCAGGCCGCAATATCGCGTGCGCCCAGGCCGGGTATGAGTTGATTCGCTCCCGGGCGCGCCGGGGCACGCTGGCGAAGGTCGGACCGATTGAACGTGCGAAGCAGCGGTTGTTCATGAGCGGGTCGCAGGCGATGGCGCTCGGCGCGGTTGCGGGCGGGGTGCGGGTTGCGGCCGGATGCACGAGGTCGCCGGGCACTGGTATGCTGGAGATTCTTGCTTCGTGGTCCGGGCAGACCGGGGTGATTGTCGAGTCGGTGGAGGATGAGGTCGCGGCAATCAACCTGGCAATCGGCGCTTCTTTTGCCGGCGGTCTCGGTCTGGTTGCAACCGCAGGCCCCGGGTTCGCGCTGATGAACGAAGGGATGAGCCTGGCCGGGATGACCGAAACCCCGGTCGTAGTGTGCGTCGAGATGAGGTCCGGGCCGGCAACAATGACCGCGCAAGGTGATTTGCTGTCGGCGATTCATTCCGGTCACGGTGAGTTCCCACGGGTGGTGCTGGTGCCGGCCGACGCGAAGCAGGCGTTCGACGCGGTGCGGCGGGCGTGTCATCTGGCAACGCGGTATCAGACGCCGGCGGTAGTGCTCTTCGACCAGTATCTCGCCGACGCGTTCTGGACCGTGGAGGAGTCGGATGTGAAAGCGACGCGGCCGGTCCGTCCGAGTGACAATGCCGAATGGCGGGGCACGCAGCCGTATACCTACCGTCGCTACGAGTTGACCGATTCGGGGGTTTCTCCCCGGATACTGCCCGGGCATTCCGTCCAACTGGTCCGGGCCGACTCGGACGAACACACGGTCGCCGGGCATATCACCGAGTCGGCGGAGATGCGGGACGAGATGGTCGCCAAGCGCGCGCGGAAGATCAAGGGCCTGGCGCGTGAGTTGCGCGGGCCGGATGTCAGCGCCGATGCTGATGCCGGGACTTCGGTCCTCTGCTTCGGGTCGGTGGGTGGAGTCGTCCGCGAAGCGGCCAGCCGGCTTCGTTCCAAGGGCCATAGACTCATCCTCGTGCACCTGAGCGACCTCTGGCCTTTCCCGGCAGAAGCAGTAAGGGAGGCAGTCGGCCGGACCGCGCAACTGCTGACGGTCGAAGGCAACTACTGCGGCCAGCTTGCCCGACTGCTGACCCGGGAAAGTCGGTTGAGGATTGCCGGGACGGTTTTCCGTTTCGATGGGAGGCAGTTGACCGTGGTCGAAGTGGAGCAGGGAATCGAGCAGTACCTGGGAGCCGGGGACTGATGAGACCCGACGAGTACGACGGCCGGGACGCAATCGCCTGGTGCCCGGGTTGCGGCAACTTCGGGATCCGGGAGGCGGTGGAACTGGCGCTGGCGGAACTGGAACTGGACCCGTGGCAGACCTGCTTTGTCTCCGGTATCGGCCAGGCGGCCAAAGCGCCGCACTACATCAGGTGCAACCTGTTCAACGGGCTCCACGGCCGGGCGCTGCCGGTTGCGTTCGGCGTGAAGCTGGTGAACCCAGAACTGACGGTCATTGCCGAAGGCGGTGACGGCGACGGGTATGCCGAAGGGTGCAATCACCTGCTGCACGCACTGCGCCGGAATCCTGATATTACCTATCTTGTCCATGACAACCAGGTTTATGGTTTGACCCGGGGGCAGACGTCACCGACGAGCGACCCGGGCATGATTGCCGGGACGACGCCGTCGGGTGCGATTGAACCTGCGTTCAACCCGCTTGCGCTGGCGGTCGCGATGGACGCCGGGTTCGTGGCGCGCGGGTTCTCCGGCGACGCCCGACACCTGGCCGATATCATCAAGGCGGCGATTGAGCATCCGGGTTTCTCGCTGGTGGACGTGCTTCAGCCGTGCGTCAGTTTCAACCGGGTCAATACCCACCAGTGGTATCGCTACCGCGTGTACCAACTCGATGAGGAATACGACCCGACCGACCGTCACGGCGCATTTGCCAGGACTTTCGAGTGGGGCGAGCGGATTCCGCTCGGCGTTTTCTACCGGTCATCGCGCCGGCCATACGCCGAGCTTCGCGCCGGGGCGGGAAGCGCCCGGGTGACGGACGGACCGCAGGATGGAAACCTGATTCGGGAGTTGCTGCCGACCTTCCGCTGACCGTGGCCTGGATCAGTTCCCGGAACGCGGGTGAGCCTTGTCGTAGATCTTCTTCAACCGTTCGACCGAAACGTGCGTGTAGATTGCCGTTGAGGAGAGCGACGAATGGCCGAGGAGTTCCTGGACTGCCCTGAGGTCGGCGCCCCGTTCGAGCATGTGAGTGGCAAAGGCGTGGCGGAGCGCGTGAGGGTTCGTGGCGCCGGCGCCGGCTACCCGGAGCAGGATGCGCCGGACGATCTTCTGGACCGAGCGGGTGCTGAGGCGCTTTCCGTTCTGGTTGAGGAAAAGCGGACGGGCGTCCTTGTTCTTCCGTTTCTCCCGGTAGCGTTCGATTGCCGTTCGTTCGGCCCGGCCCAGCGGCAGTATCCGCTGTTTGCTGCCTTTGCCGTGGACGCGGATGGTCTCGTTTGCGAAGTCCACGTCGGACACGTCGATTCCGATCAGTTCGGCCGCGCGCAGTCCGGAGCCGTAGAGCGTCTCGACTATCGCCCGGTCGCGGCATTCCCGTTCGGTCTCGTCAGGCAGGTCGAGCGCCTGTTGCAGTTGAAACTGGGACAGGAAGCCGGGGAGCTTCTTTTCCAGGCGTGGGCCTTTGACGTTGCGGGCCGGGTTGACCGGGAGGACCTCGGCGCTGACCTGGTAGTGGAAGAAGGATTTGACGCTGGATAGCTTGCGGGCGGCGGTGCGGCGTTCGTACCCGCCGCGGAGCAATTGGCCGAGGAAGTCTCGGACGTTGGCGTGCGAAATCCGCCCGAGCGGCCTGGCCTCAAGCCGGTCACGGCAGAAGTCGAGGAACTGTTCCAGATCGACCCGGTAGGCACGGATTGTCTGGGGCGAATAACGGCGTTCCTTCTGCAGGAAGTCGAGGAAGTCCCGCAGCGCCCGGGCATACAATCTGGTCAGAGCCACGAACCAGCATATTGCCGCCAGGGACTGCAGTCAAGGCAGGCCGCACGGACAGTTGACAGCAGTCCCGATGCCGGATAGAGTCAGTGAGTAGATCATGACCAAACAACAGGAGGTAGCATGAATCGTTGGCGTGTATTCGCAATGTCGGCGGGCATTCTGGCTTTCGGCCTTTCGCTGGCCCATGCCCAGCTCGATACGGCCTGGGCCAGGAGATACGATGGCGGTCGGTCCGATGAGGACTGGGTTTCGGACATGTACGTGGACCCGGCCGGCTGTGTCTACCTGGCCGGAACCGCAGTGACCGGAGCGTCCTACGCCGATATCGTGGTGCAGAAGTACCTGTCGGACGGGACGCTTGACTGGACTGCGGTCTATGACGGGGCTGGGGCCGACGAGGATTCGGCGTCGGCACTGGCGGTGGACGCGGAAGGGAATGTCTACGTGTGCGGCTGGTGCACCGAGGAGAGCACCGGGCTGGACCTGGTTACCATCAAGTACGACAGCGGTGGAACCCTGGTCTGGGCGAGCGTCTTCGGCCGGGAGGGGACCGGCGGCGACGGCGCGCTCGATATTTGCCTGGATGGTTCGGGCCGCGTGCTGGTTACCGGCTTCGCTTCCGACACCTCGGTGCGGAATATCGACTACTGCACCATATCCTACGATTCCAGCGACGGCGATACCAATTGGGTGAGGTTCTACAACCGGACCCCGGAGAACGAGGATGACGTGGCGGTGTCAATTTGCTGTGACGGGGATGACTACGCGTATGTTACCGGGTACAGCTATGACGACGGCACCGACTACGACATCGCGACTGTCAAGTACCGTTCGGACGGTGAGCGGGTGTGGACCCGGCGTTTCAACAACCGTCCGTGGTTGGGTGATGACTATGGTGCGGTGGTGGTGTATGACCCGGTAACCAACTCCGTGCTCGTGGGCGGTACGGTGTATCACGAGGACCACGACTACGACTACTTCACGATCAAGTACAGCCTGACCGGAGATTCCCTCTGGGCGCGGGCGTACAACCGGTACCCGGCGAATGGCGAGGATATCCTGTCGGCCCTGACTGTGGACGCGGCCGGCAACGTTTACGTCACCGGGACCAGTTGCGACGACTATACCGACTACGATATCTGTACCGTTCGCTACGCCGGGGACGGAGCCCCGATCTGGACCGCCCGCTACGACATTGCCGAAGGCGAGGACGGTGGCACGCACTTGGTGACGGACTCACTGGGTCACCTGTTCGTGACCGGGTACGCGGAGAGCAACGACTTCGACATCGACCTCGTGACGATCAAGTACGACACCGGTGGGGCTGAACTCTGGAGCTACCGGTACAACAACCCGACAGCCGATGACGAGGATTTCGGGTGCCGGGTGGCGGTGCAGCCCGACGGGTACATCTACGTTTCCGGCAGCAGTGTTGACTACACCACCGACGTGGATTTCGTGCTCTTCAAGTACTACGAGCTGTTCCATGACATCGCGGTGCTGACCGTTATTGCCCCGGAGTCGCTCTGGGTTGCGGATTCACTGGTCCCACGGGCAGTGGTGAAGAACCGGGGTATGCTGATTGACAGTTGCTGGGTCAAGTTCACGAACGAGTGGGCGGACTACGCTGAGAGCAGTTGGGTGAACTTGCTGCCGGGCGCGATTGATACCGTTCAGTTCTCGATCTGGCATCCCGAGACTACCGGCGCGGCCATGTTCGTCTGCTGGTCCGAACTGGCGGGCGACCAGCTCCCGGCGAACGATACCGCCGCAGCCACCGTTATTGTCTGGGATGATACCAGCGGCGTTGCGGAGGAACCGACCGGGCCGCCGGCGCGGTTCGACATGGAACTGGCTCCCAACCCGGCGGCATCCGTGACCCTTGTCAAGTTCTGGCTGCCCGCCGGTGAATCCGGCACGGTCAAGCTCTACGACGCGACCGGGGCCCTGGTTGCTCCGGACGAGATGGTCTGCGCGGCGTCGGGCGCGAAACCGAGATGGAAGCGGCTGGACCTGCGCAGCCTGCCTTGTGGAGTCTATTTCCTGAGATTGTCTCAGGGCGAGAACGAACTGAGTCGGAAACTGGTAGTGCAGCGCTAGGCAGTCCGTTCTCGTTCGACCGGTCGGTCGGAACGGGAGCGGTGCCGCCCGCGGTGACTTGGTGCCGGCAATGTAGCTGATGCGGAGGCGCATGGGTGCTGGTGTGCCTGGCGGACTTCAAATCCGTATGGTCCGCGAAAGTGGACCGGTAGGTTCGATTCCTACACGCCTCCGCCATTTCTTGACTGCCGGTCTTCCCGATTGATTCCTGTTGCTGGTGCGGGCTAGCCCGGTTGCTCGCGGTTGAGTTGCGCCGTCGCAGCGGCACGTTTCATTTCGGCGTCGGTCCGGCGGAGGTACAGGGGTTCCAGGCGTTCGATGTCGTCTTCGTCGCCGGTGGCTATCCGGTCGGCCGCGAGCCGGGCAATAACGTGCGGCGGTGGGTTTTCGATGGCGGTGAGTATCAGCTTGACCCCCTTTTTCTCGAACGCGGGCAGACACGCCGCGACGCCGTTGCCGGCAACCGGCAGCGGATTCCCGAGAGCAACGACTGCCGCCAGTTTGGGTCCGAGCTCCTCGGGAAAGATGACCTCCGGGCCGAGCAGCGGCCGGCCGGCTTGATAGAGCGCGGCGTAGACCTGTTTCTTCCGGGCGTCCACCAGTGCCAGAACCGGACGGTCGTGTTCGGACGCGGCAGTCGCCAGCGCCAGCAGTGTGTTTATTCCCTTGATTGGAATCGAGTGCGGGATTGCCAGTCCTTTTGCCGTGGCCAGTCCGACCCGCAGGGAAGTGAACATCCCCGGCCCGATGGATACGCCGATGCCGGACAGAGCTTTCACTTCGACACCCGCGGCGCGGAGCGTGTTCTCGACCAGCTCCAGCAGGAATTCGTCATGCCTGACTCCCGGTCGGGTGGTTTCGGAGAGGATTCTCTTGTTTTCTACCAGGGCCATACCGGTGGTGGTGCCGCTGGTTTCGATTCCGAGGAAGACAGCCATCGGTCGGGCTCGCTACCGGTCCGGGCGGTTGAGGCGGTGGATTTTGTTCAGGCCGCGGGCAGCGAGGTGACGGTCGTAGATTGTGGTTCGGTCGAAGTAGTGCCGGGCGACGGCGCCGCCGCCGGTGGTGATGACAGTGTGGTGACGTCCGGTGTCGATTTCGGTTCGGAGAACGATCCGGGACAGTCCGCCGACCAGCGCGGACAGCGCACCGGACTGCATTGCACTTTCGGTGTCATGCCGGATGACCCGCGTGGCGCCGCGCGGGAGCACACGCGGGAGCCGGGCAGTCGATTCGTGCAGGCCGGTAAGCATCAGGTGGATTCCGGGCAGGATTGTGCCGCCGAGGAAGTGGCCTTCTGCGTTGACCACGTTGACCGTGACCGCAGTCCCGAAGTCGATGACGATGATATCCTCATTCGGGTATTGCCGACGGCCGCCGACCGCGATGCAGACCCGGTCTGCTCCAAGCCGGCTGCGGTTGTAGTGGATTCGGAGTCCGGTTCGGGTCGCAGGGCCGAGGACGAACGGGACCAGCCCGGTCTTCTCGCGGATTGCCCGGCGGCAGCGCCGGTCCGCGGCGGGCACGACTGAAGCGAAGGCGATGCCCTCAAGGTCCTTTGTCCGGCGACAGAACCGTTCCGGGGCAGCGAGGAACCGGTCGGTCTTGATGACACGGCAGCCGGTCGGCCGGCGACCGTGGAACCGGGTGAGGCGGGTGTTGGTGTTCCCGACCAGGATCGTGAGGGTCATCGGAGTCTGCGAACCTGGCCGGCCCCGATGATTACGATGCGGTCTTTCGTGGTCCTGAGGACAATGTTGCCCTTGGAGTCGATGTCGACCACCGTGCCGATGTGCCGGCGGAGCAGTGTCTTGACTTCGACGCGGCGGTGGAGGATTGCGGAGCGGTTCTTGATTGCATCCAGGATGTCACTGGTTATTCCGTGGCGGGTCAGTTCGAGCACGGAAAAGAGGTGTTCCATGATTCGTTCGAGCAGTTCCAATTTGTCCCAGGTCCGGCCGGTGGCCATCCGCAGCGACCCGGCTTCGTGCAGATTCAATTCCTCGGGAAACTCGGTCTGGTTGACGTTGAGCCCGACTCCGATGACCACCGCGTCTCGGCGTTGCCCGCAGAGGATTCCGCATACCTTCTTGTTGTCGAGGAGTACGTCGTTGGGCCAGCGGACCGACGGTTCGAGGCCGGTGGCGTCTTCAATCGCCCGGCAGACTGAGAACCCGGCCAGTTGTGTGAGCCAGGTGAGGAGTTCCTGCTGTTCCGGTCCGAAGAAAAGCAGGTAGGAGAAAGTCAGGCTGTCGGCGTCCGCGTGCCAGTGGCGACGGAACCGGCCTTGTCCCCGGGTCTGGCGTTGGGCGACGACGAGGGCCGGTTCCCGGTCCCCGGCGAGCGAGAATGCATGGCTGTTGGTCGAGGTCACGGTGTCGAGCAGGTGGACGCGACCAAAGCGGGCGAGTTGGGCGAGTCGTTTGCCGGAGAAGGTTCGTGAGTCGGTCAAATGGGCTCCGTCAGCGCGTGCGGACCAGCTTTATCTCGGGGCCGGTGCTGCCGGTGCGTGCGAAGTAGATGCCGGGGGGAAGCAGGTTGGTCCGGTTGTCGCGGCCGTCCCAGGTCCAGGCGATGCCTTCCCGGGTTCTGGTGCAGGAGCCGATGGTCCTGACCAGTCTGCCGTCCGGGCCGAAGATGCGCAGTTCCCCTCGGGTTGTGCCGGGTCTGTTGTTGATGCTGATTGTCATCGGCCCGCGGGCCGGATTGGGCCGGGCAGAGATGCCGACAGGGACCGGAGAAGCCGCGGGCGCGGAGATGCCGGTTTCGGTATTGAGGAACAGGAAGTTGCCCGCCGCCGATTCCCAGTTCGTGACCGCGAGGTCGGGCCGGGTCGAATAGCGGTAGTGGAAGACGACATTCCCGGTGCCGGCCGGCGGCGGGGCGGCGAAGCTGACCCAGCCGGCGAGCGGGTCGTGGCAGAACCCGGCCGGTGGGACCGGGCTGCCGTCCACTTTGACGCTGTCGAGGAACTGGACCGGCCGGTGTTCCAGTCGGAACAGACTGCGTTGACCGTCACCGTCCCGGTGTTCGACGACCGTCGCCAGGTGGCTGTTGGTCACATCGCCCCACATGACCGTCTCACAGACCAGCCCGGTGGGCGAGCCCGGATACCAGGACCAGTCCGGGGTGGTGCTCAGCGTTCCCGCGTTGTTCTCAAAGACAACCAGCGGGTCCCACCAGCCGCCCGCGGCCAGGTCGCAGAACCCGTCGCCGTTGACGTCGCCCCAGGCAACGCAGGATGAGTAGCTTTCGTTCGTGAGCATTGTGAAAGCGGCGATAGTGTCGAGCGTGCCGGTGTTGTTGTGGAACACCTTGACATGGTTGATGCTGCCCATCTGGCCGTTGGAGGCAACGGCCAGGTCGCAGAACCCGTCGTTGTCGTAATCCCCGAACGCGAGCCGCAGAACCCAGCCGATACCGGTCCGGGCGATCCAGGACGGAACGCTGTCGAGCACCCCGTTCTGATTCCGGTACATGCTGACCCGGCGGTACTGGCCGATGAAAAGGTCGAGGTCGCGGTCGTTGTCAACGTCGCAGAAGCGGATGGCATCCGCGTACATGCTGTCGGCGGAGCGCCAGAACGGCAGGGTATCCAGGATTCCGCTTTCGTTGCGGTAGATGTGCGCGTGGTCCAGGCTGCTGGTGTAGACGTCGCCGCCGGTGATTGCGAGGTCGAGGTCGCCGTCGAGGTCGAAGTCCCCGAGGCAGCAGTCGAACGAGGAGTGCCGGTCCGCCGCGCGCCAGCAAGGGGTGGGATCAAGACTGGTGCCGTTGTTCAGGTAGAGCCGGGCGACCAGCTTCGAGGTCGAGGTGTCCGGTCCGAGATAGGCGACCGCCAGGTCGGGCCGGCCGTCATTGTTGACGTCACCGGTGTAGCAGTGGCCGAACATCCCCCGGTCCTGCGAGCGCCAGGACGCGGTCGCTTCGATGATGCCGCTGCGGTTGAAGTAGATTCCGTTCCGGTCGTTGGCCATGTCGTTGCCGTTCGAGGTGCAGATATCGATGTACCCGTCGGCGTTGATGTCGGCGAACGCGCCACCGGTGGAGTAGTCGTTGTCGTTTGACGTCCAGTCGGGCGAAGCGGGAAGCGGGACTGCGGCCGGGCACGGGTCGGGCAGCAGCACGGCGGCAAGGACGGGAGCGATGAGACGCAGTTTCATATGCCCGGCCAGTTTAGTTCAAACCCGACCCGGGGTCAAGACCGCAGGATGGGCCGCGGATTGCTTGACTCGGCTGCGGTTTCAACCTATCTTTACGTTCGTTACAAAGGAGGAAGTCAGATTATGAAGAAGCGCAAGTCTGTCAAGTCCAGGCCGGTCACCGTATCGGTAATCAAAGCCGACATCGGCGGGTACGTCGGGCATTCGGCCAGTCACCCGGACATCCTGGTCCGGGCGAGAGAACTCATGGACCGGGCCCGGGCCGACGGCGTCGTTACGGATTTCCACGTGACCAACGTCGGCGATGACCTCGACCTGATCATGACCCACTACCGGGGCACGAACAACCGGGTGATTCACCGGCTTGCCTGGGATATCTTCATGGCCTGCACCGGGCTGGCGAATGAGTTGAAGCTGTACGGCGCGGGGCAGGACATGCTCAGTGATGCGTTCTCCGGCAATGTCAAGGGCATGGGGCCGGGGGTTGCCGAGATGAGTTTCGTCGAGCGCAAGGGAGAGCCGATTATCGTGTTCGCGGCCGACAAGTGCGCGCCGGGCGCGTGGAACCTCCCGGTGTTCCGGATGTTCGCCGACCCGTTCAATACTATCGGGCTGATTATCGACCCGTCGATGCACGACGGCTTCAAGTTCGAAGTCCACGACCTGTTCGGCGACCGGGATATGATGCTTTCCTGTCCGGAGCAGATGTACGACCTGCTGGTGCTGGTCGGCTCGCCCGAGAACTACGTAATCAAGAACGTGTACACGAAAGGCGGTGAGATCGCCGCCGCGAGTTCCACCCAGAAACTGGCGCTGATTGCCGGCCGGTACGTCGGTAAGGACGACCCGGTGCTGATTGTGCGCTGCCAGTCCGGACTGCCGGCGGTCGGCGAGGTGCTGGAGCCGTTCTCATTCCCGCACCTGGTTTCCGGCTGGATGCGCGGCTCCCACTACGGGCCGATGATGCCGGTGGCGCAGCCCGATTCGACGCCGACCCGGTTCGACGGGCCGCCGCGGGTCATCGCGCTCGGATTCCAGGTGAACAACGGTAAGCTGGTCGGGCCGCGGGACATGTTCGCCGACGTGTCGTTCGACCTGGCGCGGCAGAAAGCGAACGAAGTCGCCGACTACATGAGGCGGCACGGGCCGTTCGAGCCGCACCGGCTCGGACTGAAAGACATGGAATACACGACCCTGCCGCAGGTGCTCGACCGGCTGGTCGGCAAGAAACGTCGGAAGGCCGCAAGCAGGAAGAAGAAGTAGACCGGGTTCCGGCTGCGCTCCGGCGCGGCCGCTGACAAGAGAGGTTCTCCGCATGGCAAGAGACGATACGATACGGCCGGCGAGTGTCGGCGGCGACGACATTGAGGCGACCCGCCGGCTGGGCGAGGCGCGGCGACGGATTGAGCGGGAAGTGGCCAAGGTCATCATCGGCCAGAAGGCGGTCATCGAACAGGTGCTCATCTGCCTGCTGGCGCACGGCCACGGCCTGCTCATCGGCGTGCCCGGGCTGGCCAAGACCCTGCTGATCAATACCCTGGCCCGGGTGCTCGACCTCTCCTTCAACCGGGTGCAGTTCACTCCGGACCTGATGCCGTCCGATATCACCGGCACCGAGATAATCGAAGAAGACCAGACCACCGGCAAACGGGTGTTCCGGTTCGTGCCCGGCCCGGTGTTCGCCAACGTGGTGCTGGCGGACGAAATCAACCGCACCCCGCCCAAGACCCAGGCCGCGCTGCTCCAGGCGATGCAGGAGTACAAAGTGACCGTGGCCGGCAAGACCTACGACCTGCCCGGTCCGTTCTTCGTGCTCGCGACCCAGAACCCGATTGAACTCGAAGGTACCTACCCGCTGCCGGAAGCCCAGCTCGACCGGTTCATGTTCTCAATCTACGTCGATTACCCGACCCCTGAAGAAGAGCGCGAAATCGTCAAGAGCACGACTTCGGCCTACGTGCCCGACCTGGCACAGGTGCTCTCAGCCGAAGAGATTGCCGGGCTGCAGGCACTCGTCCGCCGGGTGCCGGTCGCCGACGAAGTGGTGGACTACGCCGTCAGCCTCGCATCCAACACCCGGCCGGGTCATCCGGGCTGTCCTGGCTTCATCCGGGAACTCGTGACCTGGGGCGCGGGCCCGCGCGCGTCGCAGTACATGATTCTCGGGGCCAAGACCAAAGCGCTGCTCGACGGCCGCTACACCCCGTCCCGCGACGACGTCCGGGCGGTGGCGCAGCCGGTGATGCGGCACCGCATCGTGACTAACTTCTCGGCCGAAGCGGAGAACGTCAAGCCGGCCGACGTCGTCGCCCGGCTCATCAAGGAACTGTGAAGAAGAAGCGTCCGTGGCTGATACCGATTGCCACCCTGAACCAGGGCGAGAACAAGCTCGACCTTGAGCTCGACATCGAGCAACTCGGCGGCAACGAGCACGAAGTCGCGGAGAACCCCCTGTTCGAGGTCCTCGAAGGCCCGGTGCGGGTGGAGTTGAATATCGCGCGCGTCGGCCTGCGGTTTCTCATCCGGGGACGGGTCAGGTTCCGGGCGCGGCTCCGGTGCGCCATCTGCGGCGTGGAATTCGAGCGCGACTACCGCGAGAAACTGACCGCGGAGTTCATCGACAGCGACGACGAACTCGGGATATCGAAGTCGGACTCCGCAAACCTGGGTCGCGAGTTGCTTGAAGGAGATATGCTCAACCTCGCGGTTCCGGTGCGTGACTCGGTCCACCTCGCGATACCGATTGCGCCCCGCTGCCGGCCCGGGTGCAAAGGCATCTGCCCGGAATGCGGCACCAACCTCAACGAGAAACAGTGCGACTGCTCCCACCGGGCGCGGGAGAGACGGAGCCCCTTCGCCGACCTGGTCCGCCTCGACAAGCACGGGAAGTAGAGCCCTGAATTCGTCATTCGGCACGCGGCATTCGCAATTGGGACGACCGCCGAGGCCGCCGAGAGGGCAGAGCAAGGAATGACCGAGGGTGGAAGTCAATGGGCAGGAGTTGGGCATCAAAGTGCTGAATGAGGAGCACTACGGGGGAGGACCTCCGGTGGTCAGGTCTGCTTGACAGAATCGGCCAGGGGTGTAGAATTCTCAAATGGTGCTGAGGGCCAACGTAGTCAGACAACACAAGATAAGCAATATCGACGTCGGTGCCGTGCACGGCGGGGAAGTGATGTTCGGTGATATCGAGTCGTAGTTCGAAGGCAGTCGGGCTGTTCTCAGGCGGGTTGGATGGCATCCTGGCCGCCAAGCTCGTGACCGAGCAGGGGATCGAGGCCGTGACGTTGCATTTCCGGATGCCTTTTGCGCCTCCGGCTCGGCGGGCGTCGGAGGAGAGGCTCCGCAAGCTGGCGGAGATAGTCGGCGCGAATCTTGTGTCGGTGGAGGTGGGCGAGGATTACCTCGAACTCATCAAGAACCCGGAGTACGGGTACGCACGTGGGCTTGCACCGTGCGTGGACTGCATTGTCTACATGCTCAAGAAGGCGAAGGAACTGGCAAAGGAAATCAACGCCGACTTCGTGTTCACGGGTGAGGTGGTCGGGCAGCGTAGTCACAGTCAGAATAAGCGTTCACTGAAGGCAATCGAGAAGGCGTCCGGTCTTTCGGGCAGGCTGCTGCGGCCGCTGTCCGCCAAGCTGCTTGACCCGACGATTCCGGAACTGACCGGCCTGATCCGGCGGGAGCGGCTGCTGGACATCAAGGGCCACGGCCGGCGCCGCCAGATCCGGCTTGCCCATGAGTTCGGGATTATCAATTACGCGCCGCCGGCCGGCGGTTGTTTGCTGATGGATGTCAACCTCGCTGCCCGGGTCAAGGATGCGATGGCCCACGACCAGTTGGGTTCCCAAGAGTTTGAATTGCTCAGGTGTGGCCGCCATTTCCGACTGGACAGCGGTGCCAAGGTAGTCGTGGGCAGGAACGAGCGTGAGAACGGACGGCTGGAGGAACTGGCGACCGATGGCGATCTGGTCTGCCGGCCGGTGGATGTGATGGGGCCGGTTGCAGTCCTCCGGGCTAAACGAAAGACCAAGAAGGATACCGAGATTGCCGCCCGGATTTGCGCGCGGTACAGTGACGGCGAGAAGAAGCGGGCGGTGAAGGTGGATTGCGGCGGCAAGGAACTGAAGGCGAGGCCGAGTGCCGCAAAGGACATCGAACGCTGGCGAGTCGTTCCCGACCGGGAGGAGGAACCGAACAGTGAAGATGACTGACGAAGCCCAAGAGAAGGTCAGGAAGGTGATGGACGAGAAAATCCGGCCGGGTCTTCAGCAGGACGGAGGAGACGCGGAGTTGGTCGAGATTACCGACGAAGGCGTAGTCAGGGTTCGGTTGACCGGGGCCTGTTCAGGCTGCCCGTTCGCCGGACTGACACTGGCCCATGGGGTGGAAGCAACTCTCAAGGAGAATGTGGCCGAAGTAGTGCGGGTCGAGCCGGTTCAGTAGTCCGTTTTCCCCTTCTCAGGGGAAGGGGATGCCCTCAAGAAAATTCTGGCGGTAGGACATACTCAAGGGGAGCAGATACCTGGTCGTTGTGTAGAACCCGACCCGGCGCGGCCTTCGAGCCAGCCGGTCGAGAATCGCTCCCATCGAGTAGAATCGGTGCTTGATCCACGCCGGTTCGGTCGGTGAGAGCATCGGTTGATAGCTGGCCCGCAGCAGCCGTGTGGTTCCGTCTTCGTCGAGGACGAGAAAACGCAGTTCAATGAAGTCCAGGTCCAGGCGACGCAACACCCGCGCAATCCCGGGGAAGTCGAGGCAGCGGTCGGGAAGCAGCGTAATGGCTATCTTCGCGCCGACGAGCATCTTGCGGGACTGGAGGAACTTGACCCGGCGGTAGAGGAGCTTGACCAGCCGGTCGTTGTTCACGGCTTCTTTGAGCCGATTGCGCAGGAATGTTTCGTTGAGGAAGACAACGCGCGTACCTGCTTTGGCCAGCAGTCGGATGAACCGGGGATGGCGGAAGAGACGGTCGCCGGCATGCACGGTCCAGTGTCGACGGTAGTTCCACAGGATTCTGAACAGGTCTTCGTAGTAGTCCGGGTCCCGGGCGATGTCTTCGTCGAGCAGGTGGATGTGTTTGTGCGGCATCGAGATGGTCTCGCCGACGATCTCGTCCTTCGGTCGGGTGTACCTGCTGTCATCATAGTAGAGGAACTCGGGGCAAAACTGCCGGGTTTCCGGCGGGCAGGAGCAGCCCCGAACGAAGGAGGTGACCTGGTAGC
Organism: uncultured bacterium; assembly: GCA_965370805.1. Taxonomy (GTDB): domain Bacteria; phylum Hydrothermota; class Tepidihabitantia; order Tepidihabitantales; family Tepidihabitantaceae; genus CBDUVZ01. Next base: position 23,693 of record CBDUVZ010000010.1, on the reverse strand, counting down.
GGGTGTTCATCCCGGGTCGGAAGGGAGAACAGCCGGGCATCGGGAAGTAGCCGGGCCGGCGGGACGCCCGGTAGACCGGTATCAGCTTTCCGCTGAGGGCGTCGGCGCGCAGTTCGGGCCACGCGTTCAATACATCTCCGTGCACGCGATGTGCTGCCCATCCGGGAGCCGTATCCTGCCAGGCGGTTACCTGCGGTCCGAACAGGACACAGGGAAGGCCGGATTCCTCCAGGCGGGCGACCGTTTCGCGGGCGGTGTGTTCCTGGTCGAAATCTACGTAGACCAGGCCGAGGGTCTCATCGCCGTCACGGCGCAGCAGTTCGACCCGCTCGTCCCGGTAGACTAGTTGGTCAGTGCCCGCGACGAGTTCGGTGAGGCGTCTGATTTCGAGATTGGGCCGAAGAAAGGACCACGCGCCCCTCGGCGGATACCCTCTGATGAAGCGCTGGGATTCGTCGGCCAGGGCCAGCGCCAGGATTTTCACTTCTTCAGCAGCCGGAGTACATCATTGAACACTGTCAGGACGACCATGGCGCCGATTATTATCCATCCGATGTTCATTGCCCACGTCATTTCCTTCTCGGTCAGCTTCCGTCGCCGGAGTCCCTCAAACGCGAACAGGAGTATGCGGCCGCCGTCGAGCACCGGGACCGGCAGCATGTTTACCACGAAGAGGTTGATCGAGAGCAGGGCCCAGAGGGCGACGAAGTACTCCCCGCCCCAGTTGGCACCTTCGTAGGCGACCTTGGCGACCATGATCGGGCCGCCGATTGCTTTGGTGGCAATCTGGCGGGTTATGACTTTGTAGATAATGACGAAAGTCTGCACCACCACGTAGCCACTCCGGCGCAGGGCCTCCCACGCGGCCGTGTGGAGCATGAGTTGTTTCCGCGGCAGGGAGACGGTAATCCCGATCTGCCCGATTTTCTCCCCGGTGAGCTGGTCGGTCTCGACGGCAACGGCGACCGAGTCGGTGATGGTCTTGCCGTTTCTGCGCCAACTGATTGCGAGTCGCTCGCCGCCGTGGCCGCTGACGTTCTCGACGAATTCGTCCCAGCGGTGGATTGACTTGCCCGCGACTCCGATGATCGTATCACCCGGGTGCAGGCCGACATGCGCGGCGGGGCCGCCCTTGCGAACCCGGCCGACCACCGGGGCAATGAGCGGGTCCAGATACCAGCTCAGGTCGGCTTCGACGCCGATCTCCCGCGTTCCCTTTCCGGTCTGCGGGTCGGTTCTGACTGCCGCCACGACCGAGTCGCTGCAGAGTTCTTCGCCATGACGCCACTGGATCTGGAACTCGTCGCCATCCTGCTTTCGGATGGCAGCAGCCAGCTCGCTCCAGGTCTTGATCGGGTTCCCGGCAACGGAGACGATAGTGTCGCCGGCTTCCAGTCCAATCCGGTCGGCGGGTCCGTCGGGTCGAACGCGGCCGATGACCGGAATGGTCTGGGTTCCGCCGTAGGCGGCCGGAACCGCGAAGCTGAAGCTCAAGCGCTGGCCGTCTCTTGTTACTGTGATATCGATACTGTTGCCGGCGTTGCGCTGGAGGATTCCTTCCAAGACCTCGAAGGACGGAATCGTCTCGCCGGCCGCTGCGACCACCAGGTCTCCGGGGAGCAGACCGGCGACCGCGGCCGGGGAGTCGGGTTTGGGGTCGGCAACGGGCGCGGTGTAGCTGACGCCGAAGACGAGATACATGACGAGTATCATCAGGAAGCCGAGCAGCAGGTTCGACACCGGCCCCGCGGCGATGACAGCGGCCCGGACCTTGAACGACCGGTCGTTGAAGCCCTTGGCTTCCGGGTCTTCCTCGCCGACCATCTTGATGTAGCCGCCCAGCGGGAAGACCGCCAGACGGTACTCGGTCTCGCCCCATTTCTTCTTCAGCAGCGGCGGACCGAAGCCGATTGAGAACGTCTCGACCGGGATGTGCGTCAGCTTGGCGACGATGAGGTGCCCGAACTCGTGGAAAGTAATGAGCACACCGATGAAGAGCACGACGAGCAGGATGGATGAGATCATGGCTTTCCTATTGGTCCTTTCATTTGCGGTGAGCTTTCTTTCCTCGGCCGGTCATGGTGTTGACGAGCCCGGCCGCGAAGTCGGTTGCCTGCGCTTCAAGACGTATCAGCGTTCTGACGGCCGGCATGCGTCGGCGCTTCGGCCCCGGTTTCGAGTACTCGTTCAAAGTCCTGCTAATTATACCCGGTATGTCGCCGAACACAATCCGGCCGGACAGGAACGCTTCGACCGCAATCTGGTTGGCGGCATTGAGCACGCAGGGCGCGCCCATTCCCCTTTCCAGCGCCAGCAGCGCCAGCCCGAAGCACGGGAAGCGTTTGCGGTCGAGCGGATGGAAGTCCAGCCGGGCGATTCCTTCAAGGTCGAGCGGTCGGGCGAGCGACGGCACCCGGTCCGGATAGCAGAGACAGTACTGGATGGGCAGGCGCATGTCGGGCAGGGAGAGCTGGGCCATCAGGGAACCGTCGTTGAACTCGACAAGCGAGTGGACGATGGATTGCGGATGAACCACTGCGCCAATCCGGTCGGCCTTGACCCCGAAGAGGCGCGACGTTTCGATGACTTCGAGCCCCTTGTTCATCAGGGTCGCCGAGTCGACGGTTATCTTCCTGCCCATGTTCCAGGTCGGGTGGCGCAGGACCTGTTCAACGGTCGCGCGCTGCGGCGGGCCGGAACGGCGGAACGGGCCGCCGGAAGCGGTGAGGGTGATGCGCCTGATATCACTCGCCGGGCGTCCGCCCAGGCACTGGTGGACCGCGGCAAGCTCGGAGTCGATCGGCAGGAGTTCGCCGTGGTGCCGGGCCGCGGCCTTCACGACGTGCTCCCCGAAACCGACGAGGATCTCCTTGGTCGCGATAGCAACCCGCTTGCCCCGCTCCAGGGCGGCGAGGACCGGCAGGAGCCCGATAGTACCGGACATCGCCATCACGACGATATCGACCCGGGGGGAGCAGGCGATGTTAATCAGCGGGTCGAGGCCCCATTCAACCCGGCTGTCCGGGCCGAGGGCCGTGCGCGCGCGCCGGCATGCTTTGAGGTCGGTGAGCACGGTGACTTCGGGTCCGAAGCGGCGGGCCTGCGCGTAGAGCGTGCGGGTGGAACTGCGTGCCGCAAGCGCGTAGACTTCGAACCGGTCGGGCAGGTGCCGGATGACGTCGAGCGTGGCCCGGCCGATTGAACCGGTCGACCCGAGGACGGCGACTCGCTTCTTTCTCACAGGAGCCTCCCGGCCAACTTGAGGTCTTCCGGTGTCGTGACTTTGATGTTGGTCGCGGGCCCGGGGAAGACGCGCGGTCTGATGCCCAGCAGTTCGACCAGCGCGCAGTCGTCGGTTGCCGCGGTGCCCGCAGTCACGGCAGCGGCGTGCGCCCGGCGCAGGAGCGGGAGCGAGAAGAACTGGGGCGTCTGGACGCAGTAGAGACTGGACCGGTCCACGGTCTCGATGATGCGGCCGCTGAAAACCCGCTTGACCGTGTCGGTGACCCGGTGGCCGCAGGCGACCGGGCCGGTGGTCCGGCAGAGCCGGAAGCCCCTGGTAATCACGCTCGGGGAGACCAGCGGACGGGCCCCGTCGTGAACCGCGACGTAGCCCCGCTCCGGCAGCGCCGCCAGGCCGCGCCTGACCGAATCGCCGCGCCGCCGCCCGCCGGCCACTACTGCCAGCACTTTGCGGAATCGCCGCCGGTGGACCAGTTCCTTCGTGCGTTCGACTTCCGCCCGGTTGGTCACGACAACGATACCGCGAACAGCGGAGCAGTTCTCGAATGCCCGGAGTGAATACGCCACCAGCGGTTCTCCTTTGAGCAAGGCGAACTGCTTCAGCCCGCCGAAACGGCGACCGCTGCCCGCGGCCACAATCAGGCCGTAGTTCGACGGTTTCGTCTGCTTCAAGCCAGCCTGCCCGAAGGGCTTCGCTCCCCGGTTGTCGGTGTCAAGACGGCCCGCCGCCGGCTCGCGGACCGGGGAAGTAGTCAATCTTGATCGCCTCGCGGACCAGTTCCATTGTCTTCTCGCCTTCGATTCTCGCCCGTTCGGTTCCCTTGCCGAGGATATCCCAGACGGTATCCGGGTCCTTCTCGTACCCGGCCCGCTTCTCGCGAATCGGCTCGAGGAAGCGGTTGAGGATTCCGAGCAGCATCTTCTTGCAGGGAACGCAGCCGATAGTCCCGGCGCGGCACTGCTCCTCGATATCCGGCGTGCCGTCCGGATTGAACGCCTGGTGATAGGCGAACACGGCGCACACCTGGGGATGGCCCTTGTCGGTCGGGTGAATCCGGGCCGGGTCGGTGACCGCCTGGCTGACTTTCTTCTTGACCACGTCCGGCGGGTCGCAGAGATAGATTGCATTGCCGAGGCTCTTGGACATCTTGGTATTACCGTCAAGCCCGGGAAGGCGGGAGATGCGGCTGACCATCGCTTCGGGCTCGACCAGCACCGGGGCGTACATCGCATTGAACTTGCGGACAATCTTGCGGGTCACTTCGATGTGGGGGAGCTGGTCCTCGCCGACCGGGACCAGGTGGGCGCGGCAGAACGTGATGTCCGCGGCCTGGCTGACCGGGTAGCCGAGGAATCCGTACGGCATTTTCTCCTCGAAATGATGCTGGGCGGCTTCGGTCTTGATTGTCGGGTTGTGGAGCAACTGGTTTACCGTCACCAGCATGCCGTAGAAGACGCTCAACTCCGCAATCTGGGGCACCATCGACTGGACGAAGAGCGTGGACTTGTCCGGGTCGACGCCGCAGGCCAGGTTGTCCATCGTCACGTTCAGCACGTCTTCGCGCAGCTTCTCAGGCCGGTCGAAGTTGGTGGTCAGGGCCTGGACGTCGGCGACGATGATGAACGTCTCGTACTCGTCCTGCAGTTTCGCCCGGTTGACGACCGAGCCGGCGTAGTGGCCGAGGTGCAGGGGGCCGGTCGGCCGGTCGCCGGTCAGTATCCGCTTCTTTATCATCAGCCGGGATTATATCGGTCGGGTGCTCTGGGTCAAGCAGGCCGCCAGGGGAATGCCGAATGCCGAATGCCGAATGGCGAATGGCGAATGAGGAATCCAGATACCAAGGGCGCCGGGGAAATGCCGAAGGGCGATTTCTGATTTCCCAATTCGGCATTCGCAATTCGCAATTCGCAATTTGGATAGCGGCCTGGAGCGTCGGGTTTCGGATTGACCGGTGGTTCCTGCCGGGTATGCTGACAGTGTTATGAACAGGCGAATTGCAGCCATCTTCGTGATTGCGCTGGCCATTGCCGGCAGCGCTTCCTCACAGCCCGGTCGCGGGGCCGGCGGGGTCCTCACCGGGCTCGTGTTCGATTCCGAACTCCAGGTGCCGATTGAGTACGCGAATATCGTTCTTTACCGCCAGGCGGACAGCGCGCAGGTGACCGGGACGGTCACTGACGAGGAGGGCGCGTACGAACTGACCGGGGTTCCTGCCGGCCGTTTCTACCTCAGGGTTTCGTTCATCGGGTACCGGACCCGGACCGTGGAGGAGATTGAACTCGCGTCCGGAGCCCGGTTCGACCTGGGCCGGACCGAACTGCGCCAGACGGTCGTGCCGGTCGAAGGCGTCGAAACGGTCGGCGAGAAGCCGACGCTGACCTACGAGATCGACAAGAAGATAATCGATGTGAGCAAGCTGCTGACCGCCCAGTCCGGCACCGCGGTTGACGCGCTCGAGAACGCGCCGTCGGTCACGGTCGATATCGAAGGCAACGTCAGCCTGCGCGGCAGTCAGAACTTCACTGTGCTGATTGACGGCAAGCCGACGATGCTCGAGCCGAGCGAAGCGCTGAAGCAGATTCCGGCCGGCACGATTGAGACTATCGAAATCATCACCAACCCTTCGGCCAAGTACGACCCGGACGGCGTCACCGGCATCATCAACGTCGTCCTGAAGAAACAGAAGGCGCCGGGCATCAGCGGACTGGCCAATCTCAACGCCGGGCTCCGCAACCGGTACGGCGGCGACGTGCTGCTCGGCTACCGGCACGGGATAGTCAATACCCACGTCGGTCTGGACTACAACCGGCGTAGGTTCAACAGCACGCGGGAGGGCGAGAATCGGACTTTCAGCGGCAGCGAGACGACGCACGTCACTTCGACCGGCAGCTACGTATGGGCCCCGCTTTTCTACGGATGCCGGGGCGGCGTCGAACTGCAGCTCTCCGAGAACGACAAGATCAGCCTTTCGGGTCGGTACGGCATCGTCTCACTGCAGAATGAGTTCGACACGGAGTTCGACGAGCGGTTCGTGCCCGGCGACAGCAGCCGGCGCTACTACAGTGACGGCGCCTGGGAGCGCGACGGCAACTACTACCACCTGGCCGGGGATTTGCAGCACGACTTCGACGCCGACGGACATCAAATCCTGGCCCGAGTTACCACCGGCGGCTGGAGCCCCGACGACTTGACGAGCGACGAGCTTTCCGATTCGGCCGGTGTGATTGTCAGCGGCCGGCGCTCCGAAGAAAGAGAACCGTCCCGGCGGCTCCGGCTCAAGGCCGACTACACCCTGCCGCTGCGGGAGAAAGACAAGCTCGAAGCCGGGTTCCAGAACAGGTTCGACTACACCGACGGCGACAACCGCGTGTTCCTGTACGACACGGCCAGCGGCGGCTACGAGCCGGACTCCGCATCCAGTCACAGTACTCACGGCGAGCGCGGCATCCACTCGCTCTACGCGTTGTACTCCTGGAACCGGAACCAGCTCGGGGTCCAGGGCGGGCTGCGCGGTGAGTACGGAACCCGCTACGTCGAAATGGTCGGGGAGGGGCAGCGCTACCCATTCGACCACTGGGACTGCTTCCCGACCGTTCACCTCTCGTACGGCCTGCCCGCGGGGCAACTGATGGCCAGTTACACCCGCCGGATCGAACGCCCCCACCCCTGGCTGCTCAGGCCGTTCTACACCTGGCAGGATGCTTACAACGTGCGCAAAGGCAATCCCGAACTCAGGCCGGAGTACATCAACTCATGGGAAGCCGGGTACCAGTTGCCGTTCGGCGCCGGTATGCTCTCGGCCGAAACCTACTACCGCGTCACCAGCGACTTCTTCCAGTGGGTGAAGCAGCTCTACCCGGAAGATTCGACCGTCATCCTGCACACGGTCAAGAACATCGGCACCGAGCGGAACCTCGGGGTCGAACTGATGCTCAACCTCAACCCGTTCAAATGGTGGGGCATCAACCTGTCCGGGGACGTGTACGACCACCGGTTCGAAGGCGAGCTCTACGGCCGGGATTACTCGCGCCGGAGCTTCGACTGGAACGGGCGGGTCAACACCGACTTCAAACTCCCGACCGGGACCCGGCTCCAGCTTACCGGGCACTACTCCAGCCCTTCGATCTCATCCCAGGGCGGAAGCGGCGCATACTTCATGACGAATATCGCGGTGAACCAGGACCTGCTCAACCGGACCCTGTCGGTAACGCTGCGGGTCAGGGACGTGCTCGGCACCGGACGGTGGGAATCGACCTACGAAGGCGACGGGTTCTACAGCCACCAGGCCTACATCGGCGAGTCGCGGGTTATCACGCTCGCGCTCAGTTACAACTTCAACAGCTTCCAACTCGATCCGAAGATGCGCCAGGGAGATGAGATGCAGGGCGGCGGGCCGCAGATGTAGGTCAGCGGACAGCGGGAGCGGGTCGGAGGATACCACAGACGGACACGGATGAGGGCGGAAGTCCGCATTCGGCATTCGGAATTCGACATTCGGAATTGTAGTGGCCGCCAAGTGCGCCGAGGTAGAGAACCGGAACGGGAGGATAAACACCAAGGCACCAAGAGCACGAAGAGAGCAACCACCAAGAGAGAGGTTGTCATTGCGAGGAACGGAGTGACGCGGCAATCTTCCTTGTTCCATTTGGCATCCGACACTCGGCATTCGGCATTCCCTGATGGTCTGCAATCACCAATCTGGAATCCACAATCCCTTGACCTCTGGACCCCTTCCGTCCTCTGCCGTCAGTGCGTCAGGATGACTTTGCGGACGCTTGACGCCTGACGCTCAACGCTCGACGCAGGGCGCACGAAATAGATGCCGGGGGAGAGGTGCCGGACGTCGTTCTCGCCCGGGAGCAGGTCCATGACCTTGCGACCAGCGGAATTCAGAAGTGCGAATGACGAATGTCGAATCGCAGACTCCGGCATCCGCAGCACATGGCGGGCGATGGTGGCCCCGACAGGCTCAAAGGCAACGGGCGGCTGCGATTCCGCGATTGCGACTCTCCCGGCCGAGTCGGTCTTGATGAGGTAGACGTCGGACCGGCCGGCGCCGTAGGACCAAGTGTAGCCGGCGATGACGTACCCGCCATCCGCGGTCTGCGCCACCGAGTAGCCTTTGTCGTAGCCCTCGCCTCCAAAGGTCCGGGTCCACAGGGTATCGCCGCAGGAGTCGGTCTTGATGAGGTAGACATCATACTCGCCGACGCCGAAGGACGCGGTGTAGCCGGTAATGACGTACCCGCCATCGGTGGTCTGCACTACCGAGCGGCCGTAGTCGTATTCCGTGCCGCCGAATGTCCGGGTCCACGTGGTGTTGCCGGCCGCGTCGGTCTTGATGAACCAGACGTCGTAGTCGCCGGCACCGAAGGACCTAGTCCAGCCGGCGATGACATAGTCGCCGTCTGCGGTCTGCAGGACCGAGTAGCCGCCGTCGTAGCTCGTTCCGCCGAAGGTCCGGGTCCAGATGGTGTCACCTGATGCGTCGGTCTTGATGAGCCAGAGGTCGGAGTAGCCGGCGCCGAAAGAGTAAGTCTCGCCGGCGATGACGTAGCCGCCGTCTGCGGTCTGCGCCACCGAGCAGCCGCAGTCGGTGGGGTCGCCGCCGTAGGTCCGGGTCCAGATGGTATCGCCGGTTGCGTCGGTCTTGATGAGCCAGACGTCGGCGTAGCCGGTGCCGGAGGACCAGGTGCAGCCGGTGATGATGTACCCGCCATCCGCGGTCTGCGCCGCCGAGGTGCCGTAGTCGCCGCCCGTGTCGCCGAAGGTCCGGGTCCAGATGGTGTCGCCGGATGCGTCGGTCTTGATGACCCAGGCGTCGTAGCTGCCGGCGCCGAAGGACCAGGTCCAGCCGGCGATAACGTACCCGCCGTCTGCGGTCTGCGCCACCGAATAGCCGCAGTCGTCCCAGTCTCCGCCATAGGTTCGGGTCCATACGGCGTCGCCGGATGCGTCGGCTTTGACCAGGTAGACGTCACTGCTGCCGGCGCCGAATGACTGAGTGCAGCCGGCGATGACGTACCCGCCGTCTGCGGTCTGCGCTACCGAGTAGCCGTAGTCTCGGTTCGCCCCGCCGTAGGTGCGTTGGAAGGTGACCTGCGCCATGAGCGGCGCGGCGAGGGCGAGGATGAGGAGTACTGCCAGCAACAGGCCGGGCGTTGATAACTTCCTCATGCGTTGATTGTGCCCCATGAACGGCCGGATGTCAAGGGCTGCTTCGGATTCCCGTCTGACCCGGATCGGGCCGGGTCAGGCTATCGGCTGGGCCGGCTCCGGGATGTGGTAGACCTCGTTGCGGATTGCGACCAGGGCTTCCTCGTCGAGCTTGCGCATCTTCCACTTGAGGAGGACTATCGCAACTTCGGTGTACAGTCCCTGGCCCGCGAACTGGCGGCGCAGCTTCCATAACTGGCGGCTGTAATTGATGTAGTTGATGTAGTGACATGGGGTGATGCTGAACCTGCTCAGGGTCTGCTTGGTCCTGAGTTCGGCCGCGGCAAGGGCCTGCTGGGAGACGAGGTATTTTTCTTCCCGGCTCTTGCGGTCTTTGATGCCGATATGATAGATGTGTTTCGGGTCGTACTTGAGGTTGTACTTCTCGGACCGGACCGATGCGGGCTTGACGAACTTGGTTCCTTGGCGAGCCATGTTTTCCCTCCTTTGGGCAGGCTTGGTTTCACTGAACTGCGTTATTATACCCGAAATCCCGGGTTCATGCAAACCGCGCGAACCTGCGGGGGATGACTGCCGAATCGTGCGGCAGGACGCCGGGCGAACGGGCGGGTCGGACGTGGTCGAGGCCGGTCGGGGGGCTGGTCCGGGGGCCGGCCCCCGGACAGTGGAGTGGACAGTGGGGCCGGGGTTCCGGGTCCCGGCCCGCGCGGCCGGCGAGGGGTTTGTGGAGGGACAGGTCGGGCCGGCGGTCGGCAGCGTTGTCGGCGGGTCGGTGGCCGCTACGGCCCGGGCCTTGGCTCAGTCGGGACCCCCGGCGCTGCGTCCGCCCGGTGCGCGGAGCGGCGAACGCGGAGAATGCCGGATATCAGCAGCAGGGTCCGGAGCGTCAGGCTCAGCGTCATAGTCGCGCCGGGACGGGTTCGCCCGGGGTTCGTGTTCCGGGGCTGCCGGGGACTCGATTGCAATCCCGAGGAGGGGATCGGGTCATGTCCCCCCACCAAGGTTGAGGACCGGAGCGGAGCGGAGATCGCCAGGGCCGTTGGGAGCACGCAGGGCGGCCGGGTGCGCGTTCGTTTCCACTGACCGGGGTCGGTTGCGTTCTTGACCCGGGCGGGTGTTTGCCGATACTGCTATGATGGCCAGCGAAGCCGAGAGCCGACGTTCCGTCGTATTCTGGTTCCTGCTGGTGACCGCGGTCGGGCTTGTTGTGCGGGTTCTTTACCTGCTGCAGGCAAGGGCGAACGACCCGCTCTTCTTCGCGCCGCAGATGGACGCGCTGTATCATCACCAGTGGGCCCGGGCGATAATGGCCGGGATGGAGTTCGGCCAAGGGGCTTTCTTCCGCGCTCCGCTGTACCCGTTTTTCCTCGGGATGCTGTACAAGCTGTTCGGACCGGACCTCTTTGCGGCCAGGCTGGCGCAGGCGGTCCTCGGCAGCGTGAGTTGCGGACTGGTCTTCATCCTGGCGCGGCAGTTGGCCGGCGGCCGCGGTACGGACCCGGGGAGTTCCGGATGGGTGCCGCGCGTCAGCGGCCTGGTGATGGCGTTCTACCCGCTGGCGGTCTATTTCGACGGGGAGCTGTTGATACCCGCGCTGCTGGTCTTCCTGGTGCTGTTCGGACTCGTGCTCTTCTACCGGAGCCGGCAGTTGGACCGGCAGTGGTATCTGCCCGGGCTGGTTTTCGGCCTGTCGGCAATCGCCCGGCCGAACATGCTGGCGTTCATCGCGGTGCTGCCGGTCTGGTTCTTTCTTGAGTACCGGTGGAAGGGGTGGAAGCGGCTCGCTCCGTTCTGGGCCGCGGCGGCGCTGGCGGTGGTGCCGATTACAATCCGCAACTACGTCGCGAGCGGCGAGCTGGTTCCGATTGCCTGGCAGGGCGGGACGAACTTCTACATCGGCAACAACCCGGAGTCGGACGGGATGACCGCAATCCTGCCGGGAACGAGGGAGGACTGGTGGGGCGGGTTCCATGACGTCAAGGCCCTGGCCGAGCAGGCCCTGGGCAGGGAACTCAATGGGGCGGAGGTTGACCGGTACTGGCTGGGCCGGGGAATCGAGTTCTGGCGCCGGCAGCCGGGGAGGGCGCTGGTCCTGCTTGCCCGCAAGTCCTATCTCCTGGTCTGCGGGCAGGAGATTGCCAATAACCGCGACGTCTACTTTTTCAAGCGGTATTCCTTTCTCAACCTGCTGGTGTTCGATGCGAAGTTCCTGCAGTTCCCCTTCGGGCTGCTGTTTCCGCTGGCCCTGGTGGGTGTCTTGCTGGGGCGGTCCCGGTGGCGGAGGCCGGCCCCGGCGTATCTGTTCCTGGCGACCTACGGCCTGTCTTTCGTGCTTTTCTTCGTCACCGCGCGGTTCCGGATGCCGATGATACCGCTGTTCATCATTCTCGGGGTTTCCGGCCTGGCCGGGGTTCTCCGGCTGCGGGGCGGGAAGCTGGTTCTCCCGGCTCTGGTTTTCGTCGCTTCTCTGCTGCTGTTCAATGCCGGCCTGGCGGGTGCCGGTCGGAAGACCGACCCGGCGCAGTCCCATTTCCTCGTCGCGTCCGCGCTTGACGGACAGGACAGAACCGAAGCGGCGCTCTTCCATATCGAGCAAGCTCTGAGCCTGGATTCGGCAACCAATATCCTCGGACTTGAGGCGACAATCAGGATGAAGCTGGGGCAGCCGAACCGGGCGGAGCGGGCGGCACTGGCCGGGGTGAGGATTGAGCCGGACCAGCCCGAGCCGTACGGCACACTCGGAACCGTGTACGCCATGGGCGGAAGGCTCGATACGGCTCAGGTCTGTCTCCGCCGGTGCGTTGAACTGGACCCGTCCGTGCCCGCGGGCTGGTATAACCTCGGCAATATCGCGGTCGGGCGCAGAGACCTGGTGGCGGCCCGCGGCTTCCTCGAACGGGCGGTCGAGCTTGCCCCGGGAATGGCCGACGCGCATTACCTGCTTGGGGTCGTTGACTTGTATGAGGGCAACCGGGAAGACGCCCGTTCCCGCTGGCAGCAGGTAATCGAACTCGAACCGGACCACCCCAAAGCGCTTCAGGCACTGAAGCGCGTGCAGTGATTGACTCGATTGGCTGTGGGGTCTATTCTTGACCGATGACTGAGAAGACCGAGACCGAAGAGCAGGTTGATCCCCGCGAACTGGCCCGGTGGCTGCGCCGGCATGGGCCGCTCGGACCGGAGGCAGCAGAGCCGCTGCTTGTGCGGGATGCGGACGGAGCCTGGGTCGAGACGGTCCGGGGCGAGCGGCTGCTGGATTTCTCGACCGGCGGGCTGGTTCCGCTGGGTCACCGGTTCGCGGCCGGGACCGGCGGCCTTCAGTTCTGCATCGGACCCGGGCAGGAGCAGGTGGACCGGGTCCGGCTGATGCGGAAGCTGGCGGTGCTCGTGCCCGGGAGTCCGAACCGGCGGGTGCTGCTCTGCGATTCGGGCAGGGAGGCGCTGGCCCGGGCCGTGTCGCTGGCCCGCGCCGCGACCGGCAGGGAGCGGGTGGTGTATCTCGGCGAGCTTGCGGGGGAGCGGGTCGAGTTCGGGAATGACGTCGCCGCGGTGGTGGCGCATCCGTTCGACTCACGGCTGGTTCGGGCGAAGGAGTTCTGCCATGATTCAGGCGCGCTGCTGGTGGATGACGAGAGCGGCATCGGGCCGGGAATGAGCGGCAGGATGTTCGCGGTCGAGTGGTCGCAGGTGAGGCCGGACGTGTTCGTGCTGGGGCGGGGACTTGCCGCGGGGTATCCGTTCGGCGCGTGCGTTACCGGGTCTTCGGCCCTGCGCTGGAAGAGCGTTCCTGCGGGTGGCGGTCCGGCCGGTTGTGTTGCCGCGCTTGAGTTCCTGCGGCTGCTCGAACAGGGATTGCTTGAGCGGGCGAATGCGCTGGGCGCGTACTTGGGCGGGAAACTGGAGATGTTGGTCGGCAAGGGATTCGTCAAGCAGGTGCCGGGAGCCGGGTTGAGCCTGGCGCTGCGTCTGGAGCAGAGCGGCCGGGCGGCCGGGCTGGTGCTCGGCAGTCGCGAGTCAGGGCTGCTGCTGGTCCGGGCCGGCGAGCGGACGGTCGGGGTCCAGCCTTCACTGGCGGTGGCGGAGGGCGATATCGACCGCGCGGTCGGAATCATCGGCGGAGTGCTGGAGCGGATGAACCGGTGTTGAGATGAAGCGGCTTTCGGTTCTCGGGCAGTTCATGGCTACCGTGGAGCGGTATGACTTGTTGCCCCAGGGAAGCCGGGTGCTGGTTGCGGTTTCCGGGGGCGCGGATTCGGTCTGCCTGTTGCTGCTCCTGCGCGCCGTGGCTTCGCGCCGGGGCCTGACGCTGTTCGGGTTCCACATGAACCACGGGCTGCGCAAGGCCGCGCGCCGGGACGAGGAGTTCGTCCGCAGCCTGTTCACCGAGGCCGGAATCGAGTTGAAGGTCGTCCGGTCCGACGTCCCGGGCTACGTCCGGCGGCACCGCGTCGGGATCGAGGAAGCGGGTCGGGAGTTGCGCTACCGGAACCTGGCCCGGGTTGCGCGGCGGTTCGACTGCGACCGGACGGCGCTGGGCCATACCGCTGACGACAACCTGGAGACGATGCTGCTCAACCTGGCGCGGGGGACCGGGCCTCACGGGCTGGTTGGGATTCCGGTCCGCCGGGGCGGAATCGTCCGGCCGATGATTGACCTGGAGCGGGAGCAGGTCGTCCGCTACCTGCGGGCCTGCCGGGCCGGGTGGGTTGAGGACGAGACGAACCGGGACCCGGCTTTCCGCCGGAACCTGATTCGCGGGCAGGCCCTGGCCGCGCTCCGCGAGGTGAATCCGGCCGTTGTCGGCAATGCCCGCCGGACCGCCCGGCTGCTGCAGGACGAGGATGAGTTCCTGGACATGCTGGCGACTCGCGCCCTGGACGCGGTGGTCGTCCGCCGGGGAATCCGCATCCTGATTGACACTTGCGCTTTCGATGCTTATAATACTAGTTTGAAACGGAGAATGGTGAAGCGACTCGTGCCGGAACTGGATGCGGAGGGAATCGAACGCGTCGTGGAGTTCAGCCGGGGCGGGCCGGATAGATTGAGATTGACGAAGACGGTCGAGTTGTACCGTCGGAGAGGTTTTCTGGAATTGCGGTAGTTCCCTAGTACTATGAAGATGCCGGAGAAGCAGTCGCGCACCCGTGTTATCGGGCCGTTCGTAATCTGGCTGCTGGTCTTTGTTGCGGCCTGGGCGGCCTGGAGTTTCTTCTCTGCCCGTCGCACCGGGCAGGTCGGTATCGACTACACCGATTTCATCAACGAGTTGAACCAGGGCAATGTCGCCGAGGTGACGCTCGTTGACCGCAACCTGACCGGCCGGCTCACGGACCTGTCCGAAGTGACAACCGCGAAGGGCAGGGTTACGTACCAGACGTTCAAGACCTACACGCCGGACGACCCCCAGCTTGTGACCCGGCTGCTTGATGCCGGGGTGCGGGTGAACGCCAAAGCGCCGTCGCAGTGGCCGGCGATCCTGATGAGCATCCTGCCCTGGATACTGATTGTCGTCGTCTGGATACTGTTCATGCGCCGGATGTCGTCGGGCCAGGACCGGGCGTTCATGTTCGGCAAGTCCCGGGCCCGCACCGTGCCGTCCGACCGACCGAAAGTGACTTTCGCCGACGTGGCCGGGGTGGAGGAGGCGAAAGAAGAACTGCGTGAGATTATCGATTTCCTCAAGGCTCCGCAGAAGTTCCAGAAGCTCGGCGGCAGGATTCCGAAGGGCGTGCTGCTGGTCGGGCCGACCGGGACCGGCAAGACGCTCCTCGCCAAGGCGGTCGCGGGCGAAGCCTCGGTGCCGTTCCTGTCGATTTCCGGGTCCGATTTCGTGGAGATGTTCGTCGGTGTCGGCGCGGCGAGAGTTCGCGACCTGTTCGAGCAGGGCAAGCGCAACGCGCCCTCGATTGTCTTCATCGATGAGATCGACGCCGTCGGCCGGCAGCGCGGAGCCGGGGTCGGCGGCGGGCACGACGAGCGGGAGCAGACCCTGAACCAGTTGCTGGTGGAGATGGACGGGTTCGAGACCCAGGACGGGGTCATCATCATGGCTGCCACCAACCGGCCCGATATCCTCGACCACGCGCTGCTGCGGCCCGGTCGCTTCGACCGGCAGATTGTCGTCGACCGCCCCGACGTCCTCGGTCGCGAAGGGATTCTCGAAGTCCACATCCGCAAGATAACGGTTGCCGACGACGTGAACCTGAGAGTGCTCGCGCGCGGAACGCCGGGGTTCACCGGCGCCGACCTTTCGAATATGGTCAATGAAGCGGCGCTGCTGGCGGCGCGGCGGGGAAGGTCGGCAGTGGTGATGCTGGACTTCGAGGACGCGAAAGACAAAGTGCTGATGGGTGTGGAGCGGAGGAGCCTGCTGATCAGCGACGAGGAGAAGCGCTGGATCGCCTACCACGAGGCCGGTCATACCCTGGTGTCGCGGATGACGCCGGGTACGGATCCGATCCACAAGGTCTCGATTATCCCGCGCGGCCGCGCACTGGGCATTACCCTGCCGCTGCCGCTGGACGACAAGCGGATATACTCCCGTGCGTACTGCCTGAACCAGTTGTCCGTCTCACTGGGCGGAAGGGCCGCCGAGCAACTGGTGTTCGGTGACCTGTCGACCGGTGCCAGTGATGATATCGAGAAAGCGACAACTCTTGCCCGGAAGATGGTCTGTGAGTGGGGCATGAGTCCGGAGGTCGGGCCGTTGACGTTCGGCAAGGATGAAGGCCAGATTTTCCTCGGGCGCGAACTCGGGATGCAGCGGACTTTCTCCGAGGCCACGGCCCGGACGATTGACCAGGAGGTCCGGCGCTTCGTGGAAGGCGCGGCGGAGAAGGCGGACGTGATTGTGTCCGAGCACCGGGACAAGCTGGATGCCTTGGCCCAGGCCCTGCTGGAGAGAGAGACGCTCACCGGCCGGGACGTCGATCGGGTCCTGGGCATTGAACCGGCCGACGAGGAGAAGCCGTCCGGGGAGACCACGGTGTCCGAGTCGGATTGCAGCGAAGACGCGGCTTGACGTTCCGGGCTGCCCGGTGAGGAGGAGTTGATGTTCTCAGGTTGTACAACCGCGCTGGTGACCCCGTTCCGTAAGGGGCGGGTTGACGTTTCCGGGCTGCGCCGCAACGTGCGATTCCAGTTGAAAGGCGGGGTCAACGGTCTGCTGGTTGCCGGGTCGACCGGCGAAGCGGCGGCATTGACCGAAACCGAGTGGGACAAGACCGTCAAGACGGTCGTGACCGAAACAGCGGGACGAGTGCCGGTCATGGTCGGCGCGGGCACCAACAATACCGCCAAGTCGCTGAAGAGCGTGCGCCGGGCCAGGCAACTGGGGGCAGATGCGGTTCTCGTAGTTGCGCCCTACTACGTCAAGCCGACCCAGGAAGGTCTGTATCGTCACTACCGGACGATTGCCGAAACGGTCGATATCCCGGTTGTGGTGTACAACATCCCCGGCCGGAGCGTAGTGAACATCCAACCCGCTACCATCGAGCGGCTGGCCCGCGACTGCCCGGGTATTGCGGCGGTGAAAGAAGCTTCGGGCAATGTGGACCAGACGACCGAAATCGTCGCCCGGTGCGGTGACCGCCTGACGGTTCTGTCCGGCGATGATTCACTGACGCTGCCGATCCTGGCCGCCGGAGGAAAGGGCGTGGTTTCAGTCGTCTCCAATATCGTTCCGTCCGAAGTGGCGCAGATGATCGAGCTGTACTTCGCCGGACGGGTTGCGGCGGCGGCAAAGCTGCACCAGCGGCTCTTCCCGTTGATCAAGGCGATGTTCATTGAGTCGAATCCGATTCCGGTCAAGGCCGCAATGGAGATGCTCGGAATGGCGGCGGGCGAGTCAAGGCTGCCGTTGACGCCATTGAGCGACAGCGGGCGGCGTCCGGTCAGGAAGGCGCTCAAGACGTACGGCCTCACGGTCAGGAAGGCGTAGTTTGATCCGAATCGGACTGGTCGGAGCTTCGGGCCGGATGGGGAAGAGCATCGTCCGGGTGGCACAGAAAGAGGAAGACCTGACGGTTCCGGCGGGCGTCGAAGCGCCCGGGCATCCCGACCTGGGCAAGCCGTTCGGCGACGGCAGGCTGGAGAGCGACGTCCGGGTCGTGCTCGACCGGGTGGACGTGGTGGTGGATTTCGCGGTCGCGGCCGGGCTGTCCGAGCGGGTCAGGTCGGCGGCTGATGCCGGCAGGCCTTATGTCTGTGGCGTGACCGGTCTGATGCCGGACCAGGTCGGCGCTCTCAGCGACGCGTCCGGCAGGATTCCGGTCGTCCACGCCCCCAACTTCTCCCTGGGTGTGAATGTCCTCTACGATCTCGCGCCCCGGGCAGCCGAGTTGCTGGGAGAGGCGTACGACATCGAACTCATCGAGACCCATCATCGAAGGAAGCGCGACGCTCCGTCCGGCACCGCGGTGAAGCTGGTGGAACTGCTCCGGCAGGCAACCGGGCGACAGCGAGTCATCCACGGCCGCGAAGGAGAAGTCGGAGCCAAGCCGGCCGGCGAGATCGGGGTATTCTCAGTCCGGACCGGCGATGTCGTGGGAGAGCACACCGTGATTCTCGGCGGCCCGGGGGAGCGGCTCGAGATCACCCACCGGGCTTCCAGCCGGGAAGCGTTCGCCGTCGGGGTGATTGCAGCGGTACGGTTCGTCTGCGGCAGAGCACCTGGATTCTACACCATGGCTCACGTGCTGGGACTGGACGTTCCGGGCGCGGAAGCCTAGATAGTCTCGATTACAATCCGGTCGTTGGTATAGACGCAGACGGAAGCGGCGAGTCCGATTGACTCGCGGACGATTTTGTCGGCGGCCAGTTCCGTGTGATTCATCAGGGCCCGAGCCGCAGCCAGCGCGTAGGGACCGCCCGAGCCGATGCCGATGATGCCGTCGTCCGGCTCGATCACATCCCCGGAACCGGACACGATGTAGGAACAGTCCATGTCCATGATAGCCAGCAGGGCTTCCAGTTTCCGGAGCACCCGGTCGGTGCGCCAGTCTTTGGCGAGTTCCACGACCGAGCGCGGCAGGTTGCCGGAGAACTCGTCGAGCTTCTGCTCGAATCGCTCAAACAGGGTGAAGGCGTCGGCGGTGGCCCCGGCGAACCCGACGAGCACTTTGTCGTTGTGAAGCCGGCGGACCTTGCGGGCATTGTGCTTGAGCACGGTGTCGCCGAGCGTAACCTGGCCGTCAGAGCCCATTGCCGTCTTGCCGTCGCGTCTGAGTCCGAGGATGGTTGTTGACCGCAGCACGTTTCTGTCCATGAGCCAATTCTAGGCCCGGACCTGACGATGTAAAGGCCGCGGTGCTTCCATCCGGACGGGCGCGGTTGACTTGCGGGCGGCGGGCGGTATCATTCCGGCTCATGAATCGGAAACCGGTTTTCATCGGCATTCGTCGCGAAGACAAGAACGAATGGGAACGCCGCGTACCGCTTATTCCCGAGCAGGTCGGCAGGCTGATTAGCGAGAACGGCATTGGTGTTGCGGTTCAGCCTTCTGCGCTCCGGGCCTTTCCCGACCGCGACTATGCGGCCGTCGGTGCCGAGGTGCGCGAGGACCTGAGTGACTGTGGCCTGGTGCTCGGGGTCAAGGAGATGCCGGTCGGCTTCTTCCGCCGGGGCGGCGGCTACACGTTCTTCGCCCACCTAATCAAGGGACAGGCGTACAACATGGAGATGCTCGGCCGGATGATGGAGCTGGGATGCAGTCTGATCGACTACGAGAAGGTCGAAGATGGCGAGGGCCGGAGACTGGTTTTCTTTGGCCGTTTCGCCGGGATTGCCGGTGCAGTCAATACCCTCGTGGCGTTGGGTCGCCGGC
This sequence comes from uncultured bacterium, assembly GCA_965370805.1. Taxonomy (GTDB): domain Bacteria; phylum Hydrothermota; class Tepidihabitantia; order Tepidihabitantales; family Tepidihabitantaceae; genus CBDUVZ01. Next base: position 4,449 of record CBDUVZ010000010.1, on the reverse strand, counting down.
TCGAGCACGAAGGAATCCGCACCCCGCTGTTCGATGTCCGGCTGGCCCGTGAATACGAAAGAGTGGATACGGCCGTGGAAGCACTCAGGGAAGTCGGGAACAGGATTGCCAGTCACGGGCTGCCGGCCGAACTTGCGCCATTCGTCATCGGGGTCGTCGGGTACGGGCATGTTGCCCAGGGCGCAATCGAGATGCTGACCGCGCTGGGTGCGAAGGAAGTAGACCCGGAAGAGTTGTCCGGGCTTTCGGCCGGAGGTGACGCCCAGACCTGTTACTACACGGTGTTCCACGAGGAGCATATCGTCGAGCCGGTTACGAAGGGCCGGCCGTTTGCGCTGCAGGAGTACTACCGGCATCCGGAGCGCTACCGTTCGGTGTTCGAGAGCTACCTGCCGCATCTGACCGGGCTAGTGAACTGCATCTACTGGGATGCCCGCTACCCGCGCCTGGTCACCAGGGAGTGGCTGCGCAGTGCCGCCAGCAGCGGGAAGCCGCGATTGCGTGCGATTGGCGACATCTCCTGTGACGTCGAAGGCTCGATTGAGGCTACCGTCAAGACGACCGATTCAGGGTCGCCGTTCATCAGTTATGACCCCCTGACGCATACCGCCCGGGACGGGATCGACGGCAAGGGCATTGTCGTCATGGCTGTTGACAACCTTCCCTGTGAGCTTCCGTTCGGTTCCTCGCTGGAGTTCGGTGCCGCCCTGATGCCGTTTGTCCCGAGGATGGCTGAGACCGATTTCAATCGACCACTCGAAAGCCTGGGTTTGCCGGCCGAGGTCCGTCGGGGTCTGATTCTGCACCAGGGGAAGTTGACCCCGGAGTTTGAATACATTCGGAAGCGCATGTGATTGAAAAGGAGACATCCTGATGAAACGGGTTCTTGTACTCGGGGCCGGGCTGGTTTCCCGACCGATGGTCCGCTACCTGCTTGATTCACCCGATATCGAGGTGACGGTTGCCAGCCGGACGGTGAGCAAGGCTGAGGTCCTGGTTGGCAATCACCCGCGCGGCAAGGCCCTGCCGTTGCTGGTAGATGATGCGAAGAAGCTCGACCAACTGGTGAGCCAGTGCGACCTGGCGGTGAGTCTCCTGCCCTACACCTACCACGTCGAGGTCGCCGGTCACTGCCTGAAGCACCGCCGGCATATGGTTACTACCTCCTACGTCAGCGATGCGATGAGAGCGCTGGACCAGGAAGCCCGCAAAGCGGGGGTGATTATCCTCAACGAAGTCGGCGTGGACCCGGGCACCGACCACATGTCGGCAATGCGGGTTATCCATCGGGTGAAGGAGATGGGCGGCAGGGTGACGAGTTTCATGTCCTATTGCGGGGGATTGCCGGCTCCGGAGGCAAATGACAATCCGTTCGGATACAAGTTCTCGTGGAGTCCGAAAGGCGTGGTGATGGCGGGCCGGAACGAAGGCCGCTACCTCAAGGATGGCCAGGAAGTCGTGATTCCGGGTGAGGACCTGTTTGGCCATCACTGGCCGGTGGACGTTCCTGCTGCAGGCGCGTTCGAGGCCTATCCGAATCGCAATTCGCTGCCCTACATCGGGGTTTATGGCCTCGAAGGAATCGGGACCATGTACCGTGGTACGCTGCGCAACCAGGGCTGGTGTGAGACGCTGAAGGCGATTGCCGACCTTGGGATACTTGATGATACACCGCGTGATGGTCTTGCCGGCATGACCGTTTCCGACTGGGTGCGGTTGCACGTGCCGGGCGAAGCCGACCTGCGGGCCGACGTCGCAGTCAGAGTTGGGCTGGCGGACGCGGACCCGGTGCTGGAGCGTCTTGAGTGGCTCGGTTTCTTCGGCAGCGAGCCGGTCGGGATCGATACGGGCTCTGACCTGGATGTGCTGGCCAAACTGATGCTGGACAAGATGCCGTACCGGACCGGCGAGCGCGACATGATTGTGCTGTACCACGAGTTCAAGGCCGAGTACCCGGACAAGCCGCAGGAAGCGATCAGTTCGACAATGATTGCGTTTGGCGAGCCGGACGGCGATTCGGCGATGGCCCGGACCGTCAGTCTGCCGGCCGCGGTTTCGGTCCGCAAGATACTCGAAGGCCGGATCAGTATGACCGGGGTTCACATCCCGGTCGCACCGGATATCTACGAGCCGGTTCTGGCTGAGCTGGAGACGCTCGGGATTGAGTTCAAGGAAAAGTACACTCCGGTGGAATAGGTCGGGAGCCGATCATGCCGGTCTCTCTTGACGGCTATCGTCGCCGGTTAGCTTTTGGAGTCTTCCCCGTTCCTTCCTGACCTTCGTGCCGAGTTCCCGGGCCGGGCGGATCTCCGGTCTCCAGGAGTCCCCGGAGCGCTATCAGTTCTTTCTTGAGCCAGAGCAGGCTCTGGCGGTGGTCTTCGGAAGCGAACAGCGTAGCAGGCTGCGATCTCATTCTTGCGAGTTGGCGGCGGGCACCTTTGACTGTCATCTTTTCCCGGTGGAGCAGGTGCTTGATCAGGCGGAGTTTTTCGACCTGTTCATCCGAGTAGATCCGGCGTCCCGCCGAGTTCCGCTTGACGCCAATCTTGAATTCCTTTTCCCAGTAGCGTAGGACGTGAGGCTTGAGATTCAGTTTCCGGCATGCCTGTGTGACTGAGTGGTACGTTCCAATCATGCGCGCGGCATCTCCTGTTTGGTGCTGCGGTGCAGCAGCCGGGACAGGCTTTTCTTCGGGTCCGCGCCTTCGTGCACTATGCGGTAGACTTCTTCGGTAATGGGCATTTCGATGCCGTGGCGGGATGCCAGGGTACGGGCCGAGAGTACGGTGACAGCCCCTTCGGCTACGCCGTGGAGTTTCTGTCGGGCTTCGTCAGCCGGTACGCCCCGGCCGATGAGTTCGCCGAAGACGTGGTTGCGCGAGTGGTTGGAGAAGGCGGTGACGACCAGGTCGCCCATGCCGGACAGGCCGGCGAATGTCAGCGGATTGGCGTTCATCGCCACGCCGAGGCGCATCATCTCCGCCAGACCACGTGCCAGGAGAGCCGACTTGGCATTGAGACCCAGCCCCAGTCCATCGGCCACGCCCGCGGCAACTGCGATGACGTTCTTCAATGCAGCCCCGAGTTCCACCCCGACTACGTCGTTGCCGGAGTATACCCGCAGGTTGCCGGCGGTGAGCGAATCGCGGACCGCGATGGCGGCCGGTTTGCTTTCCGATGCTGCAACAAGCGATGTGGGGTCGCCAATGGCGAAGTCGTACGGTATGCCCGGCCCGGCCAAGACCACGACCGGACGCCCGGTGACTATTTCTGCGAGGACAACCGATATCCGGCGCAGCGTCTTCGGATCGATTCCTTTGGTGACTGTGACCACGACTTCCGTTTCTTTTGGGATGTGGGGAGCACAATGACGGGCAGCCTCGGCAAGCGCCGAAGAAGGCGTTGCGAACACAACCAGCCATGCTCCGGCCAGAACCGAATTGAGGTCGCCGGAAACCAGCACTTCCTTCGGGATTGCAGTCCGACTCGGCAGATCCGGGTGCTGCCGTGTTTTCAGCAGCCGTCCGAGGCTATCAGCGTTACGTTCCCACAGCGAGACTTTTGCTCCGTGTTCGTGGAGTCGACCGGCGAGCGCCAGTGCCCAACGACCGGCACCGACGAAAGCGATTCTGCCGGTCATTGTCGTTGCTTCCTGAATAGCTTCAGCCAGGGGCCAAATCGCGGTTCTTCGTGTCGAATCAGACGTCCCACGTTCGAGCGGTGCCGAACAAGTAGCAGCAGGCCGACCAGTATCGAGAACGCCAGCAGGGGTGCGTCACCCGGGTATAGGATGGCTGTCAAGGGGACGAGCAGCAATCCGAACACGATCGACGAGAGCGATACGAATCCCGTGGCGAGCAGGACGAGCGCGTAGACGGCCAGGTCGATGCCGAGACTGCGAATGCACAGAAAGGCACTGACGCCGATGGCTGTGGCGACTCCTTTGCCGCCCCTGAATCCCAGCCAGGGGGTGAAGACGTGTCCCAGTATCGCACCGGCACCGGCCAGCGCCGGAGTCAATCCCAGTGCCGGGGCGAACGCGGCCGGGAGGAGTCCTTTGAGGATGTCCAGAATGAGCACCGGGATTGCCCATTTCACATTGAGAACCCGTAGGACGTTGGTGAATCCGATGTTCCCGGATCCGCGGGTGCGGACATCGATGTGGTTGAGCCGTCCGGCCAGGTAGCCGAACGGCACCGAACCGCACAGGAACCCGAAACCGAGCGAAAGCGGAATCGATGCAATCAGAGGCATCGGTATTGAGGCGAAAACCACTGATAAACACAGATAGACGCAGGCAGAACAGAACGACAGGGGCGGTCGGACGGCTGAATGAGGAACAGCAGGCTCCGGTTGATGAGGGCAGGATAGCCGAGTCAGGCTGATTGTCAAGGTGCCGGTCTTCCTCAGAAATAATCTGCCTGAAAGGAAGTTGTTTACTCAGAATTAA
>CBDUVZ010000009.1:0-46070 GCA_965370805.1 uncultured bacterium | reverse complement strand
CTGGCGGATGGTGGGAACGACGGGATACCGATACCGCCGAAGCCCGGTCCGTTGCCGCCCACTGACGACGGTCTGGTACGGGTCTAGGCAGCAGTTCTTCTCAGTTGAGTCTGACCGGGCAGCCGGCCGACACGAAATCGGGTCGGCCGGCTGCCGTTTTCCACTACGAGTCGTTGACTGATCCTTCCGGCGACGTATAATCGTGCCGTGAGGTCGGTCGCCACCAACCGGAAGGCCCTGAGGGATTTTTCCATTATCGAGAAACTGGAGGCCGGAATCGAACTCGCCGGCACGGAAGTCAAGTCGCTACGTACCGGCAAAGTATCGCTGGACGAAGGATACGCCCGGGTCGAGAACGACGAGGTGTTTCTCCACAACGTGACCATCTCGCCCTATGAGCAGGGCAATATCTACAACCGGGAGCCCGGACGCAAGCGCAAGCTCCTGCTGCATCGATCTGAAATAAGACGGCTGTTCGGGAAGACGACACTTCGTGGACTCACACTTGTGCCGTTGCGGATATACTTCAACCGGCGGGGTCTTGCCAAAGTCGAGTTGGCCCTGTGTCGTGGAAAGAAGACGATTGACCGGCGCGAGGAACTCAAGAAACGTGCGATGGAACGGGATGATCAACTGGAGCGGAAATGGTAGAAGACGGTACGGTGCCAGGGCGGAAACGACGTGGTCGGGGAATCCGCACGGCACTGGTCGTCTTTGTGCTCAGTACGTTGCCTGCCGCCGGGTTCGCCCGCAGTGTGCCGGTCGCCGGCGAAGATATTCCGGTGCGCAACCGGGCAGGGGCCGAGTATGTCCCGCTGTCCCGGCTGGTCGAGGCGCTCGGCGGCAAGTTCTGGCGGGTGCGCGACCGGTTCGTGGTCCTGATGCCCGGGGATTCGCTGATGCCCGAGCGGGAATACGTGTTCTGGGCCGACAGCGCACTGGTGCGCTGTGTCGAGGAGGAGTTCGAACTCCCGCTGGCGTCGATTGTGGAAGGTGACCAGTTGTATCTTCCCGTACTGGGACTGGGCGATCTGTTTCCAGGACTGTCTGCGGCAGTCCCGGTTCTGACGTGTGTTGCGGTAGAGAGCGCAGGCGACACCGCGGTTGTGCGGCTTGTCGCGGCAACCGGCGATTCACTACTGTGGATCGGCGAGGCCCGGTCCAGCCTTGAGTACCGGCTGGTGGTCGGCGCGAGGTGTGACTCAACCCTGGTGCAGCAGTTCAGCCAGGTTCCGGTACTGGCTGCCAATGGCTTGGTGGGGCACTGTCGTGTCGCTCAGGCGACCAGGGCGGCCGGCGATGCCGCAACGGTGATTCACTTCATGTTCCGCAAACCGGCTACGGCCGTGGCGGTGGATGAATCCTGCGGCGTTGCCGTCAAGATATGGCCCAGACCGGAGCGCCGCATTCAACGACTGGTTCTTGACCCGGGCCACGGCGGGAAGGACCCTGGTGCTGTCGGCCGGGTCGGGACGCTGGAGAAGACGATTGTGCTGGACGTGACGTTGCGGCTGAAGAAGAAGCTCGAAGCCCAGGGATTCGAGGTCCTGCTTACGCGCAGCAAGGACGAATACGTTTCGCTTTCCGACCGGTCGGAATTCGCCAATAGCAGCAGAGCCGACGTTTTTGTCTCGATCCATGCCAATGCCGCCCCGAACCGGCAGGCGTGCGGCTTCGAGACGTATTTCCTGTCCGAGGCTAAGACCGACTGGGAACGCGCGGTGGCGGCGCGGGAGAATGCAGCACTGGAATTCGAGCGCACAGACTCGACGGGCATGGGAGACGAGCTGGAACTCATACTGGCCGATCTCGCTCAGAACGAATTCCTTACCGAATCGAGTGAACTGGCAGCACTGATCCAGGAGAAGACCGTCCCGCACGCCCGGATCAAGAACCGGGGTGTGCGCCAGGCCAACTTCTTCGTGCTGCGCAACAACTACATGCCCGCGGTGCTGGTTGAGTGCGGTTTCCTGAGCAACCGGAGTGAAGAGAAGCTGCTGCGTAATCCCAACCACCGCGAGCGGCTGGCCGAAGGGATCTGCCGGGGAATCGTCGAGTTCGTCAGGGCGTACGAGCGGCGGATTAACGGCACGTAGAAGGAAATGACCAAGCGATGATTGGAGCGGAAAGCGCTGGCGGATGGCTCAATGACGAATACCGAATGTACTGACCCGGCTGCGCCGATTGGCATTTTTGATTCCGGAATCGGAGGGCTAACGGTAGTGAGAGCCTTGCTTGAGCGTCTTCCGAACGAGAGCATCGTCTATTTCGGGGATACGGCGCGGGTTCCGTATGGTACGAAGTCGGCGGAGACGATAACCAGGTTCGCAATACAGGATGCCGGATTCCTGATTGGTCGCGGGGTGAAAATGATTGTCGTGGCCTGCCATTCCGCTTCTTCGGTTGCCATGCCCGAGCTTGTCAAGCGGATGAATGTGCCGGTCCTCGGGGTAATCGAACCCGGTGCGCGTGCTCTGGTTGCAGCCACCCGGACCAACCGGGTTGCCGTTATCGGTACCGGTGCGACTATCGGCTCCGCGGCCTACGAACGGGCAATCAGGGCGGTGCGGGCCGACATCGAGATACTGGCAAAGCCCACTCCGCTTTTCGTGCCGCTGGCCGAGGAAGGCTGGCTGGATGGCGAAGTGGCCGAGCTCGTAGCGCAAAGGTATCTCGCGGACCTTGCCGGAGAAGGTGTTGACGCTTTGCTTCTCGGGTGTACTCATTTCCCGCTCCTCGTACCGGTCATCCGTCGGGTCCTGGGGCCCGGCGTCCGGCTGGTTGATTCTTCGAAGGAGACCGCCGTGGCGGCAGCAGAGCTTCTGGAGAGGGAGGGACTGGTGAACCCCGACGGCCCGCCGCAGCGCCGATTCTATCTTTCCGACCTGACGCCCAATTTCGAGGCGGTCGGCGCGAGGTTCCTCGGTATGCCGTTGGGAGAGGTAATCCGTGCGTCAGTGGCGGGAGGTGGCATGTGACCGGCAGCGGTTCGACCGGGAGGAAGGATGGACGGAACCCGGGTGAGTTGCGACCGGTCAGTCTGGAACTCGGGTATCTTGCCCATGCCGAGGGGTCGTGCCTGGTCAGCGCGGGAGATACGAGAGTGCTCTGCGCGGCATCGGTTGAGGCCAAGGTGCCGCCGTTCCTGGCGGGCAGCGGTCAGGGCTGGATCACGGCCGAATACGGCCTTCTTCCCCGTTCGACCCACACGCGGGTGCCACGTGAGACCGGCCGGCCGCGGGGACGCACGCAGGAGATCAAGCGACTCATCGGCCGGTCGTTGCGCGCGGTCGTTGACCTGTCGGCGCTGGGGGAGCGCCAGATTATCGTCGACTGCGACGTGATTCAGGCGGACGGCGGAACAAGAACCCTGGCAGTGACCGGTGGCTTCTGCGCCCTGAGGCAGGCGGTCGACCGGCTCCTGAAAAGAGGTGACCTCGGACACGACCCGATTATCGAGTACGTCGCGGCGACGAGTGTGGGGAAAGTCGATGGCGAGTTGCTGCTGGACTTGGCCTACGAAGAGGATTCGCGAGCCGAGGTTGATATGAATCTCGCGCTTACCGAGAGCGGACGGATTGTCGAGATTCAGGCCACGGCCGAGGGGATGCCGTTCACTATCGAGGAACTCCAGCAACTGCACGCCCTGGCGGCAGGCGGGGTCGGCGAACTGATCCGGCTTCAGCACGCGGCACTGCGCGCCCGCGGATGACCATGCCGCCGGACGTCGCCCGACTGCAATGAACGACAGCAAGGTCAGAGTCAAGAAATTCGAGCGGATTGCCTCGGATCGACTCTGGGGCAAGCGGATTGACCAGTACCTGATTCTCTCCGGGCTCGGGGTTTCACGGTCCAGAGCGGCCCGGCTGATTGATGACGGCATGGTTCTCGTCAACGGCCGTCCGACCAAGCGCGGCTACCGGGTGAAACCCGGGGACGAAATCACGGCGGAGTTCAAGCAGGAGCCGGAGTTCACGATTGAACCCCAGCAGATCGATTTGAACATCGTCTACGAGGACGACGATATCATCATCGTGGACAAGCATGCCGGCATTGTCGTCCACCCGGCCCGGGGCAATCGGAGCCATACGATGGTCAATGCCCTGCTCTACCACTGCAAGGCTCTGCCCCTGCGGACGGACTCGCTGATCCGGCCCGGGGTGGTGCACCGGCTGGACAAGGAGACCACCGGGCTTCTGATGTTCGCCAAGACCGACGATGCGCTCACCAATCTGGGGCATCAGATCATGCATCGGACCGTTGTTCGGGAGTACGCAGCTTTCGCCTGGGGAGACTTCGAGATGAACGAGGGAACGATTGACGCGCCAATCGGCCGCCACACGATTGACCGGACCAGAATGGCGGTGACTCCGTTCTCGGCCAAGACAGCGGTTACCCACTACCGCGTGTTCAAGCGCTACGACATCTGCACCTACCTCAGGCTGCGGCTGAAGACCGGTCGCACTCACCAGATAAGGGTGCACATGCAGCATATGGGTCATCCGATAGTCGGGGACCCCGAATACGGGGGACGCAGTCCGGGCATCATCACGCACCGGGATCATGTGTCGATGTTCAAGGAAATGAAGGACGTCATCAAGCGGCAGGCGCTGCACGCGGCCCGGCTTGGTTTCAACCATCCCCGGACCAAGAAGTACATCGAGTTTTCCGCACCGTTGCCGCCGGACATGGAGGGATTGCTGTTCTACCTTGAGCGTCACGCACGGACACCGGTATTCGGCCGGACGAATTCGCTTGACTGAAGCGTCACAATGGTGTATTAGCTAGTGATGATTCGCAGCTTCCAGTGCATGTCCGTGGCGATGCTGGTGTTCCTTGTGGCGTGTTCGTCGCCCGAGAGCCCGATGCCGGAGCTGAATGCACCGGCGTGGCGGGACGGCGAGACTTCGGTCTACTACGTTGTCAGGAACGACTCGACACTGTACCGTTCAACGGTGGTGCTGCGCTTTGACGAAGAGTTCGGGATACCGACCGCGGTGGTCACCAACACTGTTGTACCGGTGGACGCGCCGCGGTATTTCTTCGATTCGTCTCAGGTGGTCTTCCGGCGCGACAACTTGACTCCGGTGCGGTCTTTCCGGAATTTGGAAACCGATATCGCCGGGTTCGACATCGAAACCCGGTACGAGAACGGCAGGGCGCTCATCCGGAAGCAGAGCATCGACGGGGTCGAAGAAGCAACGCTGAGACTGAAACCCCGGTCATACGATAACGAGATGGTGCGAACTCTGCTGAGGACAGTGCCGCTCGTCTCAGGCACCGACTTCCGTATCACCGCGGTGCTGCCGATGGACCTCCGGACGGTTGCGGTGGACGTGGAGATTCTGGGTACGAAGCAGGTGGCTGCGAACGTCGGCAGTGTGACGTGCCGCGAGATCGTTTGCACCACGCCGACTAGGGAAATCCGGCTCTGGTACGAAATTGCGGAGCCACGCCGACTCATCGGTATGCGCGACCCGCAAAGCGAAACCGAGATGCTGCTCGCCAGTTTCACGCCGGCGGGGGCCGATACCCTGGCTGCCGGGATCCGGTAGCAACCGTCTGGTGCAGCGGGCCGCCGGCGGCCGGGATTCCGGGTTGCTTGACACGCCCCGCGACGATTCTAGAATTCCCTGCAATGTTGAATAGAAAGGTACTGTCAGTCGTTGCAGTAGCCGGTCTTGCCGGGTTGGCGCTGCACTGTTCGGAAGCGCCGCAGATTGTCCGCGAGGCGAACCGGGTGGTGTTGGTCGAGCTGTTCACCGAGAAGGATTGACCATTCTGTGAGGTCGCGGAGCGATCTCTTGACAGCCTGGTTCAGGCTTACGGCGACTCGCTGGTTTATTTCAGCTACTACCGGTACTGCGACTTGACGATTGAGCCGGTCGATGAGCGGTGGCGATGGTATGAAGAGCCGGTGTCGCCCTGGGCCTTTTTCGACGGGAATCGCAGTCCCCAGGTGACCGAGCCGGATTCGTTCTACAACTGGTACCGGGACATGATTGACGGTGCGCGGGCTCAGCCGACCGTGCTGGAGATGTGGCTTGACTCGGCAGTGACGGCCATCGAGCCACCGGTAGTCCGTGTGGGAATTCACCTGTTCCCGCAGGATACCGCCGCTGACCGGATGGAGAACCTCGTGCTGGTGGCGGTGCTTTTTGAGGATAGCATACCATACGAGTCGGGGATACATCAGGGAGATACTGCTTATGCCCGGATGGTGGTGCGCAATGTGATTGCCGACACCTGGGGTATCCCGGTTACCTTGGAATACGGGGTTGAATTCGATACCACGTTTGAGGCGGCGCTTGGTGATTGGCGGCAGGACAAGCTGGGTGTCGCGGCTTTTGTGCAGGACACCGCGACCAAGCAGGTCCTGCAATCGGTCGTGAAATACCGGTTGAGTGATTGACGAGTTGCGAATGACGATTGCCGACCGGCGAATCAGTGCATTTGACACTTGGGGTTCGCAGTTCGCGTTTTCACAAATGGAGGTAGTACTATGAAACTGACAGGATTGGTCCTTGCGGTGCTCCTGGCCGGATGCCTGGGGTTTCCGGGCCTGGCGGCGGCCGAGGAGTACGAGGAGGCGATTGACTTCACGCTGCTCGATGTGAACGGCGACGAGTATACGCTTTTCGAGATGCTCGAGCGCGGCCCGGTGTACATGGAATGCTGGGACCTGCCGTGCGTGAACTGCATTGTCGAGCTTGACGCCCTGATGCCGGTGTACGAGGAACTTGAGCCGTACGGGTTGCAGATAATCGCACTCTCGGTGGACAAGCCCGCGGATGAGGCCAAAGTCAGGGCATTCGTGGCATCGAAGCAGTGGCCGTATGCGTGCCTGCTCGACCAGCAGAATGAAGTGAAGAGCGATTACGGCATCATCATCAAGCCGACCGCGTATCTCATCAACACCGACGGCGAGATTGTCTATACCCACATCGGGTACAAGAAGGGCGACGAGGAGCGAATCCGGGAGGAGTTCCTGAAGTGGCTGCCGGACGAGCCGCTGGAGGAAGAGCCGGAGGAAGAAGAAACCCCGGAAGGCGAGGAATAGACGACGGTGGCCAGGCTGCGGTTGATTGCGGTCCTGCTGGCCGTCGTTGCGGTATTCGGGGGCGCCAAGCTGACAATCAACGGCGTCAACCGGGCCGAGTTCTGGGCGTTCCAGGAAGACTGGGCCACTCACATGGAGGACAAGCTTGACCTGAATGTCCGGTACGGGGACCTGCGGGGCCAGGTCGGGCTGTTCCTGTACGAGCCGTCCAAACCCTGGGATGACCTGCGCAAGCCGATGCGGCTCTTCGACTACACGGTAGCGTACAGCCCGAAGCAACTTGAGATTCTCTACGGCAAGTTCTACCAGACTTTCGGTAAGGGGCTGGCCTTGCGGGCGTACAAGGACGACGACTTCCGGCACTACAAGAGTCTGCACGGGCTACGCGGCAGCGCGCGTCTGCCGTTCCGGACCGACGTCGTTCTGTTCGGTGCCCGAATGCGGGACATCTTCTTCCAGGAAAACACCTACAAGATGATGAACGCCGGGGATACGACTGACCAGGTCCTGGGCGCGAATCTCTCGTCAAGACCGGCCAAGTGGGCGCGTTTCGGGGGCAGGTACGTCAGGGTGAACCGGAACCAGGACCCGACACCCAAAGCGTTCACCGAGCTGTTCGGCGGGGACCTTGCGACAACGGTCGGCCCGGTTGACCTGTACGGCGAAGCGTGCTGGCGTCTCGGAACCAAGTCGGGAATCGGCGGACGGGAGAAGGGCTTCGGATACTATGCGAACGGGACAGTCGCACTGTCCGGCTTTTCCGTTCTCGGCCAGTACATGGACTACGACAATATCGGGTTCCCGTCCGGTGTGTACCACTACAACGATCCGCCGACACCGATCAAGTCAGGAGTAGCCCTGGACCGAGGTGTCGACGAGAAGGGGTTCGGGGTTGTGGTCACCGCGACGCCGTGGAGCCCGCTGTATCTTGAGGGTGATTTCGGCCGGCTGTACCGACACGACGATACCAGTGCGGGTGTCATGGAATGGGAAGGCAAGGCGCGGTATTCGCTCGGCACGGCCTGGACGTTCGAGGCGGTGTTCAACCACATGCTGCAGAGGAACGTCGAAGCCGGTACTTACGAACGTATTGTCGACAAGCCGGTGGTCCACGCCAGCTACCTTGTGGGCCGCCACACATTCGCGCTCGAAGCGGAATACGCGCTGGTGGACGAAGAGCCGACCGAACCCGGAGGATGGGTGTACCACGAGACCGCGGTCGCGCTGAGCTACGGCTGCGGCGAGGCGCTGCTGTTCACTCTCGGGTATCAGCACATGGACGAGAAGTTGGAGAAGCGTTACAACGGCGAGACTTCGTGGCCGATGTTCGAGACGGTCTGGTCGATTACCCATCGCAACATGCTGCGGGTGCGTCTCGGCGCCGAACGGGGCGGGTACACCTGCTCGGGCGGAGTGTGTCGGTTCGAAGCGCCGTTCAAGGGCATGAAAGTGCAGTTGATATCGAGATTCTAGATGAGACGTAGAGCCGTATTCGTCGCGCTCGGGCTGGTCGGGGTCGCGGCAATCGTCGTCGGCATCTTCAAAGGCGATCCGGACACGATCTACCGGTTTGCGTCTCAGATATGACTGTCCTGCATGGGTCTCGTGTAGACCCGCACTGATGACGGACCGGTAATCCCCTCATGGGCACAAAGAAGAGGCGCGTCGCACCGTACCGGATAGCCCAGATAGTTTCCGCGGTCCTGCTCAATGCGTACGTCCTGGCCTTTCTCCAGAACAAGATTCTGTACCAGGGGTTCTTCAAACACATCCCGCAACCGGTGCTGAACTGCTACGGCGGACCGATGGCGGTGTTCGCATGTCCGATTGGCTCTTTCCAGCAGATGATCGGAACGAAAGAGATTCCATGGCTGGTTATCGGGATTTTCGTAGTCATCGGGGCGTTTGTCGGTCGGGCGGCGTGCGCCTGGATCTGTCCGTTCGGGCTGTGGCAGGACCTGCTGGCGAAAATAAAGGTCGGGCCGCGGGCAAAAGGGCGGAAATGGGTTTCTTTCGGGGCAATTTCCGGCATTGCGGCATTGACGTCAGTGCTGCTTGCCGTGTTCGTGAGCATCGCCTGGTGGAAAGTGTTCCTGTTCGGCTGGCTGCCGTTCACGGCGCTGGTTCTTCCCGTCGCCATCAGGGGCAAGATGGACATCCCGAAGAAGATGTGGCTGGGCGGGTTGCTGGCTGCGGTCGGGCTGGGAATCCTGACCTGGGCCAGGTTCGGTGAAAGCTTTGGTGTGGTTGTCGGGGTACTTGGCATGGTGCTACTGAGCCTGACCGGCAGGTGGTTCGCGGCCGCGGTTACGGCAGCGGTCGGATTCCTGTTGCTGTTGCTGTCGGGCCCGGCGTTCAGCATCGGTCCCTTATCAGGCGTGGCGCTCGGGCTGGTGGTGGCGGTCGTCGGATTCGGGCTGGTCGTGCTTCTCGACCGGGTGGTGAAAGCTTCGCTTCCGTCCACCTCCCTGAAGTTCGTATTCCTTGTTCTCGTGGTGGGCGTGGTGGCATACAAGACCGGCCAGCCCTGGTTCTGCCAGCTTTGCCCGGCAGGAACACTCGGCGCAGGAATCCCCCTGGTGCTCTGGGACCCGGTGAATGCGCTTCGGGGCCTGATTGGCTGGCTCTTCTGGGTCAAAGTTGGAATCCTGCTGCTTGTGATAATAGCGGCGATTGCGGTCAAGCGGCCTTTCTGCCGGCTGATTTGTCCGATTGGTGCCGTCTACTCGGTATTCAACAAGGCGTCCCTTCTGCGGATGAAGCTGGACAAGGAGACGTGTACGAACTGCGGTATCTGCCGCAAGGTCTGCCCGATGAATATCGAGCCTTTCAAGAATCCGAACCAGCTTGAATGTATTCGCTGCTTCGAATGTGTCTGGAACTGTCCGCAGAAAAGCCTGAAGATACGAGTCTGAACCGGCTGCAGAAGATTCCTGCCACGAAGAGCGCAAGAAGGGCTGAATGAAACCACAGATGAACACAGATGAACACAGATGAAGCCAAAAGCCAAAGGGCGAAACCGCAGACCCCTGTCAGAGACTTCCTCTCCCTTGAGGGGAGAGGACTGAGGTGAGGGTGAAAGAGCCAACCGCCAAGAGCACCAAGGCCGCCAAGAAATGAACCACAGATAAACACGGATGGATACAGGAGACGGAAGTCAAAAGCTAAGAGCCAAAGTGCAAAAGGCAAAACCGCAGACCCCGCTGTCATTGCGAAGAAGCGAAGCGACTGCGGCAATCTTCCTGTCTGATGTGACCTTATCCTTCCTGACGGCGGAATGAGAAAGCCGGACTGGCTCAGGATACAGTTGGCCTCGGGGTCGGGGTTCGAGCAGGTCAACGAGAAACTGCGCAGGTATGGGCTCAACACGGTGTGCACGTCGGCCCGGTGCCCGAACCTGTCCGAATGCTGGAACCGGGGCACCGCGACGTTCATGATTCTGGGCAATACCTGCACCAGGCACTGTCGGTTCTGCTCGGTTGCGACCGGGAACCCGCGCGGCAAAGTTGACGAAACCGAACCGGGGCGAGTGGCAGAAGCGGTGCGTGACCTTGGTTTGAAATACGTAGTGCTGACGTCGGTTGACCGGGACGACCTTGGCGACCTCGGCGCGGGCGCGTTCGCCCGCACCGTGGTCGAAGTCAGAAGTCAGAAGTCAGAACGCAGAACGCAAGACGCCGGAGGCGGTATGCGTGGTGCATCAGGCGTAATGCATCATGCGTTGTGCGTCAAGCTTCCGCTGGTGGAGGTTCTCACCCCTGACTTTGGGGCGAGGCGGGAGCTCCTCCGGCAGGTTGTTGACGCCGGGCCGGACGTTCTCGGCCACAACATCGAGACGGTCGAGCGAATCAGCCCGGAAGTGAGGGACCGTCGGGCATCATACGAGCAGTCTCTTGGAGTGCTGCAGATTGTGAAAGAACTGGCACCGGACATGCTGACCAAGAGCGGCATCATGGTCGGGCTCGGGGAAACCGGTGACGAGGTTGTCCGGGCGATGCAGGACTTGCGGGGTGTCGCGTGCGACATTGTGACTATCGGCCAGTACCTGCAGCCGGACCGGCGGTGCCTTGAGGTTCGGCGCTATGTCGAACCGGTCCAGTTTGAGCGTTGGCAGCAGCAAGCCCTGGATATGGGGTTCCGCAGCGCATTCTGCGGGCCGCTGGTGCGTAGTTCCTACCACGCGGACGAAGTCTTCCCTGGCTGAACAGGTTCCCTGAAGGAGTGCCGGGGCGACCGGTTTGGCGCCGCCGGTGTTGAACACTTCGGGACTGGACCACCAGTAGCCCGGCTCAGCAGTCTGGGGCCGAGGCTGCTGCAAATCTTCGGGCAAATCTTTGGAGAAATGCTGTGGAAAATCTTCGGGCAAATGCTTCGGAAAATACTGCGACAATATCTGCTCCAAATCTTCCGGTAAATCTTCGGGCAAATCCTGTCCAAAATCCTTGGACAAATCTTCGGGCAAATCCTTGGGCAAATGCTGCAGCAATACCTGCTGCAAGTCTTTGCGCAAGTCTCTGGCGAAGTCTTCCGGCAAATGCCGCAGGAAATCTCAGGACAAGTCTTTGGACAACTATTCAGGGGGCCGGGGAGGGGGGTAAGCCAGATAATGCGTATCTGCTTGCCGGACCGTCTCTTAGCCCTGATTTCCGCTTGCCCCAAATGATAAATCTTTGTATCATGGGCCGAACCGGAGCAACCGCATGCCCTGACCGGCCGACCCGGTTACCGAATGACGCGTCCCTACCCGGGTCGTAGGCCGTCAGCCGCTGGCCGATAGCGGTTGGCTGTCAGCGGTAAGCTGTAAGCCGTCAGCAGTTAGCGGTCAGCGGGCCGGTGCCCGCGCCCGGCTCCGGGTCGCTTTTTCGTGCGGGAATGCGGACAGCATCCTTCCGGCTCTCCCGCGAATGTCAAAACCTAAGACCTGAGCCCTTGCCGTCCCCAGGATACAGGATACTTAGGCCGTCAGCGTGCGGTCTAGCTAGGTTCGTCCTCGGCGCCCAGGATTTCCAGGAGGCCATGCGAACCCAAACGCCGAGCGGCTGCGCGAGTCTCGGCGATGCGGCCGGAGAGCACTACGAGGGCGAGCGTGGGCGCAGCCAACCAGCGCATGTGCTCGTCGGCTGCAGCAGCCAGAGCTTCGGCTACATCTACTCCTGCACCGGTCAGTAGCGAAGCAACCTCGAAACAGAGACGATGTCCTCCGTCTGACACGAACAGGCCCGACACGAGAGCTTCCTCTGCCGCGCCGCGCGCGGCGGGATCGCGCAGTAGGGCACGGAGTCGCCGTTGAGCTTCGGTACGTGGAGCGCGCCAATCGTGACTGAGGCCACCACGAACGAGTCCGCGCGCTATTCCGGAATCCACACGTTCTCCTCGTTCGATCAGGTAGAGGGAAGCATGCCAAGCTACCTGCGCATCCTGCCCCCAGAGCGCTTCTCTTAGGGCAGCCCGGACGGGCACTACCATGGCAGGCTTGGCCCACAGATTGTCCAAGAATTGCTTGGCCTTCACACGTTTCGCTTGGTGCCCTAAGCCACCGGAGACAACGGCCTTGGGTAACAGCACATGCTGAAGGTCTCCCTGTTTGGCTAGGCGGCAAGCCGCAGAGAACGCAATCGTATGTTCCTTGTCCTGCAAGAGACAGACCAATGTTTTCTTGACTCGGCTTATTGCATCTGGGTCTCGCGTGAGATCGGTAAGTAGGACGCTCGCAACGGGATCGTCCTCAGCCTCTCCAACCAGCACGCGGATGACTGCGTACCTCTTGTCGGTGTCCATCATGGCTTGCTCCAGCGATGGACGGAACACGGCGTTGAGCATTGCTACTGCTCGCCAAGATTCCTTCCTTGGCTTCTCTTGCACCTGCACCGCCCCCCAGAGTTCCTTTTCCAGAGCTTGGGCGAAGACCGGGTTCCCGCACACGCCGCGCCGCACGTTGTCCAGTACTTGTTCATAGTTCTCTCGGTCGCCCAGGCCGCCTTGCACCAGCACCTCGGGCAGATGTTCATCATCGAACACACCAGTTCTGAGGAGGCATTCTGCTGCAGGCCAAGCCTCTTCATGCTTCTTCTCACGCCAGGACAAGAGGTCAACGATGTGCTGACGCACAGCCGCGACTGTGCTAGGCGCAGTCATAGGGTCCTTCATGAGCGCCAGCAGCATTTCTCGCGCCTCCTGTGCGCGGGCCTCACTTCTACTCTGCAGCCCTGCCCTCAACAGACCGGGCACCAGGTTGGGGTCATACCGCAAGCCGGCCTTCCACAGACACCTGACGGCCCCCCACGTAGCGTTTTCGTTGTGGTGACTCTCCAACGCTTCCGAGAGGGCCGTGCGGGTATCAGTCACGAGTCGGGAGTCGTCGAGCATTCTTCTGAGGAGAGGGATAACGTCGTCGTGTGCTCCGGCGTCGGAGAGTCCCCCTAGGGCGAGGCCCTTAGCTACGTGGGGTGCATCCAAGCGACCCGCCTCGGCCAAGAGCTTGGCCACAGACCCAGCCACCCTTGACTTGGGGTCTGCGTTCAGGTATTCGCCAATGGCCTCAACAACGGCTTCGCTTTGCGTGCCATTAAGCAATCCCTTAAGTCGAGGCAGCATCTCGGCGATCTGCTCAGGATCCCGCAAAGCCGCCTCAACAACCTGCTTGACCCGTTTCTTGCCGGTCGTGTCTCCAGTGTCAGTGAGGATTCCGGCTGCAGCGGCAGCAACGGCGTCCCTCTCAGACTGCAAAGCGTCGAGGAGTGAAGCGCGGACGGACAACTCGCGGCGAGGATCGACTCGCATCCGACGAAGGTAGGTGGCCGCTGTCTCGCGCCAAGCGGTCGAGGCCAGCCCGACCATGACGAGGGCGCGCGGAAGGCCGGGGAGTCTAGTGTAGTCTGCAGCGAGTAGGGCTGTTGCGGCCTTCCAGACTCGGTCCTTCTCTTCTGCCGCGTCCAACCAGAGCTCGTCTGCAAGCGTGGATGCCACATCATCTGCCGTTGAAGGATCCGCCAACAGCTCGACAAGCCGCTCGACCGAAGCCGTCCGCCACGCGCTGGGCGAAGTCGGCGGAGGTGCGGCGGCACTCATGCCGAGTTCCTCTAGAACGCTGATTGCGCCTTCGCGAACACTGTTATCATCGTGAGTCAACGCGTCCGTCAGGCGTGACAAGACTAGCTCGCGCGTCTCCGGTGCCGAGGCCATTCTGACGAGCCGTGAGCGCGAGTCCGAATTCCACTGGCATTCTTGAACGCCGCGTTCGACCAGGGCATCCGCCAACTCTGCCGTCATCGGTTCTCCTACCGATAACAGAAGGTCGGCAACTTCCACTGTACACCGACAATCGGGCGTCTTCAGTAGCGCGCTGTACAGAGCTGCCAAGATGGGTTGAGCGGTGCTTGGCGTGGCGAGTTCCTCTCGGAGTAGTCGTCCTGCGCGATCAGCAAGGCTGCCACGTGCGCTTCGGGAACGGAATGGCCAGTCGGAAGGACGCAGGAGCGCGATCAGCCCGGAAACGTGCTCTCCGACTGGATCGGCTCCTGCCTCAACGAGAAGAAGCTCGCAGATAGGCGCCAAGGGCGGTCCATGTGCATCATCGACATCGGAAAGCCGCCGCACAAACCAGCACAACTCCGGCGTCATCGGCATGGCTGGCCGACAAGCAAGCAAGGCATACGTAGCCTCTGGGCCCATAGGGCCACGTCGGGAATGGTCATCCTGGGCTATCATCTCGAGCAGTAGTCGATCTGCCTGTGATGTCCTGCCTAGTAAGGCCCAGATTACTCGCGCCGAGATATCCGTGCGATGATAGAAGTGGCGTCCAGCGTCGGTCCAGGCCGCTCGAGCAAGCTCTTCGCATTCTTCTTCTTCGTCAATCTGAAGGTGCGGTGCCTCAAGAAGGCATACTCCTGCCAGCATAGCGTTGTGTCTGGCAACGGCGAGCACGAGATCGCGCGCCTGCTTTTCGTTCTGTTCAGTTCTGTCCGAGGTAAGAATTCCTGCGGCGAAGCGAACGACTTCCGCATGTCGTTCCTCCGTTGCGTGCTTGGCGAGGTCTGCAAGAGAGCCTTTGCCGTGTCCGACGAACCATCGCGCCGCCAAGTATTCCTGGAAACCAAGGTGGGCAAACCCACATACTCCGGCACTTCGTTCCTGTACGAGGCCCGACCGATCCAGCAGCAGCCGCAGGAGGAGCCGCGCACGGTCGTCCGATGCCCCGGTCTGTCCCGGCACGGCGTTCATACCACGCTTCAAGCTTTTCAGCGCCTGCTCGGTAGTGAATTCGCTGCCGGCCTTGCTGACCTGCACGTCGTGGGCCAGTCTTTCGACGATGCTGCGAACGTCCGACTCTTCGAGCTTGAGCGTATCCGCCCAGTCCGACGGGATTGCATCATCGTCAGGACTGCGTGCTGGGTCGCGGTCCCAATGACCCAACATCGCCAACGTTGCGTAGTCGTAGAGCTTGGTTCGTTCAATCGGTAGGCCGTCTCGGTTGAAGTGCACGAGCGCCAATATGGAAAGCAGCAGTGGGCTCTCAGCTAGGTCGGGGACTCGTCTGGCCTCCTGCGCGAGGTGCGCCGCGCCCTGCTTGGCTTCCTTCTCGCTGAGGTCGTCCCCGAGATGAACGCGAACTGCACGGTACCACTGCTCACAGAACGTATCAGTTGCGTTCAGATCGAAGGGCAGCGGTGAGTATCGAGGGAGGTCCACTTGCAGGTCTTCTTGACGCAGAGCATAGGGGCGGGAGGACATTACGATGCGCGGCTCGGGGTACTTCTCTACTAGGTCTGCGACTGCCTGAAGTAGCTGATTGCGCATGGGCACATCTGCCACTTCGTCAAGTGCATCGAACAGGAAAAGCGTGTTCTTAGATTCGAGGAGTTCATAGGCGGTTCTTAGAGCCTGTGTCTGGCTGAAAGCGTGTTCGCCGACGCCTGCCTGGAACTCAGCCGCAAGGAAATCGGCCACCAGACCGACGCGCCCTCGGATGCCCTGGAGCTTGAGTGCGCGTACCCGGTCAGCCAGTCGCCTGAAGCGCACAAACAGAGGTAGCAATGGCTCAGGCGGCAGACCAAAGCGTAGACGCGTATGGCTCGCCTCCTTGTCCTCCATGGCCGCGATGATCGCCAGCCAGCGGAGCATGGTGGTCTTACCACAACCTTGTGTGCCTACCAGAACGAACCGGCGTGTGTCTGCCAGTACATCTGACAGATCAACCCCAGCGGCAGGTTCGTCTTGCGTACCCGAGCGGTCAGCCGCAGCTTCGTCAAGCACGTCAATGAACGAACGTCTTGTCGGGCTGGCTGCGATTTCCTCTTCCTTCCGTTCGTCCAGTGGAAGCAGGCGGAGTGGTACAAAGAGCGCGGGCAAATCGGCGAAGATAGGCCGTTCAATGTCAAGCCCGTACACCCTGAGTCTACGTAGCGACTTGACTACCTCCGCGCGATAGACTCGCCAGAACGTTTCATCCGGCTGGTTGCCGGTGACGATCAGTCCGGCAGCCGCCAGCAGTTCTGGCTCGAAGCCGTCCTCCTGCATCTGACCTATCAAGCTGGTACGCGTGTGGGATGACCGTGCCTTCCCACCGACGTGCTTGCTCTCAGCCACGATGCGGATGAGGTGGTCGGCAGTGTCGCCTGCTGCTGTCCCGAACAGTGCCAGCGATTGGATGATCCAGCCATACATCTCCCCCACTCCCGGCAGCGGCTCAGCGCGGACTGCCTTCAGGAACTCAAGTAGCGCTTGGGCGCTTTCGGATATGAAGAGATGCTTAGAAAGCTCCTCGATGTCTGCGGCGGCTTGCGCTGGTGTTTCGTCGCTCATTAGCTCAGATGGGGTTCTGGACCTCAATGCAGCATCGATGATTATTGCCAGCGGAGCAATGCTTCCGCCGCTGGCGAGTTGCAGCAGTGTTCTCCTGCGGTCGTCCGGTTGCGTGGACTGCCATTGATTCCATAGCTGCTTTGCCACGCCGCTCTTGATAAGGTTCCGAGCCGTCCAGCCGCCTGCGGGTACCGTTTCCTTGACCTGCGTATAGACCCATCTGTCGCCACGGAGCCGGACAACCGCGTCATCAACGTGGATCGTCCTAGCACCACGGCCAGCGCCAGTATCGACGGCTTTTTTCTCCCACAGCACTTCGATGATGGGATCGCGATCCCCCATAAGCATCTTGGCTAACTGCCAAGCTACATAGACGTCCTGAAAATCGTAGCCTGCACCTCCCGCCCGACCACCGCTTCGGCCTCGTAGTTGGTGGCCTTCTTGAGTATTTGCACTGAGCTTCCGTTTGTTACGTCTTGGCATACGCTACACCTGAAAATCCTGGGGGAAACCCCGGACCTCCCCGGGACACTTCCCACATTTCTGCCCGGCCTGCTTCGTCTGCTTTCTTTTCCTGACCGTCTTTCCGGTCCGGCGGGTGGATGTGTAGTTCCTGGCTACCGGGTCAGGGCATGCCTTCCTGTTGCTCATCGCCTGCCAGCATATTAGCAGGGCAGTGAAAGTCAAGGCGGGTCGGGTGGCGGTTCGGGGTTTGTTGTGGCTGCCGGGGCCGCGGCGAGTCAGGGGTAGGGGTGGGTCGTCGTAGCGGCGGTCTTGGCGAGGGTCGTGACGGTGACGAAGACGAGCGGGTTCATGGGTGTCATGTTGGGCTTCGTGGCGATGGTCGTGACCGTTCTCGTCCATAGTTCCTTTGCGGTGTTCGTGACGGATGGATTCCTTTCGGGCTGCATGCCGTGACACGCCCGCTATCGGGAAGTCGACTTCAGCCAGACGTTTGCATTCCTTGGGTATCATCTGCTACATCCCTAGAAAAGCCCCTTCTTGACTTCTTCCCGACCCAAAGGGGCTATCGCATAGCCACCGGTTTTGGCTGCTCCGGCGAACTCGACCACGCCGTGTTTCTTCAGGAACGCCAAATCCCGCTGCAGTGTCCGGCGCGGTATACCCGTTGCCTCGGTAAGCCCCGTGACGTTTGTCTTCTCGGCACTCTGCAAGACCTTGAGTATCCGCATCATGCGGCGATAGACCGGGCGCTTCACCGAGCTGAATGCCGCGCCACTTACCGCGCCAGTTACTGCGCCACCCGCGCCAATTCTGCCGACAATCCGTGTGGAGCGGAACGTAATCCGGAATCCGTTCTGGTGTTCCTCAAGCTCGGGTTCGGGTAACCCCGCATCCCTGCATTCTCTGAGCATTTTGTCCATGCCGCTGCCCCAGTTTTCGACCCAGCCGATGTCGTAGAGAACCCGGGCAATGCCTTTGTTCCGCAATACTGAAGAATGGGGTTTGCGCAGGTCATCAAGCGTGATTCCGACCGGCAGCCCTCCAGGGTTCCATATCTCAAGCCGGTCGTCAAAGATACGCAATTCAGTTTTGGACGGAAGTGAGTAGTCGCGGTGACAGACTGCGTTTACGAGTGCTTCACGCAGGGCGTCAAACGGATAGTCCCAGATTTCCTCGCGGGCCGGACGCCCGGTCATCTCGAACCGGACATTGGTGTTCTTGCGGATGAAGTTCGTGGCTTCATCAACCTGGTCAACAATCGTGCCGGTCAACATCCGGTCGTCGATTACCACCGACTCCTGCTTGAACCGGCCGCAGTGGAGCGCCGCCTGCGACAGGAACCGATCTGGCTGCTTTCCGAACAGCAGCACCGCGGACCAAGTCGGAACGCCAGCCTCGAGCAGGTTGAGATTCTCCAGCACCCGCCGTGGGTTCTCTGTTTCTTCGATGTTCCTGCGGCTGGCTGCGTTCGCTCGGGTTACATACTTCCTGACCCGAGCGTTGTCGATATCTTCCATGACAGCATTCCGTGCCGGCATCAGGTCCCAACTCGTGCCGAGCGTACGGTTGCGCATCTCCGCGATTTCCTGGGGTGTCATTGTCCGATTGCTGTTGCCGACCCGGCGGTAGCATCTGCCTCTGACCGAGACCGGCTTCAGAGGCGACTTCCTGATGGTGACGACAACAAGCGTGTGGCCGTCTAACTCTGCTGACTCAATGTCAGGAATGACCCGCGGCTCGGTGGCGTCCGATATCCGGTTGGCGTACTTCCTCAGAGTTTCGCGCCCGAGCCGTATGCCGGGGACGGTTCCGTTGTCAGCCACGCCAATGAGTATCACTCCGCCACGCGTATTGGCAAAGGCTGCGGCAGTCTCAATTGCTTCCTGACCGAAGTCCGCCTTGAACTCCGCGTTCTCCGTCTCGCCGCCGACAACCAGTTTGCGCAGTTGGTCTTCGGTCATCGACCTTCACTCACTTTCATCGGCCCGGTCATGGCGTCGACCTCAAGCCAGTAGTGCGCGACCTTTTTGACTTTGGGAGTTTCGGGGACACACTACTTATCACTTATCTCCTACCCATCCGACTCCGTCTGCTTTCCTTCCCTGATAGTCTTCTTGGCCCGGCGGATGGACGATACGTTCCCCGGCTGCCGAGTCAGGATGTCCTTTCCTGTCGCTCATCGCCTGCCAGCTTAGTTGGCGCAGGGGAGTTGTCAAGCCAGCAGACGGCTGACAGCCCAGCGGATTCGTCATGTCGGATTCGGGATTGGCAGGGAGCAGAAAGGCACAGAGCGTAAGTGGCAAATGCTTGGAAGCGGGTCGCGGTAGGCGGACAGCGGAGGAGCTTGGTTGACACTCCGGGGTGCCGGGCTATAATTCCCGTTCGACTGATAATAAGGAGATAGTTTTATGGCACATAAGAAAAGTGGCGGATCAGCCAAGAACGGCCGCGATAGCCAGGGCCAGCGGCTGGGCGTGAAGTTGTTCGGGTCCCAGCAGGTCCGGAGCGGCGGCATCATCGTTCGCCAGCGGGGCACGAAGTTCCTGCCCGGCGAGAACGTGCGGCGGGCCAAGGATGATACTCTGTTTGCGGTTGCTGACGGTGTTGTCCGGTTCGAGTATGCCAGCCGGAACAAGAAGCGGGTTTCGGTCGTTGCGAACAGCGAATGACGAAGTCCGGATGTCAGGATACCGGCCGGACGTAAACCACCGATAAACACGGATGGACACAGAACCGGAAGCTAATGGTCAACACCTGACAGCCAGCCGGTTGTCTGACCTGTGTTTATCCGTGGTTCAAATCGCGCCGCCGGATGGTACATTCCCTTCTGTCATTTGGCATTCGCAAATCGGAATTCGTAATTGATGTAAGGGGGCGAAATGAAGCTCAGGTGGCTGGGCCATTCGGCGTTCCTTCTGAGCGCTTCCGATAGCACGAAAGTCATCACCGACCCTTACGTTCCGGGTAGCTATGACGGCGCGGTCGGGTACGGCGCTATTACCGAAAGCGCGGACGGGGTCACGGTCAGCCACGACCATCCGGACCATAACGGATATGAAGCCCTGCCCGGGAGTCCGAAGTTGATTAAGGGTGAGGGCGAGTTTGAACTCGGCTCAATAAGGATAG
Organism: uncultured bacterium; assembly: GCA_965370805.1. GTDB lineage: Bacteria > Hydrothermota > Tepidihabitantia > Tepidihabitantales > Tepidihabitantaceae > CBDUVZ01. Next base: position 25,618 of record CBDUVZ010000009.1, on the reverse strand, counting down.
CGGGCTATCCCAGTTTCCACGACCATCACCAGGGCGCGAACCGGGGCAAAAACACCATCTACGTGTTCGAGATGGACGGGCTGAGGGTGTGCCATGCCGGCGATCTGGGCCATCTTCTGCCTGAGGATACGGTTCGGGCAATCGGCAGGGTTGATCTGCTACTGGTGCCGGTGGGTGGGCTGTACACGATTGATGCGGCTGAAGCCCACAAGGTTGCAGAGCAGCTTGGTGCCAGGGTTGTTATTCCGATGCATTACAAGACCCCGATGCTCGGGTTCGATATCGCGCCGGTGGATGAGTTCCTGTCCGGGCGCGGCAATGTGAAAAGGGTCGGCGGGTCTGAGGTTGAGATTACGAAGGACAGCCTGCCCGTAGAGCCTGAAATCCGGGTTCTGGACCCGGCCCTCTAGAGAACTGCGAATGCCGAATAACGAATGTCGAATGGCAAGCAGTTGAGGAACACAGTTATCCGAGACATTCTGCACGTTTGGAATTCGACACTCGAAACTCATCGTTTGCATGAGGAGGTGCGGTGAAAGAGATACCTTTTGATACGGTGAAGGATGCGGTAGCGAAGCTGTGCATGGATGCGAACTACGATATCGGGGACGACATCATTGCGGCGCTGAAGCACGGGCTGGAGATCGAAGAGTCGGAGACCGGCAAGGACATCCTGAGGCAGATACTGAAGAACAATGAGATTGCGCACGATGAGCGGGTGCCGGCATGCCAGGATACCGGGTTCGCGGTCGTCTGGGTTGAAATCGGCTCAGGTGTCGGGATTGCGGGCGGGGAGTTGTATGACGCTATCAGCCAGGGCGTTGCCAAGGGCTATACCGACGGCTACCTGCGCAAGTCGATTGCCCGTGACCCGCTGCGGAGGAAGAACACGGGTGACAATACCCCGCCGATTATCTACACCGATATCGTTCCCGGGGACCGGTTGAAGATTACGGTCCAGCCTAAGGGCGGGGGCGCGGAGAATATGAGCGAAGTGAAGATGCTGACCCCCGCGGCCGGTGCCGGAGGGTTCAAGGATTTCGTAGTTGACCGGGTCAGACGGTCCAAAGCGAATCCCTGCCCGCCGGTCATTGTCGGAGCTGCTATCGGCGGCACTTTTGAGAAGTGCGCCATGAATGCCAAGAAGGCTCAATTGCGAAAGGTCGGTTCGGTCCATCCGGACCCGTTCTATGCGGATATGGAGAAGGAACTGCTCGAACGAATCAACAAGCTTGGTATTGGGCCCCAGGGACTTGGCGGCCGGGTGACCGCGCTGGCGGTTTTCATTGAGGCTTTTCCCTGCCATATCGCGACGATGCCGTGCGCGGTGAATATGTGTTGCCATGCATCCCGGCATAAGACCGTAGTCCTGTAGGAGAATTACGAATGCCGAATTACGAATGTCGAATTACGAGTAGCGCCGCCGGATATGGCCTTCCTTTCGGCCGGTTCTGTTCCGGCAGTGAAAGGGTGCGGGGAGGCTGAGAATGGTGAAGAAGATTACGACTCCGCTGACTGAAGAGAAGGTTGCTGGGCTCCATGCCGGCGATTCGGTGCTGATAACCGGCATTATCTACACCGGCCGGGATTTGGCGCACAAGCAGTTGGTTGATGCGATTGAGGCGGGCAAGGACCTGCCGTTCGACCCGCAGGGCGCGATCATCTATTACGTCGGGCCGTCGCCGGCACCGCCGGGCAAACCGATCGGGTCCGCGGGTCCGACCACTTCGTACCGGATGGACTCATTCGCGCCGCTGTTGATGGAGAAGGGGCTGAAAGGCATGATCGGCAAGGGCAACCGGACTCAGCCGGTTCTTGATGCGATGAAGAAATATCGAGCGGTCTATTTCGCTGCGGTCGGCGGCGCGGCAGCCCTGATTGCCAAGAGTATCAAGGGTGCCAAAGTGATTGCCTATGAGGACCTGGGGCCGGAGGCGGTGCGGGAGCTTGCGGTTGAGGATTTCCCGGCGATTGTAGTCAACGACATCTACGGCGAGGACCTGTACGAGAAGGGCATGGCCGAATATCGGAAGGACTGAGCCATGGCAGAGCCCAAGTCAAAAGCCAAGAGCCAGAAGCCAGAGGTCAAAGCACACCCCGAGTCCGCTCCCCTTGAACCCTTGAACCCTGGGACCCTGGGCCCCTCCTCCTTGGTCACTATCAACGTAATGGGCAAGGCGTATGAGGTCCCCGCCGGCCTGACAATCATGAAGGCGATGGAGTACGCGGGATACCTGTTTGTCCGCGGGTGCGGATGCCGGGGCGGGTTCTGCGGCGCGTGCGGAACCGTGTACCGCACTGCGGATTCGTACAAGATTAAAGTCGGGCTGGCGTGCCAGACCGTGATTGAGGACGGGATGTTCCTCACCCAGTTGCCGTTCTACCCGGCGAACAAGGCGAAGTACGACATCGAAACACTGGAGCCGACGACCCAGACCCTGGTTCGGCTTTACCCGGAGATAATGCGGTGCATCAGTTGCAACTCGTGCACCAAAATCTGCCCGCAGGACATCGACGTGATGGGGTACATCAATGCCGCAATCCGTGGAGACCATGAGGCGGTCGCGGATATGAGCTTCGACTGCATCATGTGCGGCTTGTGCGCGAGCCGATGCCCGGCCGAAATCGTCCACTACAATGTTGGGCTTCTCGCCCGGCGGATTGTCGGTGCGAAGCTGCACAAGCGGGCCCCGGACCTGGCAGAGCGGATGAAAGAACTTGAAGCCGGCGAGTGCGAACCCGGAGTTGACAAGCTGACGCAAATGAGCGAAGAAGAGTTGAGCAAGCGTTTCTACGACAAGAAGATCCGCGACATCGAACCGCGATGACGAAACCACTGATGATTCGGAGCGAGGAAACCACAGATGAACACCGATAAACACTGTGGCAGACACCAAGCGGAGAGTGCCCTCAGAGGGCACAACACCGATAAGCACGGATACCTGCCGGATGGCTTGGACGCGGATGCGGGGCCGGGACCGACCCTCGGTGTCCATCCGTGTCCATCTGTGGTTGTTCTATCCGCTGCCTGGAGGCCATGATGTATCCTGAAAGCATGCGAGAGAGCATCAAGCGGCTCGAAGCGACCCGTAAGGAACGGATGGATCAGGAATTCGTGATGCGGACCGCTGACCAGAAAAAGGAGCTGCTCAAGGGGTTTCACCCGGATTACATTGAGGAGTCGATGCGCGAGCTCTGTGTGGGGCCGAACAAGGGCCAGCGCACTCCGCACGAGCTTGCGGACGTGCTCGAAGCCTACCCGGTTTCCGATGTCGGCGGGCTTGATTTCGGAAGTCCGGACTATGACGTTGACGTGCTGGTTATCGGCGGTGGCGGCGCGGGCGCGTCTGCGGCCCTGGTTGCGCAGGAAGCCGGTGCGAATGTGCTCTTGGTGACCAAGCTCCGGGTCGGGGATGCGAACACACGGATGGCCCAGGGCGGAATCCAGGGAGCCGACAAACCGAACGATTCGCCGGAGCGGCATTACCTGGACGTGCTCGGAGGCGGTCATTTCAAGAACGTGCCGGAACTGGCCAAAGCCCTGGTCATGGATGCGCCCGGGGTTATCGGCTGGCTCGAGAAGCTCGGGGTGATGTTCGACAAGGAAGACGACGGCACGATGAAGACCATCCACGGGGGTGGTACTTCGCGCAAGCGGATGCATTTCGCCCGTGATTACACCGGCGCGGAGATCATGCGGGTGCTGCGGGACGAGATGCTCAATCATGACGTCCCGGAGGTCGAGTTTGCGGCTGCGGTTGAACTGCTGACCGATTCCAAAGGCGCGGTGACCGGCGCGGTGCTGGTGAACCTTGAAACCGGCCAGAAACGGATTGTCCGGGCGAAGACCACGATTCTGGCGACCGGCGGGTGCGGAAGACTGCACATGCAGGGCTTCCCGTGCACCAATCATTACGGCGCGACCGCTGACGGTCTGGTCCTGGCTTACCGGGTCGGGGCCGAGCTGGCGTTTATCGACACGATTCAGTACCACCCGACCGGGGTCGCGTACCCGGAGCAGATTGTCGGGCTGCTGATTACCGAGAAAGTACGCAGCCTCGGCGCCCACCTGGTCAACTCGGAAGGCAATCGGTTCATCTACGAACTGGAAAGCCGGGATATCACCGCGTCAGCGATAATCCGTGAGTGCCGGGAGCAGAAGAAAGGTATCGATACGCCGACCGGTGGAGTCGGGGTGTGGCTCGATTCGCCGATGCTTGACGTGCTGAAAGGCGAAGGGTTTGTCCGGAGTTCGCTGCCCGCGATGTTCCACCAGTTCGCGCGGTACGACATCGAAATGGACAAGGTGCCGGTGCTCACTTACCCGACCCAGCACTACCAGAACGGTGGAGTGCTGGTGGACGACACCGGGCACACCGGTACGAAGAACCTGTTTGCGGCGGGCGAAACGGTCGGTGGAATCCACGGTCGGAACCGGTTGATGGGCAACTCGCTGCTCGATATCCTGGTGTTCGGGCGGCGCGCGGGCAAAGCCGCGGCGGAAGCGGCCAAGGCGATGAAACAGGCCCCGGAAATCGGGGCGAGTCACGTCGGGCCGTTCGTCGAGGAGTTGAAAGCGGCCAAGGTCCCGGAAGACCGCCGGTCACCGAAACTGCTGCCCGACTATCGCCGGCCGGAAATGCAGGGCCGGTACCCGTTCCTCGGGCCGGAATGTTCGACCCCGGCGACCGAGTAGTCATACAACTCCAGACATGAACCGAGGGCGGCCGCAAGGCCGCCTTCGCTTTCGGGCAAGAGAGAGTTGGTGGTCAGCGGGGCGCGTCGCTTGCCACCCACTGCTGGGAAAGCCGGCGACCGTGCTCGACGCAGTCCCGGAGATAGAGGTTGATCAGGTTCTGATACGGCAGGCCGGTCTCCTCCGCCAGCTCCCGGAAGTACGCGACGGTGGTGCGGTCGAGCCGTATCGTTATGGACTGCCTCAGACGCCGGGCGTAAGGGTTCTTCCGACCTTTCATCCCGCCGAAGTCATAGTGCTTTTTCATGGTTCAGTTCCAGTATGCTGCTCCTCGTTCTTCGAGTGGTTCGGGTCGGAGTAAGGGCTAGTCAGTCTTCAGACAGCGCTTTTTCCAGTTCGGTTACAAGCTGCGGGAGATCGTCGGTGACCGTTTCCCAGACGATGTCCGAGTTGATGTCGAAATACGCGTGGATCAGCCGGTGGCGCATACCGATGATATCCAGCCACGGAATAGCCGGATGAGAAGAACGGCATTCGGCGGAGATCCTTCCGGCCGCCTCACCGACGATCTCGATGGTTTTCACCAGCGCCAAGGTAAGAGATATGTCCTTATCGAGGTCTGCTCTCGTCTTGTCCCTGACCAGATCAATCGCCAGGAGGGCCGCGTCGAGCATATGCCTGAGCCGGATTGAGTCAGGACGCTGCATACTGCAGTTCAGCCGAAGCGACAACTTCGTCCCGGAAATAGCGGCTTAGTTCCTGTGGCGTTCGGATGTCGGCCTTGCGGCCACCAAGCAACTCTGACAGCTCGCGTTCCATCCGCGCCAGGCCGAAAAAGCCGGGGCCTTTGCCCGGTTCGAACTCGACCAGCACATCAATGTCGCTGTCCGGGCCGAAGTCGTCTCTCAGGACTGAGCCGAAAAGGGAGAGTTTCCTGATGTGGTTCTTCTGACAGAACTCGGCTACCATTCTGCGGTCAAAGGATACTCTTGGTCTCATAGTCTAACCAAGTCTAACTTGAGGCCAAGCGTCGTCAAGAGCGGGCAGGGACAAACCTGAGACCTGTCCCTGCAGTTGTGCGCCCAGCATGGGCGCTGACTTGGGAGTCAGAGTCTCCTACGGAGGTTGATTGCACCAGTGAGGGGCACCGCGTGCCGCGAACGTCCTGTCAGACGGGACTACCTTAGCCAGGGGCAAGAACCTGCCGAAGGGTAACACGCGAAACCGGCCAAATGTAACAGATCGAATCGCATTTGGCCCGACCCCGGGGATCGTCCCCTGTCGTCGCTGGTTTCGTCCCCAATTTCGTCCCGAATGCCGTCGCCAGAAACATCGCCAATCGCGTGGCTAATGCCGTCGCCAGTTTCGCCCCCAACTTCGCCCCGAATTACGTCGCTAATCACGTCGCCAGCTTCGTCGCCAATCGCGTCGCCAATCGCGTCGCTAGCTACGTCGCCAATCGCGTCGCCAACTTCGTCGCCAAGTCCGTCGCCAAGTCCGTCGCCAACCTCGTCGTCAAGTCCGTCGCCGGAATCCTCGGCAGTCACGTCCCGAGTGATGCCCCCAGCTTCGCCCGGAGCCGCGTCCATGCTGCCGTCCGCTGGTCCGGGCAGAAGTCGGTCGGCAGTTGGCGGTCAGCGGCAGGCGTTCAACTGAAGCGGCCCCGAGCCGATGCCGGAGATCCCGGAGGCGATCAGCGACTCCCGCCGTTCAGTCTTCAGGATTGCCCCGCTCGCGCTGTGAGCTGTTGACGATGAAATGTCAGTGGATTGCGGCGTGCGGGGACAGGTATTCTGTCCTCCTATCTCCCTCGTTCAGCGCAGGACCTTGGCGGCCAAGTATGCCGGGATGCTCAGCAACTCCTGGACCAAGACCGATCCTGCGTAGCCACCGCCGTAGACCCTGGCGATCTCGCGGAGAGCCCAAACCTGCGATCTGAGCGGCAAGTCCAGAAAGTCTCCGTAGGTGGCCACCCCCAAGGCCTCACCAAGTGCCTCTTGAGTCACCATGTACTGGAAGCCCGCAGATGCGTAGCGGAATGCAGTTCGAAGTCGGGCGATATCCCAAGTGTCAAGGGATCCCGCAGCCCTGGCCAGCGCTATCTCCTTCTGTCTTTGCTTTTCTCTCTCTTCTTGCTTCTTTCTTTCTTCTGCCAAGCATCGTTCCCTTTCAACTCGCTCTCGTCTTTCTTCTTCTTCCCTGCGTTCTTTCTCCAAGTGCAGTGTCATTTCCTTCCCAACTACGAAGCTGGTGGAATGCTGGGGCATATCAGAGATACGCGCCGCGACATTGAAGTTTCTACCACGAGGCAACTGGTCTAGGTAGGTGAGGAAACTGAGACTCGCATAGCATTGGGCATCAGGATGCAAGGATGTCAGGAGCTCAGAGCCAATTGAAACGTCCACGGGAAGAGGCTTCCGGTCTATTCTGGTCTCCTCCGTCCGTTCGACCTTTCGCCTGTTGAACAGGGGAATGACGTAGGAGAGTCCCAGGCCTCCGGCTGCAACCAGTCCTCCCGTCACGGTCGGGGTCGCGTACTCTGGGAAGCCTCGGTCCGTCATATCCTTCGCCAGGAGGAACGCCCCCAGCGAAGTACCCAGCAATCCCAGTCTCAGCCACGGGGATGGTTCGCGTTTGAAGAGAGTAGTTTGATGAAACGTTTCTCTGTATTGGGTTTCTTCCAGAGACCTTAGTTTGGCAGTCGGGTTCACCAGCGTAGGTTCCGAGACCAACTCCAGCCGCTGTTCCTGGGATACGACTTCTGAATCGATTTTCTCTCTGTTCCCTCTATCTACAATGTGAGTAGAACAATGGACGCAAGGGAGAATCATGAGGACCGCGGCCCAGAGCAGACGAACTGCCGGTTCTTGCTGCTTCATCACTGCTGTTCCAAGTCGTAAATCTTGAGCCCTTCAAGCCCGGCGGCTACGAAGACACAACCATTCGAGACGGCGAGCCCGTAGGAGCATGACAGAACTTCGACCGAGGCAATCTGACGTGGAGAACGTGGGTTATCGGTGACCACCGCGCATAGCGAATGAGGTTGTCCAGATGGACTGACAAGCAGGAAGGTAGTCGTTTCTTGCACCGCCAAAGCGTAAGGGTAACGGTACGCTTCCGTCTTGAAGTTTCCGATTTCGATGGGGTGCTCTGGACTTGAAATATCGTATGTTGCATAGTCCTTGGAAGGACGACAGACATGAAGCACGTTCCCGTCAGCTTCGATTCCCAAGAAGCGCTCTTCGCCCGGCACCATGCCACTCAGACCAATGCCGTTTACCTTCTGAGGTTCAGAGGGATTGGAGATGTCGAATACCGCCAGCCCCGCCTTGCTGACGGCGTAGACGTACCCTCCGGATTTCGCAATCTGCCAAGTTTCGGTGTTGGTGCGGCATTCACCCATAACGGCAAGGCTCTCTGGCTGTGATACATCCACCACGATGAGTCCCTTGGGGGTTGAACAGTAAGCGTAGTCCCCTGCTACCAGTACGCAGCAGACTGCGAAGTACGTAGGGTTAGGACCCAATCTACCGACTTGGCGAGGTGACGTCGGGTCGGAGATGTCGACGACAAGGAGGTAGCCCTCGTATTCCGTCAGGTAGGCGAAGTCTCCGACGACTTGGACGTCCCAGATTACACCTCCGAGACTAACACTGCCAACTTCAGTCGGTGTTGCCGGGTCTGCCACGTTGAGCACTCTTAGGCCATCGCCGTCCGCAACGAACGTGAGGGTATCAGCGACGACGACATCATATGCACAACCTGGTGTGTCACACGACCCGACCTCAATCAGAGTGTACTTGTTGGTGCCGCCCCAAAGCGCCCTGAAGTAGTCGCAACGTGCGATCAGACAAGTTAGGCCCAAGAGAGCGAATAGAAACAGCAATCTCGCGGTTCCTGTGACTATCAACGGCGCTTGTCTTTCTCGGCGCGTGTGCTTGGCCAACCCCGCTGCCCTCCTGACAGCCGAGGGCGGATTCTCCATTGCCACATCTTACCCTACCCGAACCCGGGCGGGTGTCAAGCGGAATGGGCCTCGTGGCGTGGTCAGCGGTTCACATCCAGCATCGGGATGAGCTTCTGGTCGAACGGCATCCCGGCGAAGGCGTTGCCCTATCCATCTTGCGGATCGGCCTGGGAACTGCCTAATTCGCCAAGGACTTCTCTCAGGATACCAGCATACCTTTGGTCCTGGAGCCTGTAGTTGTCCTTGATGTCTGAAACAACCCAATCCCACGTTAGAATCTGACGAAGCGGACCGCTTCGCTTGAATCCTAGGAATTGCGATAGCGCATGCCCTCCGTCCTTGCGCGGTAGGTCGTTCTCTTTCCATGCTTCACGGTACATATCCTGGGTCACGACTTCCCTATCGACAAGGAGCTTAAGAGCAATCTCGAGTTGAAGGGCACGCCGCTCATTTGCCTGCCTTCGGTTACGCAAGAGCTTGAGCAGTTCACTCTTGAGCTCATTGTCGCCATAGGTGGGGATGTCGTCGTAGAATGTCTTGCGCCCACCAGATTCGTTTCTCTCTTCTCCGACGAAGCACTCCACCAGCACGTAGCTATCGTTGTCTTCGGAGGTGAACCTCTTGATTCTCACGGCCAGCAACGGGGGCTTGTCGGGATTCTCCCCGTTACGCTTCTTCAGCCCGGAGAGAACATCCAGTGAGAATTCACCGGCGCACAGAGCTCCTCTGGGCGTTTCGAGGTCCAGGAGCGTATGCTCAACGAGGCCTTTCGCTTTCTCGCAAAGCTCTTGCCGTTTCTTGTCCGAGGGCTTCAGTTCCTCCACATACCCGACTAGCTGTTCGATGTCCTCTTTGCTCTGCGAGGAAGGCTTGAACTCATAGATCCAGAGCTCGTACTTCTGCAGGTCTTCGTTCCAGATCAGACACGCAAGATCTGCTCGCTTTCCACTTTCAAGCTTCGGCTGGAACTCCAGCGGGTACACTAATATCTGCTCACTGAGGTTGTCATCATTAGAGGCCAGTAGCCCAGGATGGCTGTAGATCAAGCCCTCTAGGTACTTCTCCTTGTTGAAGTTATCACTCTCGGCCAGCAATTCGGTTGCTGCTTTCCATAGTCTCGCCACGGTTACCTCCTCAGGTGTTTGGTCCCTGTACCGACCTGATCCTCACTGACCCCGCCAAGGCAGCGGATGACAGGAGCGGGCCTCGTGACTTGGTCTACCGGTTCACGTTCAGCAGCGGGGTCAGTTTCTGGTCGAAGGGCATTATCACGAAAGTGCTGTTCTCGCTGTCGGCGACGTTCCCGAGCGCCTTGACGTAGAACCAGGTCAGGTAGCTGGAGGTCAGCGACTTGGCGATGAGCCGGTTCGCGTCGGCGATACCCTGGGCTTCAATCCGCTTTCTCTCCGCTTCTTTTGTTTCCTTGGCCAGGGTGAACTCCATCTTCTGGGCGTTCTGGTCTTCGGCCAGCTTCGACTCGATGGCGTTCATCACGACGTCAGGCAGCTTGACCCGGCGCAGAAGCACCCGCTCCCGGATGACGCCCTTGCCGGCAAACGCGACATCCATCATCGAATCGACGACTGTGGTGTAGGCGGCGCGACCAACGGATGAGTAAAGCTCGCTGGCGGTGAACCGCGAAGCGGCGTCGCGGAGCGCGGTCCGGATTGAAGGTCGGACGATTTTCTCGACGTAGTTTGGCCCGATGTTCTTGTACACCCAGCTTGCCTTTTGCTCGTCGAGCCGGTACCAGATGGTGACGTCGAGGGATACGGTGAGCCCGTTCGACGCGAGCGCGTCGATTGCGTCGTCACCCCTGATCCGCCCTTCTTCGCGCATGGCCGACATGGTGTAGGCGTTGGTGCGGACGTCCATGAGCACGACGCTGACAATCGGGATGACGGCGTTGAGCCCGCTCTGCATCTGGCCCTGGACTTTGCCCAGGAGCACCGGGACTCCGGCGTGGCCGGGCGGGACGATGCGGAAGAACGAGATGGCGAGCAGAATCCCGAGGACGACTACTGCGATGATGCCGGCACGCTTGGCATAAAGCCGGCCTTTGCCGCTCTGCTTGATGGCGACATAAGCGATTATCGCCGCAACGGCGAGGACGATTACGATTCCGAACATCTTGCCTCCTTGGTTTTGACTGGAACCTGACTTCGCTGCTGCCGCCGGCGGATTCCGGCGACCGGCCGCGGTTCCCGAGTCAAGTTCTACCCGGAAAACAGCCGGCTGTCAACCGGGAAGGCGCGTGCCACTTCCCAGGAACCGAAGTTGAACCACAAAGTCACCAAGGCAGTTGCTGATTGCGAATGACGAATTCCGATTGCCGATTGGAGCGAAAACCACTGATAAACACAGATAAACGCAGGCAGAACAGAACGAGATACCATTGGATGGCTCAATCTGTGTCGATCCGTGTCCATCTGTGGTTCATTTCTCATCCGGCATTGTGCCGTCGGATGGCACTTTCCGCTTCGCTCCAATCGGCATTTCCTGTGACGCTTCCGTCTGACTCCGGCCCCTCGACTTCGTGTTTCTCCATTCTGCTCCGATTCTCAACCTTGGCGGCCTTGGCGGTTCCATTTCGGTTCTGGGGGCGCGGGCCACTTGCTTGACTTGGAGGAGGTTCGGGCTATCATTGCGCCGACATGGCGAAGAAATATACCGTACTTGAAACCTGGATTGTGAACGAGACCAAGCCCGAGGAATCCAATGCCGGGGAGCAAACCTACGACCGGATGGTCAAGCAGGCCGGCGGGAAACTGCCGGTTATCGATGTTGAGCAGGATTTCCACGACGAGGCGCATTTCCTAGATGAAGCCAGAATCAGGGATTTCGCCGCCCACCTGTCCGGGGCCCAGGAGGTACTGGATATCGGACCCGGCGACGGCTGGCCGCTGCTGCGGATTGCGCCGTTCTTCAAGTCCGTGACCGGTATCGACGCTTCGCAGAAGCGGGTCGAGAAGTGCCAGGCCAATGCCGAGCGGCTGGGAATCGACAATGTAATCCTGAAGCAGATGTCGGCTACCGAGATGGAGTTCGGGGACGATTCGTTTGCCGGCGTGGTCGCGGCCAGTTCGATTGAGCAGACACCAGACCCGTACAAGGCGCTGCGCGAGATCTTCCGGGTTCTGAAACCTGGAGGGCGGTTCCGGGTCAGTTTCGAGCCCTTCGACCGGCTGGAGAAGGGGATGACCGAGAAACTCTTCCTGACCGAGAGCGATGAATTCCTCGGGTACCACTACGTCTTGCAGCATCACCGGCCACCATGGGAGCGCAACTACATGGTGAAGTTCAATACCGAGCCGGAGACCAAGGAGCAGTTCGAGAAGCTCGCCGACCTGATCGAGCGACTCGGACCGAGTCCGTCCCAGAACCCGGAACTCGGGCTGCAGTTTATGGAACGGAACCAGGCGGCAATTGTCGGGGCGAGCTGGTACGAACTGGAGCATTTCACCAGCGTGACGATGAAGGAGACGCTGGAGGAGATCGGATTCATCAACGTCCGGATAGCGTACGCCGCTTCCAGTCTGGCCCGGACCGTGTGGCAGCGCGTGAAGGAAAGCGAGTTGTCCGACGCGCAGGTCAAGGATGTGTTGCAGGGAATCGCCGATGTGGCGTTGAGGCTGAATGCGCCGGAAGGGTCGGGCGAGCCCCTGACTGCGATCAAGCCGAACTGAGCTTGAATTGCCCGGCACCGAAGCCGGGCGCAATACCGTTTTGAGAGTCACTGTTGGCTGTTCATTCCACCGGCAAGCGGTAATCCGGACGACTATCCAGTCAGGTATCCCGGTGTCACCGGTCCGTTCTGCCGACCAGGGGGAGTCATGATGAGGAATCTTGTTCTTGGCGCTGTCGGTCTGCTGGTGTTCTGTTCCTGCGGCCAGGGTCCGGTGCGGACTCCGCTGGGGAGTACGTACGAACTGGCAGCGAGGCCTGAGGTGTGGCGGGTATTACCGCACAGCCAGGCGGAAAACGCCGGACTCAGGTCGGGTGATCTGCTGCTTTCCTACAACGGGGAACCGGTCCGGACGAACGATGAAGTGCTTGTCGCCCAGGGCCGCGTTGAACCCGGGAAGAAGGAAATCGAGGTGGTTGTGCTGCGGGACGACTCGGAACTGAAGCTCACGGCCAAACCCGGACACCTGGGCGTCATGCCCGTGGCAGCGAAGTATCCGAGCAGCCTCGCGCTTGCGCTTGAGGATATCATGCGCCACTTCGGGCTGTTTACCGATTACGACTGGCTGGCGGCGCTCTCGGGTGAATCGTTCACTTTCACCGCGAAGGAGGACGAATGCCGGGCATGGTGGCCGGGCGGCAAGTCCGACGTGTATCCTGTGGAACTCGCCGAGGCGGCCGGGCTGTCGCTACGCAGGATATGCGACGGGACCGGTGCGGCGGACCATTCCCAGGTGATTCGCGGAGAGCTGCTCAAAGGCCAGGCAGTCCTGGTTCACGGCGGCTGGCCGGAGCACCGCGGTGACTTCTGGGGCGTGGCTGCCCGTTACGATGCGGACGAGTCAACCGTCTGCGGGTACTGCGTGGACGCGGCCGGGGAACTACCGCTGGTCGGGCCGGTCCGGGCCGCCTACGTGGTCAGCCACGAAGGACCCTGGCAGGAACCACGCGAACTCTTGGCGGGGGCTCTCCAGCATGCGCTCGAATTGAACCAGGTGTACGCGGATACCGGCTGGAAGTCGGGAATCGACGCCTACGACCTGCTGCTCAAGAGCCTGGATTCGATACCTTTCTGTCCGGTCTGCGGCGAGAACGAAAGCCGGCACTGCTTCGAGCGACTGCTCTGGGTTGCCATCGCCCACAAGGAGAGTTCAGTCCGGTTCCTGGAGGCGATGAAGCTGGCGATGCCGGACAAGGTCGAGCTGTTTGACAACGCTATCAGCGACGCCCGGGCGGTTCTCGGCAAGCTGGAAGGAATCAATCGCAGCGGCGTCCGGCCCGGTACGGCTGCTGACCAGCGCAAGCTGGCTTTCGCGGTCGGTGAGATCGAGATTATCGAGAACGACCTGATCGGCCAGTACGAACTGCTGCTCGGCGGCCTCTAGTCGCTGGTTTCGTCTTCGAAGATATCTTCGAAGTCCGGGTGCCAGTCGTGCAGCCAGTTCCGGTCGCGCAGGGAGTCCGGGTCCAGGGGACAATCCAGCATCGCAACGCAGTAGTTCGTTGAGTAGGCGATTTCGTTGTTGGTGATGCCCGGCGCGCAGGCATTGATGTAGAGGATGCCGCCGATACCCGGCAGGCCGCCGGCGCCCGCGTAGAGCAGGCGGCAATGGTCGAGCGTGCTGGTGTTCATTGTCCGCCGGAGGAGCATGATACCCTGCCACGAACCGGGTTCGGCTGTGACGCCGGTGAACGTTATCGAATCCGGCTGGCCGACCGCAGACAGCTTGCCCGCGGTCTCACCGCCGACTGTGATTCCGGCACTCTGCTCGAACGCCAGCACCGTGCCCTGGTCGATGACGAGCGTCGGCGCGTTGTCCGCCGCGACGTAGACCATTCCTGTCACCAAGTACGGAACAGCGAGGTTGCGCCACTGAGAGTTGTACTGGATTTGGCCGCCGGCCACGACGACGCTGTCACTGGCGTTGCCGGTGAGCCGGTTGCCGCTGCCGATGCTGCCGACGTAAGGCGCTCCCAGGCTCAGCGGACAGCCGGCGCCGCCGGTCACCGTGTTGTTGGTAAACTGGGTGAAGCCGGCGCCGAGACATCTGACGCCGGTCGCGCCGCTGCCGCTGACTGTCGTGGCGGAAATGGTGACCGGGGCGTAGCAGAGGACGGCCGCTACGCCGTTGCCGCCGGCCCGGTCGACTACGCAACTGGCGAGTACGGAACGGACCGGGTCGGCCTGGTCCCAGAACTCGATGCCCGGCCATGAGCCGGTAGCGGTTGGGTACGTGCTGAAGGTTATGAACCCGCTGGACCCGTTGGCCATCAGCGCGCCGGATTGGGTGACTCCGACGCGCAGGGCCGCGCTGTCGGCGAAGAGGAGCGAGCAGCCGGGCGCGATTGTGAGGGTCGGGTTGCCGGGGCTGTTGACGTCGACCGTGGCGGTGACGTAGTAGGGAACGCCGAGGTTCGCCCAGAGCGCCGATTCGGTGACGGTGCCGCAGTTGATTCCGACCCCGTCGTGTTCGTTGCCGGAGTACGTGTTGTTCGCGGCCAGGCTGCCGACCCCGTCCGGGTCCACCAGGACCGGGAACCCGGTGCAGTCGCTGACATGGCTGCCGGTGAATCCGGCCAGGCCGCAACTGTCGGCGGCGATGCCCGCGCTCGAGCTGAACCGCAGGGTGCAGGACATGACTACCAGATCCGGGCATTCGGCAACGAGCATCCCCTGGCTCTGGTCGCCGCCGTATTCGACGGTGCAGTAGCGCAGAATGCAGGTGTCGGCCGGGATGCCGGTTGTGAACCCGATTCGCCGCCAGTCGCCCGGCCGGGGCTGGGAGGACACCGAACTGAAGAGAATGCCCGAGCCCTGATTGCCCGCGGCGTGCAGGATTCCCTGCGCGGCGATGTCCACCGTGATTGCCGACCCGGCACTCATTCGGACAACAGCGCCCGGTTCGACAGTCAGCTTCGCCCGGACGGTCAACCCGCCGTCGACGATATGCGGGTTGTCCGCCGCGAGCCATGTTTCGTCGCTGGTGATTGTCCCGGAATGGTGGTAGCCGGCCCGGGTGAATACCGCGACGGCCGCGGACGTGTCGACGTTGCCGGCCGGGTCGAAAGCGACGCACGTCAGAGTGTGGGTTGTGTCGGGCGCGAGCGTTGCGGCGCTGAAGCTGAACTCGAAGATGCTCCCGTCGCCCGCGGAGTCGGCGGCCAGCAGCCCGCCATCCACGAGCAGTTCGACGAAGCTCACACGGTCATTATCCGAGGCCCGGGCACGCACAATCACCGAGCCCTGGACCGTATCGCAGTCAGCCGGTTCGATGACAGTCACGGTCGGCGGGATAGTGTCGGCTCCGGGGCAGCCGAGGACGGCCAGCAGGAAAACGGTGGGGACGATGCGGCACAGCACGGGACTCATTACATTAGTATGCGAACGACCGGGGCTGGTGTCAAACGGCTGCTACCAGGTCTTGCCGATAGAATGGATCTGCCAGGTTCCGTCCTGCTGCTTCAGGAAGAGTTCGATTGCCCGCCGCCGCCCGATCGGTCCGGGCCGGTCCGGGTCGAACGGCCTGAGATCGACCGTGGCCAGGGCGAGTTCTCCCAGGATTCGGACCGTCGCGAACTGGTAGAAGAAAGTGACGTCAGGCGCCAGTTCCACATGTCTGGTTTCCTCCCGCGTGAGCCAGAGCACGGGACATCCCTGGATCTGCCCGGGTCCGCTGTCCTTCCGTCCCGGCTGGACCGCGACGACGATATCGGGTGGGGAGATTCGCCGGGACATACGTGCCAGGCCTTCCTCGGTTGTCAGATACCGGAGCGCGGCTTCGGAGACCGCGTCGAGTTCCGCGGTATCGGACGTGCCATAATAGAACGACCGGTCGAGGATGCGGGAAAGCCACATCAGTTGCCAGCCATTTCCCGACTGGAACCACTTCTGGTAGACGTAGGAGTAGTCGTCTTCATCCTCGAACACGATCCAGGTCGAGGCGTGGCCCCCGAGCCCGCGGATGTCGATTACGCGGCTGCGCGCCCGGTTGATTTTGCGGCCCGCATACCAGGCGGAAAGCGCGGAATCGAACCGGCTGAAACGGTTTTCGTCCCGGAACGCATCGAGAAACATCAGGTATGCATCCTGGGCCCGGCCGCCGACCAGGGCTTCGGTCAATTCCTGGGAGCGGCGTTCGAGTTGGGAGAGGTTCCGGGGCTTGACGGCTCCGAACAGCAGGGCCGTTCCCGCTGCCAATCCGAGTAGCAGCAGTGAGCGGCGGTGCATGTTCTTCAGCGGGCTCGACCAGATTTGAACTGGCGATCTTCTGCGTGACAGGCAGATGTGTTAAACCAAGCTACACTACGAGCCCGTGAAGGGGATGATATCGAGCCCGGCAGGATTGTCAAACGGGGCGGGGTCCGGCTGTACGCCTGCTTGAGCTTTGTCCTGCAGGGCACCGTCAGCCGTTGCGTGTGCGTCAGGTTCGAGTCTCTGGTCCGCCTGCGGCCAATAGCAGTGGCTACTGAACCAGCTTCTCGAGTTCGACGATCAGTAACGGGATATCCCGGGTAACGATTTCCCAGAGGATATCAAGGTCGATATCGTCGTAGCCATGGATCAACCGATTGCGCAGCCCGACTATCTGGGGCCAGGGAATGTCCGCGAAACGTTCCTGCTCCTCTTGAGGAACCCGGCCGGCAGCCTCGCCCACTATTTCCATCAGCCGGACCAGCGCCAGGTTCACTGTCCGGTCTGAATCCAACTCACGACGAGACCGACCACGTACCAACTCGGCTGCCTCATGCGCCGCGTCCAGCATGTGACGCAGCCTGACCGCAGTCTCATGCCGAGACATACTGCGGCTCCGCTTCGTTCACAACCGCTTCCCGGAAATACCGACTCAGGAATCCTGGTGTGTTGAGGTCCACTTTGTATCCCAGAATGCCGGCCAGTTCCAGTTCCATGCCGAAGAACGCCAGTCCTGGCGTATGCCCCGCTTCAAACTCAACCAGCACGTCAACGTCGCTGTCCGGACCGAAATCATCTCGCAGCACTGAGCCGAAGAACGCCAGTTTCCTGACGTGATGTCGGCGGCAGAACTCCGCGATTCCCTTTCGGTCGACCGCTATCTGCAAACTCATAGTAATCTTCCTGTTTCTCAGTCTATCCAGAACTCAGACCCCGTCAACCGCTCCAACCGACCCGAAAGCCGACACAGGGAATTCACCACACAGTCACAAGGGCGAGAAGTCAGGGGTCACGGGGCTTTGCGCCGCCTCCTCAGTTGAGGCGATACCGCTGACGGGGTCATGACTCAATTCCGTCATCGGCATTGGGGTTGTGTCCCCAGTCCCCAAAGACACGGGACAGGTGGGCTGTTTCAGCAGAGAGCCGAACTGCCCTACTGTCAGTCCTGCCTCACGAGTGAGCGACCGTTTGTTCAGACCGTGACCGTCTCCTCGATGATTGGAGGAAGGGCCGGTTCGTCGTGCTTCGCCAGGCTTTCGAGGTAGCCTTCGATGGCGTCGGTGATGTTGGTCAGGGCCTGTTCGCGCGTTTTGCCCTGAGATATGCAGCCCGGAAGAGCCGGGCACTCGACGACGAAGATACCGTCTTCGTCCTGCTCAATGACTACACGACAACGCATGGTTGACTTCCTTTGGAAGGCTATACCGGGACCGAGCGGGAAATCAAGCGGACAGCCGGGTTTGACAGCCGCCGATAATCAAGTTACATGATAGTGTTATGTTGACTTCCTATATCCGCGCGGTTATGAGTAAGGCCAAATATGAGGTGCTGCCGGACGACGGTGCGTATTATGGCGAAATTCCGGATTTCCGGGGAGTCTATGCCAGTGCCCCGAACCTTGAGGATTGCCGCGAGGAACTTGAGAGCACACTTGAGGATTGGATACTCTTCCGGGTTTCCCGGAATCTGTCGCTTCCCGTGGTCGACGGGATGAAGCTCGAGGTCGTCGAAGTCGCCTGATGCCGGACTTCGGCCCGGTCAAGCGGAGAGACTTGGTACGCTACCTGAAGCAACTCGGCTGGAGCGGCTCCTATGCGGGCGGGAAACACCAGTTCATGTACAAGGGTGATGTGACCATTGTGCTTCCGAATCCGCACCAGAGCGACATCGGAAAAGAACTTCTCGCGCGGATTCTGCGCCAAGCTGGCATCAGCGTGAGGACTGGCAGGATATCCAGCAGCAGTCCTCTTTCCGCTGATTGTCCTTCGATTCCCGATTTCCGGGTCCATGCCCGACCGCGCTCCGCATACTGCTTGTCGCTGAAGCGGATGATGGTAAGATGAGGGGATGCTGATGAGCCGGCGTGTCCTGGCGGTTGTCTTGGTGACGGCTGCGGCGGTTGGTTCGGAAGCGCCGGTGCTGGTGCGTGAGGTTGTCTGGGACGGGCCGGCACACCGGGAGGATAAGTGCACCGGGATGGTTCTTCGGCCGGACGGGTCGGTCTGTCTGGCCGGCTACAGCATGGACAAGGTAACCGATTTCGATTTCGCGGTTATCGGAATCGATACTGCGGGGGAAATCGCCTGGGAGCAGCATTACGGTGCGCCGCTGGGTTGCGAGGACCGGCCGTGGTGTCTGGCGCTGGATTCGACCGGGGCGGCAATTGCGGCAGGGGGTTCGATTGCCGACTTCGACTACGGCTGGGATTTCCTGCTGGTGAAGTACCTTGAGAACGGCGATACCGCGTGGCTGCGGCGGCTGGATTTCCCGGCGCACTCCGACGACAAGCCGGCCGGAATCGCAGTTGGGCCGGGAGACGACGTCTTCGTGACCGGCCGGAGCCGGGCGCGTCCGGATTCCGGGAGCCGGTCGCACTGGGATATCGCCACTGTCCGGTATTCAGTTGACGGCGATACGGTCTGGACCCGCACGTTCGACGGGCCGGTGCACGGGGACGACCAGGGAACGGCAATCGCGGTCGATGTCCACGGCAACAGCTACATTGCGGGCAAAGCAACCCTGAATCCGCCGGGAACCGATATCGTGCTGCTGAAGTACGGACCGGGCGGAGAGCCGCTGTGGCAGCGTGCCTTGAGGAGCGAAGGGCCGGGCAGCAACCTCGCCCAGGCGGTGCTGCTCGATTCGACCGGTCGGTGCTACCTGCTCGGCGCGTTGTACAACCGCGGGTCGTCGTTCGATTACGCTACCGCCTGCTTCAGCGCGGAAGGCGAGCAGGTCTGGCTCCGAACCCACGACGGGGCGAGCAGCGTTGACATTCCGCAGGCGGCCTGTTTCGACTCCGCGGGCAATATCGTGGTTACCGGCCAGTCGACCGGCCGGGGTTCTTCGTTCGACATCCTGACCGTCTGTTACTCGGTTCAAGGCGATACACTCTGGACCCGGCGGTATGACGGGCCGCAGAACTCGGCCGACCGGGGCTGGTGCATCACACCCGGACCGGAAGGCGGGGTCATCGTCGGCGGGAGTTCGGTCGGGCCGAACGGTTACCCGGATCTGGTGCTGGTCTGCTACTCCGATGATGGCGAGGAACTCTGGACGTACCGGTTCTCGGGCGGCGGGACCGGCGAGACCCGGCCGGTTGCGCTCTCATGGGACCGGCGGCCCGGAGAGACGGCGCGGCTGCTGGTAGGTGGGTTCGTCAAGCGGCCGGGGGGAACCGGGTTCGACTACCTGCTGCTTCAGTTGGAGTCGGGCAACTGAGGTGGGCGTCCCCTGGCTGTGTCCTGTTTCACATACACCTGCACCGAGCAGAGGGCGGCTGACCCGAATACCCCGATTCCACCGGTGACGGTCGACGGGATACCGGGTTGCTGCATCCCATGGCCCGGCCCGAAGCCAGCCCCGGCGCTTATCCAGTCGTAGTAGTTGGTGTCCAGGGCCGCGAGACGGAGGGTGTATTCGCCTTCGGGCTCCTGGAACAGGAAGAACAGCGGTAGGTATCCGGCGAGCGAGTCGTTCGCAATCAGGACGTTGATATCGAACGTGTCCCCTCTCGGGGTCTCGCGCCGGAAGGACGTGTAGTAGCCTTTGCAGCCCCGGCTTTCGGTCCAGGTGAGCGAGTCTTCGGTGGTCAGCGTGTCGCCGGGTCGCGGGAACAGGATCGAGAAAGTGTCGGGTATCGTCGTGTGGCCGAGCACGGTGTCGTATCCGTCCTTCGCGACTCGCAGGTAGAAGGTGTCGAAGGGCGGTGTGTTCAGCGTGTCCGGGCACGCGTACCGGTCGTCACCGATATGGAGCAGGGCCCAGGAATCCCCGGCCTGCCACAGGGACACTTCGGCATCCGGGAAGACGAAGCTGCACGAATCGTCGATCGCGTAGGTTCGGTTGACGTGTACTTCGGGTGCGTTGGTCCCGGTGAACAACAGGCAGTGGACGCAGAGTTCGGGCTCGAACTGCTCGGACGGGGTCAGTTCGCACCGGGTGACGGCCAGGAGCAGCAGCGCGAAGCTGATTCGGACTACGGCGATAGCGCGGTTCATGTCAGAATCTCACTTTCAGTCCGATTGAGGGGAGTATCGGCATCATTTCGAGTTGCTTACGTACCGGGAACTCACCGTCGTCGGCTTCCCAGTAGTAGAGCAGGACGTTCCTCGCGTAGTAGAGGTTGGTTACGTCCAGGAACGCCGAGATTTCGCCCCAGTTCATATTCCAGGTCTTGCTCAGGCCGGCGTCGAGCCGGTGGTAGAGCGGGTAGCGGAACGCGTCGCGCGGACCCTGAATGAACTCCCAGGAGTACTGAACTTCGTTTTCGCCCGGGAGGTACTCGTAGCGGGGGAAGTAAGCGATGTCCCCGGCATAAGGTAGCCCGGTCCCGAACGTGAAGTTGGCCGAGACGTCCATTCCCAGGAAAAGGGTGGGGAAGTTCGCAACCACGTTCAGGTTGTGCCGCCGGTCGTAATGGGGGTGATAGACTTCTTCGCCGATGTTCCGGCGGGTCCACATCCAGGAATATCCGACCCAGCCGGTGACCCAGCCTTCGGTTTTGCGCAGCATCAGGTCGCAGCCGCAGGAGTACCCATCCGCGGTGAGCAGAGACTCGGGCTGGGTGGCGAAGTCCCCGTAACGTACTTCGAGCAGGTCGGCGTAGTCCTTGTACCAGCCTTCGACTTCGAGGATTGCGTCGCCGGTGAGCCAGTGCTCGACACCGGCGATGTAGTGAAGCGCGCTCGGTATTTGCCGGTCGTCCGGGACCGGTACCCACATATCGTAGATCGAGAAGATCGCTTCGGTCGAGTTCAGGGTGACCATCGGCTGGGTGTAGCGGCCAGCCGAGGCATTGAGTGCGGTGTTCTTCCCGGTCTTGTATTTCAGGCCGAACCGGGGCTCCAGTTCGTGCCGGTTGCCGTTCGAGTAGAAGCTGTAGCGGAGCCCGGGTTTGATGAAGAACCGGTCCGGGATGACTTCCCACTTGTCGTCGACGTAGGCGGACAGGGGCCAGAGCGTGTCCCGGTTTGTGAACGAGATGGTATCGAATTTAGTGGTTGTCCTGGTGCCGGTCATCTTCAGGTCCGCACCCAGGGCCAGTGTATGGCGATTGTGGAGATACCAGGTCAGGTCTGATTTCAGGGTGAAGTCGGTGAGGTCGGTCGTCATCCGCGCGGTGTCGGTTTCGTTGAAGGCTACGCGGAAATCGGAGAAGAAGTTGCTCCAGGCCGCGGTCGTACGGCAGTAGAGGACCGGGGAGAGAATCAGGTTGGCCTGGCCGGACAGGCCGCGGTTGCCCCAGGCAAGCCGGCCGTTGAAACTGTCGCGGGCCTCCGGGTCCCAGAAGTTGAGCACGTCCTCGGCCCCGAGCCCGGCAAGAGTGAGGCGGACGTCGTGGTTCAGTTCGTAATTCGCCTTGCCCATCAGGTCGTAGAAGTAGTAGCCGAGGCCGTCGGCGCCGAGCGCGTTGAGAAGCGCATCGGGCAGCCAGGTCCGGCGTCCGGCCACCAGGAACGAGCCGTTCGGGATCGGACCCTCGGCCAGCGCTTCACCAGCCAGGACTGAAAGCGAGCCGTGGCCGGTGTAAGTCTTGGAATTGCCTTCCTTGGTCGTGATATCGAGCACCGCGCTCAGGCGACCGCCGTATTCGGCCGGGAACCCGCCGGCCAGGAGCGTTGCATCCGCGATTGCTTCGGTGATGAAGGGCGAGTACATGCCGAACAGGTGCGACGGGTTGTAGATCGTGATGCCGTCGAGCAGAATCAGGTTCTGGTCCGGGCTGCCGCCGCGGATGTAGAGCCGGTTCGAGAAGTCGGAGGTGGCGATTACCCCGGGCAGCATCTGGATTGCCCGGAACAGGTCCATTTCGCCGCCGACTTTGGGTATCGTCAGTAGTTGCCGCGTGTCGAGCCGGGTGGCGGAGAGCTCCACTTCGCGCTCGAAGCGGGCCCGCTCCGCGCTGACGATGACTTCGTCCAGCCTGACCGAGCCGGGGTCGAGACTGACGTCGATAGTTGTGGTCGCGCTCGCTTCCACCTGCACCCGTTGCCGCTTGGTTCCGTAGCCGACGTAGGATACCGCAAGCTCGTAGTCGCCGGCCGGGACGCTGCTGATGTAGTAGTAGCCGCGGTCGTTCGACGCCGCGCCCAGGCCGGTGCCGTCAAGAAAGACGTTGGCGTAAGACAGTGGCTCGCCATTGGTGGCATCGCGGACGTAGCCGTTGATCGACCCGGTCCGGGCCGAGGCAAGGCCGGCCAGCATCGCCGCAAGGAAGAAGAGTGTGCGTGTTGTCAGGTTTACCTCCGGCTTCCGGTCAGGTCGTCGTCCTGGCTGCAGCCCGGCTTTTTCTTCGATGAGATGCAACTGAAGCACTCACAACACCCGGCAATTTCCTTGTCCGCGGCCCGGACCCGCTCGACCCGGACGCCGCGTTCGCCCAGACCGGCCAGGACCCAGTCGGTGACAAGCGCGGTGTTGCCTTTTGCTCTCGGACTGCCTTCGAGGACCAGAATCTTCTTCACAGTCATGACTCCTTTATAGACACAACTCGTGCTGATTACCTGCGTCGGTATCGCAAGCCGGCCAAGTCTAGTGACGTCAGCGCATCGGTCAAATGCGGTTCGGCTTGACAACCGGTCGGCCGGCGATAGGTTGAAGCCTGATGGGTGAACTCAAACTTCGGTACGGATTGAATCCGCATCAGGTGCCGGCGCGGTTGTACGTGCCTGACGACAAGCTGCCGTTCTCGGTGCTGAACGGCCGGCCCGGTTACGTGAATATGCTTGATGCGTTGAACTCGTGGCAACTGGTGCGAGAACTCAGGGACCTGACCGGGCTGCCCGCGGCCGCATCGTTCAAACACGTGAGCCCGGCCGGGGCCGCGGTCGCGGTTCCCCTGTCCGAAGAAGTGGCGGCGTCCTGCTTCGCGGGCAAGGGCGAGCTGTCGCAGTTGGCCACCGCTTACGTGCGGGCGCGGGGTGCGGACCGGATGTCATCGTTCGGGGACTGGGCCGCATTCAGCGACCCGGTCGACGAATCGACGGCCCGAATCCTGAAGCGGGAAGTATCGGACGGATGCATCGCACCGGAATACGAACCTTCGGCCCTGGAAATCCTCAAGGCAAAGAAGGGCGGGAAGTACCCGGTTATCAGAATCGATCCGGGCTACCGGCCGCCGGCAAACGAAGCCCGACAGGTATTCGGGATGCTGCTCGAGCAGCGCCGCAACGACGCGCCGATTACGGCCGAGTTGCTCGGGAACGCGGTCACGGAGAAAAAGGAGATTCCGGAATCGGTCCGGCGCGACATGCTGGTCGCCGCGGTTGTGCTCAAGTACACCCAGTCCAATTCAATCTGCCTCGTGCATGACGGTCAGGTCATCGGCGTGGGCGCGGGCCAGCAGTCGCGCATCCACTGCACCAGGATTGCCTGCGCCAAGGCGGACAAGTGGTTCCTCCGCCTGCACCCCGCGGTTCGGAAGCTCCGGTTCAGGAAAGGCGTGAGCCGGTCGAGCAAAGCGACGGCAATCGACCTGTTCCTTGAAGAAGAGGCGACCGAGCAGGAAATCAGGGCGTGGCGCGAGCTGTTCGAGGTCGTTCCCGAGCCGTTGACCCGCCAGGCGAAACGGAAGTGGCTTGACCGCTACCGGGATGCCGTGCTCGGGTCCGATGCCTTCATTCCCTTCCGGGACAATATCGACCGTGCGGCCCGTTCCGGCGTCCGCTACGTCATTCAGCCCGGCGGCTCAACCCGGGACCAGGAAGTGATATCCGCTGCGGACGGATACGGGATGGCGATGGTATTCACCGGTCTGCGGCTTTTCCATCACTAGCCGCGGACTACGCTCCATGCCTGAGGTATCGGCAAGCGGTTGGCGGAAACAGAAGGCCAACCCTGTCCAGCGCCAACCCTCAGCAGCGGGGAGAATCCCTCAGAACAGGTGGTTGTTCTTAGTAAGCTGCGTCGCTTTGCTCCATGCCTCGGCAGTATCGGCAGCGTCCTCGCCGAAGCGACCGGGAGCGTTTTCAGACGGGTAGCGCGGGCCGCGCCTTAGAGGATAGCCGGGAAGGCATCCCTGATGGTGACTCAGCAAACGCCCCGGGAAGCGCTCTGGGAGATGCCCCGGACAGCGCCTCTCCGGATGATCGGTGAAACGGCTTGAGGGATAACGGGTGAGATGAACCGGAGAACGAATCGGGAAACGACCGGCAAAGCGCTCCGGATGGCGATTTTGAGAATGGCAGGGGAAGCGAACTGGTGAACGACGAAGAGAACAGCGGTCAAGACAGCCTGCCTCACGGCCCCTGGGTATCGGTTTCAGACCCGCTACTCCATAGCTAAGTACCGCAAATACAGCATATTCAAAGGCTTTGCGCCACGGCCTGAGAAAAGGAAGTTACAGAAGCCCAAGGTATGCAGTATTGCATACAGGAAAAGACCAACCCGACCATGAAATCGACCACTGGCAGGCTCTCGATTACCCCGGAACCTGCGGTTTCGCAACCTGCAATCACCAAGCTGGAATCAAACGGCGGTCGGCGGATTGCGGTTTGTTCTTCTTCCGCTTGACAACCCGGTCGGGCTGATTGACAGAGTCGGACGAAGGCCTGCTATGTAACCATGCATATCCGGGGGAAGAAAACCATCATCCTGTTGACCGCAGTCTTGGTTCTGGCGGCGGCTGCTTCGGCCAGAGAGCCGTCACCACCTGTCATCCTGAACGAGTCACCACTTATCATCCTGAGCGAGTCACCACTTGTCATCCTGAGCGAGCCCCTCACTTCTGTCATTCCGAGCTTGCCGAGGAATCTCATCTGCGTTCGGGGTAAACTCCGCGAGTCGAAGGGTCTCTCCTTCCAAGAGGCTCTTCGCGCTTTTGTGTGGGTGATCTTGGCGGATTTGGCTGCTCATAGAC
>CBDUVZ010000008.1:0-46206 GCA_965370805.1 uncultured bacterium | reverse complement strand
CGTGTCATGCTACAAAAGTGCCATCCGAACCCGGGGTTTCCGGCCGGACTTCTAGGCTGGTCCGCATATCCTACCGGGAACTGACTGCCAAGCTGCGACACGCAGGCTACATCGAAATCCGGACCAAACGCCATCCGGTCTACTATCTTGCCAAGAAGGATATCACGATACCCGTGCCACGGCATACTGGACAGGTTCCAATCGGGACCCTGCGCGCCATCGTCCGCGAAATGGGTCTGAACGTCGAGGGATTCAACGGCCTGTAGCAAAGCACAAGCCCGGCAGCGCAGCTCAAAGAGCACCCTCAACGGCCCCCATCCGATGGCTCAAGGGCCTCTTCCATTCTGAGATCGCGCCGGCCACGCCACCCTTCGTCATTCTGAGGCCCAAGAGGCCGTGAGAGTCCTTCCGCTTGTCGAATGCCCGGGTCAGGTCCGACTTCTACCAGCGGATAACGACCCCACCCCAGGTCAGGCCGGTTCCGAAGGCAACCAGGATCGTGATGTCTCCGGTCTTGATGAGACCGGTCTTGCATGCCTCGTCCAGAGCAATGATGCAGGTAGCAGCGGAAGTATTACCATACTTGTCGATGTTGACGAACACCCGTTCCATCGGGAAATGAAGACGCTTAGCCATCGCCTCAATGATCCGGAGATTGGCCTGATGTGGGATGATGAGCTTCACGTCGTCGTTCTCAATTCCCACTTCGTCCATAAGTCTCCGGACAGTATTAGCCATGCCGCGCACCGCCACCTTGAATATCTTGTGCCCGTTCATCTTCATGTAGTGCAGTCGAGCCTTCACCGACTCAACTGAGGCCGGAATCCGCGAACCCCCACCAGGCATGCAGAGGTCCATGCCATACGAACCATCAGCACCCAGCAGACCAGCGATTACGCCACGGTTCTTCTTGGAGGAAGCCTCGACGACCGCAGCACCCGCCCCGTCGCCGAACAACACGAAGGTGTTACGGTCCTGGGGGTCCAGTATCCTCGAAAGCACCTCTCCGCCCACCACAAGCACCGTACGATAGAAACCGCTGACGATGAAACCACGAGCAGCGTTCAGCGCATAGATGAACCCGGAACAGCCGGCATTCACGTCCATGGCTGCTGCATTCATCGCACCCAGCTTGTGCTGCAGCACGCAGGCGGTCGAAGGGAAAAGCATGTCGCCTGTCACAGTCCCAACCACTATCAATTCGACTTCCGTCGGTGAAACCCCAGCTTCTTCAAGAGCCCGTCGCGAAGCTATGAGTGCCAGGTCTGAAGTAGCCTGGTTCGGGCTTGCATTGCGGCGTTCCCGGATCCCGGTGCGCTCCACAATCCACTCACTCGTAGTATCGCACTCCTTCTCAAGGTCGGAGTTGGTAACCACCTGCTCAGGCATGTAGAACCCGGTCCCGGTCAGAATCGCAGAGAAACGATGGAGCCTTGACCTGGAATCGCTGGTCATTCAGTGCTAGTCGTCTGGCCAGCCCTGATTGCGGAGTTCTCTCAGAGTCTCACTGACAAGCTCGTCGATCAGTTCCTTGACCGACACAATCTTGTCGCACCTATAGGCATTCGTCCCGCACATCGCGTAGCCCTGGTCCATCTGGCCTCGATAGCCCGCTACCAATGCCTGTGCGATGCAGTACTTGGCTTCCTGCGGATTGCATGTGGCGAGACACCTGTACGGACACCCGAAGTCTACCTTCTCGCCCCTCAGATAGCGTTCGACGAATTCGTTCTTGATGACCCTGGCAGGCAGCCCGACCGGGCTGTCGATCACGACAATGTCTTCTTTCCTGCACTTCAGATATGCTTCTTTGTATGGATACGCCGCATCACACTCATGGGTGCATACGAACCTAGTACTCATCTGCACGCCGGCTGCACCCACATGCAGGAATCTGGCTATGTCCTTGCCGTCAAAGATACCCCCGGCTGCTATAACAGGAATCCTGGTCCCCGTTGTCGTCTCATATTCCGCCGCCAGTTTGACAACCTCAGTAACGAGTCTCTCCAATCGGTAGGAATCGGCATCCTTCAATTGCTCCAAGCTGAATCCGAGATGCCCTCCTGCCAGGGGTCCTTCTACGACGAGCGCATCCGGGAGTCTCTGGTGCCGCTTCAACCAGACCCTGCAAATCAGACTGGCAGCCCTGGCTGAGGATACGATTGGGATGAGCTTGATGCTCTTGTCGCCCACAAACGAAGGTAGCTTGAGCGGGAGACCCGCACCGGAAATAATGGCAGCCACCCCTTCGTCACACGCAACTCTCGCCAAACTGTCATAGTTGGTCAGAGCACACATTATGTTGACGCCAATCGGGCTGTCGGTGAGTTCCTTCGCGTCTTGAATGATCTCACGGAACCCCAATTCAGACCGGGTCACGTAGTCGAGTGATCGGTCGGGCCACTCCTCGCCTGCCCCGACGGAAGCAACAACCCCCAGTGCACCTTCATTCGATACTGCAGAAACAAGCCGAGACGCGGACACCCGAACGCCCATTCCGCCCTGAATTATCGGAGGGCTGATGCTCAGGTCACCAATTGTCAGCTCACGCAGCGTGTCGTTCATCCGGGTCCTCAGTCGGTGGCCACGCAGATCCCCTGCAGATGTGATGTCCTCAGCCAGAAGTAGTTCATCTCGCCCAGCGGTCCGCCGCTTCGGCGCGTACCACCATGGGTTGAAAGGCGACAGGAGAAACCCACGTGCCGGACGTTCATCCGCAGCAAGCCGCAGTTGCTGATGGCACTGGAGAACCTGTCCGCAAACTGAGGTGATGACACCCAAACCGAAACCCGTAGGCCGTAGTTGTGGTCGTCAACCAACTCCGCCATCTTCTCGAATATCTCTTCATCGCTGCCAGAGACCCGGATGAGCGGAATCAGAGGGAAAAATATCTCCTCCTTGATGCACAGCATATCTCTCGCCTGCTCGAAGTCATCCACAGCAAGTAGAGTCGGTTCGAGGTAAACTCCCTTGTCATCGGGCCTTCCGGTCCAGTCAATCCTCTTGCCACCACAGACAATCCGCGCCCCTCTGGCCAGTGCGTCCTGCAGGAACTGAAAGTACTCCTGCATCTTGGATACCGGACTCAGGATGGTCTCCTTGTCCGAAGGCAGCCCCACCTTCAGGGCTCCGACCTTTGCGGCGAAACCCCGTTCGAACTCATCGAACACCTCGTCATGAACCAGCGCTATCTTGGGCACCATGCATACCTGGGTGGAACCCATGTAACCCTCGAGCAGGGACTCCTGTGCGGCTTTCATGTCCGCATCCTTCCACACAATCTGAATGTCGTTTCCCGAAAGTTCCAGAATCGGCTTCTTGCCCGCGGCGTAGATACGGGCTCCTTCCTCCAGCCCCTTGCCGCTATCGGTAAACAGGATTACGTCGTTCACAAGCGGGCTTGCCAGCCACTCGTCCATGATTTCCTTTGAGTTGCCGACTACAATACTCAGAAGCCCTGGGGGCGCGTTGTGTGCCTGCAGGACCGGATTCACTATGTTCTTCCACAGATAGAGCATCGACGTCGGTGTCCTCAGGGGAGGTTTCACAATCAGGGAGTTGCCAGTCAGGAAAACGAGTATGCCATTGAATGAGTTTGACGCCGCAGCACTGCGTGGAGGACTCAGGCATATCACGCCGTCCGGCCTCCTGACCCAGGAGACCGCTTCCCCGGCATTGGTGACAGCCTCCTGTTCTATCATCGTGCAGTAGTAGTCGACTGTCTCAGGGGAACTGCCAACCAGCATGCCCTCGGTTTCCCACTCGGCCAGTTTCCGGGGATGTCCCTCGATCTCCAGTATCTCGAGCAGATCTTCTCTGTGCCGGAGCATGGACTCATGGATGTCAAGAACGATTCTCTTGCGCACGGACAGCGGAAACACCCTGAACTGCTCATAGGCCTTGTAGGCCGCCTGTATGGCTCTGGAGTTGGTATCCTTAGCGTTGACGCAGTACCGGGCGTACACGTACTCCGCGGTCTTCTCTGACGTAGCACCCCTCTTTAGTTCTCCGATTGCCTTGATGGTGCCGCGGAAATCAGTTATGACCTTGTCAGTGTATGGGAAATACTGGTACTGACCCGTGTTCAGATCCAGGCCGTCAATCAGTAGTGTGAATCCCTTCATGCTGTAGGTCCTGTGGAGATGCTCCTCTTGCGAACGTCCAATCGTCCTCGATAGACTTCGAACCTATCACTCATTGGATCGAGTCCATGGTGGAACTCTGCATCACGAACAGAAGCCTCCAACTTGGCTATCAGGGGTAAGAAATCGGCGAACGCCTGGATTTCCCGTTTGATTTCAGCAACGATGCTGGACATTCGATTCTCCCGTTTCGATCATGATTCGGGCGGATTCTACCCCCCCCCCGGAAACATGTCAACTTCAGCAGCGTCAAGGCCGCAGCCACATTCTGGTCCGTAGGAACATGGAGGGAATGACTGCATCTACCACACCCAATTGAGGTGCCAGAATGGTACCTCAAGATGTGCAATTCCGTTCAGTCGGACCGAATTGTCAGGCTGCCGCCATCAGTACGCCACAATCTTGCGCGTGGCCGGGCTGCCGCTCTGCCTGACGAAGAACAGCCCGTTTGGGGCACACGACGGAATCGGGCTTCTACTTCGTCTTCGGGCGGTAGTCGCGGGAGTCAATGCAGGCCTCATACGCTTCGCGGTCGATTGGTATCCAATCGGTCTTGTTGATGCCCCGATTGTCTCTCCTTGTCGGACTGACCGGAAAAGCACTGGCAATCTTGACCCAACGCTCCTGCTGGCGGGCAATGGCACGGATTTCATCAGCGACCTCGGAGAAGTCCTGGTCCTGACTGAATATGATAGCCACGTCATACTTGCTTTCCCGAGCGAGACGCACCACATCCAGAGCGATGCGTATGTCTACCCCTTTCTCTCGTCCGACCGTGACTGTTTGTTCCTTCCCGTTCGGCAGAACTACGGTTTGATTCCGATAGCGGATCTCACGCGAGAAAGTATGGATGCCGCTTCGACTCATCAGCAGGAGCTTCTTTTCCCAGAACCTGCCCCAAGACGGGTTCTCCTGACGGCAGGGAACTCCGGTGTAGAACCTGGTTTCTTTCAGTTGCCAGCCATTCTGACTGCATGCTCTTTCGGCCAAGGCTTTCACATCGTAGTTGGGATAGGTATAGCCAAAGGCTTCCTTGACAGCGTGAAAGAGGTTCTGGCCGTCAACAAAAGCTGTGGCGCGTTTGGTTGCTGGTTCAGGCGTTGACATCATCCTTCAAATAGCCTTACGAAAGATAACCCCGCATGGGCCTTGCGGCAAGTCACGCGGGGAACAGATGAATACACCGATATAGTAGCCCCTTCTGGCACTTTGTCAAGGACGAATGGAACTCCGGCCTGATTCTCGCGGGGTATCAATAAGCCAGGATTCTTCGGGTAGTTGCGCTGCCTTTCCCCCTGACGAAGAACACCCCGCTGGAAGGCGCTTGCCAGACCGCCTGCAGCTTGCGGACTCGCGCGATGCTGCGGCCGGTGATATCGAGCACTTCTACTTCGCTCTGCCCGCTGAAGCGGAACTCCCTCGGCCCGAGCCGCCTGACCTCGAAACCCGGGACCCGGGTAACGGATTCATGAGCAACCCCGAGCGGCACCAATCGTACGTCCTTGACCGCCTCGATGTCGTCATCTTCACTGCACGCCGGCATCAGCACTACCCTGACCTGGTATTCACCCGGGTCCAGGCCGCGCGTGTCCCAGTATCCGAGCGTATCCCGTTTGACCTGCTCATGCACTTGCCCGCCAATCGGCACCCAGGCCGAATCGCCCCGAGGTCGGTAAGATAACCTGTAGTAGTCGAACTCCGCCGGGTTATGCGGCCCGGTTCCCATCCATGCCGACCCTACAATGGAAACCGAGTCTTCAATTCCTGCATTGCTCGGCCCGGTAATGGCAACAACGAACACAATCGCGGTATCGGATGGTATCGGGTCTTCGGGAAACTGGCAGTTGACCAGCATCAGCATCGAAGCGCCGGTGGCCCAGAGATTACCCCAGGGCATCGCGCAGTATGCCATGATGCACACGCCCCGGTCCTTGGTGATGACATCGGCCATCACGCTTGAAAACACCACCAGCATGAATGACTCACCGGCCGACTCGATGTGGCCCCCGGTTCCGTCGCAGAACGACCCCCGTATCTCGACGTCGTTCCTGCCGAACGCGCAGAACTCACCGAATATGGAGCCCGACAGTTGGACCGTGGACGAATCCTGGGCATACAGGTTCCAGGTATGCAGGGTGGTATTGACCAGCCGGTAGCGCCGGTCTTCAAGCGGAAGCGTGTAGTCCGGGTAGAACATTTCGTTGACCAGACCCGACAGGTCGAAGCTGTCACTGCCTTCGAAGATGATACCGGTCGCACGGAGTTCCGAACTGTCAATCGTCACGTCCGAACCCGCCAGCGGGATTGCGGCCCACATTACATTGGTCGAGCTGTCAATCTCAACATGGAATCCGACTCCATTGACACCGGATATCGTGGAGTCGAGGACAAACCCTTCAACCGAATCCCCATCCGGGAACCTGAATTCGACTTCTGAAGATTCAGGAAAGAAATACCAGGTCAGCAAGGTATCAACGTGAGAGAACTTACCTTGCGCCTGGTGGCCAAACAGCCATTCACCGGTCAGCCTGACATGGTCCATTTCGACCCGGGCGTCCTCCATCACCACCGCGGTGATGAAGTCCTGGTGCACCACCCTCTGCATGTTCACCTCAGTCCTGCCTATCGCCGAGATATTGAACGGGTATCCTTCGAACTCAGTATGGCTGTCCCGGATTTCAAGATGGGCCGAGTCCCCCATCGCGATGATATGATGATAGATGTAATGCTGGACGAATCGCAGGTTGCTCGAATCGACTTCCATCCTGCCACCCTGGTATATGCCAACGTTCCCATCCAGGTTGAAATCCGCGTTCACCAGCTTCAGCACACCGTCATTGATAATCACAATATTGCCGACCCGGTCATAGCGCCCGGTAACCAACAGGGTTTCGCCCGGGACGTCGCCGATAACCAGATCGTCAGGATACAGGTGAAACGTTTGCTCTCTCAGAGCCTGGCTCAGTCCGCAGGGTGAGAAACCAATCTGATGCGTCCCGGTCGACACAACCGGGACTTCACCGCCCGCTCGAAGGTCACCCAGCGCCGGGTCAACTCTCTCCTGATTGAAGCCCGCAAGCCCGACTAGAAGTAGAAACCACATACTAATTATATACACCCATTTCAGCCCCTTGTCCAGAAACGCCGAATGCAACTTGCCTTGACGCTCAGGAACCTGCCTCCTATACTGCCCGGACTAATGGCCCGCCCAGCGACGAAACGGAAGAGAACCGCTGCCCCCGGTAGCAGAAAACACCTGCTGCTGCCGGCTGCAGCCATCATCCTGACTTTCCTCGTCCGGCTTCTGTTCATCCTCGAAATACGCGGCCATCCGTTCTCGGTCATATCAGCCCAGGTGGTGGATTCCTACTACTACCATCGCTGGGCTCTGGAGATCCTCTCGGGCAACTTCTGGGGCAGCGAGGTCTTCTTCCTGAGACCGCTCTATCCCTATCTGCTCGCCCTGGTCTACGCCGTGTTCGGCCGGGGCAACCTGCTCTGGGTTCAACTGCTGCAAACGGCCATGGCTGCCGCATCCTGCTTCCTGCTGTACGACTCGACCCGGCGCATCTTCAACCGCACCAGCGCCCTGATTGCAGGCTTCGGGTTCGCTCTCACCGGCATCCTGGTCTTCTACACCGGCGCCCTGCTCTATGTGGAACTCACTGTTCTGCTGTCGCTGCTCACGGTCTGGCTCATGCTCGTCGCCGGTCGGCACTGGTGGCGCTGGCTCCTGGCCGGCATATCGTTCGGACTGATGGTCATCTGCCGGCCCGAACTCCTGCTCCTGCTGCCGCTCTTCCTCCTGTTTCTCAGGCGCAAGAAAGTGAAGTTCCGCAACCTCGGGACTATGGCTGCTGCTGCACTTTTGGTCATCGTCCTGGTTCCAATCCGCAACCTCCTCATCGCAGGCGACCCGGTGCTGTTCACCGCCCATTCCGGCATCAACTTCTACTACGGCAATAACCCCTCCGCCGACGGCACCTGGCAGCCCGCAGGCGAAATCGAGGACGCTGCCGGTTTCTCCCACGACCGGTTGAAGCAAACGGCAAGGACTGTCAACGGCCGGGAAGTCCCCTGGTCCCGGGCATCGAACCACTGGATGCGCAAAGGACTGGACTTCCTGGTCAGTAATTCCGGCCCGGCTGTCGTTCTCATCGGCCGCAAGTTCCTTCTGTTCTGGGGCAACTACGAAGTACCCAACAACTACTACCCCGAAACCGCCCGGGCTTCCTCCCTCTTTCTCAGGCTGGCGTTCATCAACTTCGGACTCCTGGCTGCTTTCGGTGTCATCGGTATGGTGCTTGCCTGGAACAAACGCAGCAAGGCCTGGCCCGCCTATCTCTTCGTTGCCGCGTATCTGTTCTCCTCACTCGCCTTCTATGTCCTGTCCCGCCTGCGCGCACCGGTCATTCCGTTCTTGCTCATGCTCGGCGGCTTCGGCCTCCACGAAATCACCCGGCTGTTCCGGAGTCATAAACCGCGACAGGCTATGCCGGCCTTCGCGCTCGGGCTGGCGGTCCTCGTCGGTTCCATCCTGATACCGGTCAAGAAGTCAACCTATTCCGCCCAGGCCTGGACCCAGGTCGGTAACATCCACCTCAACCACAGGAAAATCGGTCCGGCGCTGAACGCGCTCCACCGCGCGCTTGAAGCCGACCCGGACAACCCATCAGCCCGGTATAGCCTGCTGGTCTCGTATGCCGGGGCAGGCAAGACGGAAAAGGCCGAGGCCGAATACCGCCGGCTCGCCGCGATTGTCGTCAGGGACCCGCGCAACCGCATCCTGGGTCTTCTCGGCGCGGCTCGTATCGCCATCGCTCATCGCAGTTTCCCGGAGGCGGTCCGGCTGTACCGCGCGGCAATCGAACAGGACCCGTCAGACCCGGAGAAGCACTTCCTGCTGGGCCTGGTGTACGTCAGCATGGATAGCCTGCTTCAGGCACGGGTTGAACTCGACCGCGCAGTTGACCTTGACCCGGCACACGGCGAAGCCCACTCCGCACTGGAGGCGGTCGAATCTCATCTCCGTCGCTAGCCTGCTTGACATTGCCTCTCATATGGCTAAAAGATAGTATGCCTGAGGTAATCCCAACCCACCGCTGGACACTTCCCGAGCCTGCGACCGACGACACCGCATCGCTCGCACGCGACCTGGGCATCCCGGAACTGGCTGCCCGGCTGATATTCCGGCGGGGCCATCGGACCGCGGAAGCAATCCGCGATTTCCTCAACCCTTCGCCCGGCCGGCTCAATCGACCCGATTCCCTGCCCGACATCAAACCTGCCACCGAGCGCATCCTGACCGCACTGGACCGGGGCGAACGCATCTGCGTCTACGGCGACTACGATGTTGATGGCGTAACCGGAACCGTCCTGCTCGTCTCGGCCCTGCGTCGGCTGGGTGGGGACGTGGTCTACTACCTGCCCCATCGCACAGTTGAAGGCTATGGACTCTCCATGGCCGGTATCGACTTCTGCAGGGAAAAACGAGTGGGGCTGCTCCTCACCAACGACTGCGGGTCAACCGACTCGGCTGAAGTCGCCGCGGCCGGCGAAGCCCACATCGATGTCATCATCACCGACCACCACGAAACACCAGCGGATCTCCCCGCCGCACTGGCGATAGTCAATCCCAAGCGCCCCGACTCCGAATACCCCTTCAGCGAACTGGCCGGGGTCGGTGTCGCCTTCAAACTGGCGTGGAGCGTCCTCGCCGCGCTCGACCGTCCCAGGGAAGAACTCACCGACCTGCTCGACCTCGTCGGGCTTGGGACGATCGCCGATGTTGTACCCCTGATCGACGAAAACCGCATCCTTGCCCGCATCGGACTGAACGCGATTCGCGACACGAAGCGTCCCGGGTTGCAGGCGCTGCTACGCAAAACCGGAATCGGCAACCGGCAATTGGCCGGCTACGATGTCGGCTTCATCCTCGGCCCGCGTCTGAATGCAGCCGGCAGAGTGGACCACGCCCGCAGTGCGGCTGAACTGCTTCTTACCGAAGAGCCGGAACGGGCAGCGGAACTGGCCACCGAACTCAACACCATGAACCGGAATCGTCAGGCCCTGGAGGAAAACGTCCTCGGCCGGGCAGTAGACCTGGTGGAATCACAGAAGCTCCAGGAACAGCGGGTGATCGTAGTGGCCGGACAGGAATGGCACCAAGGCGTACTCGGCATCGTTGCCTCTCGCCTGGTTGAACGCTACTACCGCCCCTGCATCGTCATCGCGTTCGAGCACGACCACGGCAAGGGCTCGGGACGCTCAATCGCCGGGTTCAACCTGTACGCGTCCCTGCAGGCTTGCGCCGAGCACCTGACTGCATTCGGCGGTCACAAACACGCCGCCGGAGTCAGGATTGAAGAAGATCGCATCGACGACTTCCGGCAGGCCATCAACCGCTTCGCCGCAAGTCTGCCCGAAGAGATATATCAGCCAAGCCTCCGCGTCGAAGCGGTTGTCGACCTCGACGAGATCGATGAAGACCTGCTCCAGGCCCTGCAGCAGATGGAGCCGTTCGGCCCGGGAAACCCGGTGCCGCTGCTCGCAAGCTTCGGCCTGGAGATAATCGGCTACCCCCGCAGAATCGGCAGGAACCACCTCAAGCTGAAAGTGCGCTCCGGGACCCGCGTGCTGGAGGCCATCGCCTGGAAACGCAGCCACGAACTCCCCAATCTCGAAGTCGGTACAAAAGGACACATCGACATCTGCTACACGGTTGACCGACACAGCTACAACGGACGGACGAACACCCGCCTGACCCTGCGCGACCTCAGGACGCACCACAGCGGACAGGAACCTGACCGGAAGGAACAGACCAGTGGCTGACAGCAAACCCGGATGGTCGCCTCGCTCAGCCGACGGTATCGACTACTACGAATTCACACCCGGCCCGAATCTGCGGCTGTACTTCCTGACCCGTCGCGGCGGAACGTCATCGGGCCGTTACGAATCCCTGAATCTGTCTCTTGCTGTGGGCGACAGACAGGATCGCGTCGAGGAAAACTACCGGCGGGTCAGGCGACTGCTTCGCGTGCCGACCATCATAACTCTCAAGCAGGTACACTCCAACGTAGTGCTGCCGATTGCCTATGACAGAATCCCGCCGGATCTGCTCGAAGGGGACGCCGCCTTCACCAGCCACCCCGACATCGGACTGGGAATCAAGGTCGCCGACTGCCTGCCAGTCTACGTCTACGACATCAACCATCGGTGCATCGGCATCGCCCACTGCGGATGGCGAGGAACCGCAGCCCGCATCGCCGAGAAACTGGCTCGAAACATGTCCCGTCGGTTCTCGCTCCCGCTGACCGACCTGACCTTCTCCCTCGGACCCTGCATCTGTCCCGTATGCTACCCGGTTGGAGAAAATGTTCGGGAGGTCTTCGTGAAGGACTTCCCGGCCGCCGACAAGTTCCTTACTCCTGTTCGGGCCGGACGGAAGCGTCAGCAGTACCGGATGGACATCCGAGCAGCCAATCGGTGGCTGCTGAGCGAGATGGGGCTGAACGAAGCCCCGTCGTTGGAGATGTGCACGAAAGAGAACGCCGGACGATTCTTCTCGGCGCGTCAGTCCCGGACCACCGGGCGCAACTTGGCACTTATCGCCCTCAAGCTCCGGACAGAAACGAGCCGGGGTTCTATATCCCCGGCCCTCCACAGGAACTCGAAGCGGGCCGCCGGGTCAGACGACGGGCAATGTCTTGGGGAATCCGGAAAGAACCGGACTACCAGCGATAGTGAGCAAACGCCCGGTTGGCTTCCGCCATCCGGTGGGTATCTTCCTTCTTCTTGATGGCCGAGCCCTGATTCCGGCTCGCGTCAGCCAGTTCACCGGCCAGTCGCTCCGACATCCTGTATTCATTGCGCGCGCGGGCCGCGGTGATCAACCACTTGATGGCCAGTGCGTCGCGCCGGCGGGGCCGCACTTCCATTGGAATCTGGTAAGTCGATCCGCCAACCCGACGGGGCCTGACCTCAAGAACCGGCTTGATGTTGCCCATCGCTTT
The DNA here is from genome assembly GCA_965370805.1 of uncultured bacterium. Taxonomy (GTDB): domain Bacteria; phylum Hydrothermota; class Tepidihabitantia; order Tepidihabitantales; family Tepidihabitantaceae; genus CBDUVZ01. Next base: position 34,052 of record CBDUVZ010000008.1, on the reverse strand, counting down.
CTGGAAAACGGCATAGCCGTCTTCCTTGGTCTTCTTCTCGATAGCATCCATCGCACCGTAGAAGATCTTCTGCGCCACGGTCTTTTTGCCTTCCCACATCAGGTTGTTGATGAACTTCGCCACGAACACCGAGCCGAACCGGGGATCCGGACTCGGAACCCGCGGGGTTGCCTTCCGTCTTCTTGACATAGCTCGCCTCCTAGCGCGCCGGGGGCTTCGGCCGTTTCGCCCCGTATCCGCTTCTTCCCCGCCGCCGGCCGTCTACCCCCGCGGTGTCAAGAACACCACGGACAACATGGTAGCGTACGCCGGGCAGGTCCTTGACACGTCCTCCCCGCACGAGCACAATCGAGTGCTCCTGCAGATTGTGCCCCTCTCCGGGAATGTAGGCGCTCACTTCGTAGCCCGATGTCAGCCTTACCTTGCATACCTTGCGCAGGGCCGAGTTCGGTTTCTTCGGTGTGGTTGTATAGACCCTCGTGCAGACTCCCCGCTTCTGAGGACTGCCCTTCAGCGCCGGGGTTCTTGATCGCGCGCGCGCGACCTTGCGCCGCTTTCTAACGAGTTGGTTGATAGTTGGCATACTATTCCGCCTCCTTGCCTTCCTGGCTTGATTCCTCAGTGGCAAGCCCGACCCGGCTGAACTCGCGGAAGCCAGTGCCCGCCGGGACAAGCCGTCCAACAATAACGTTCTCTTTCAGTCCTTTGAGTCGGTCCACCTTGCCCTGGATCGCCGCCTCGGACAGAACCCTCGTCGTCTCCTGGAATGACGCGGCCGACAGGAAACTCTCGGTGAGCAACGAAGCCCTGGTAATCCCGAGGAGAATCGACTGGAAACTGGCCGGACGCAGATTCTCGGCTGTCAGCTTCGCGTTCTCCGCGTACAGGCGGGGCCGATGGACAATTTCTCCCTCAATGAAGTTCGAATCACCGGCTTCGAGGATTTTGACTTTACGCAGCATCTGCCGGACGATGACCGAAATGTGCTTGTCGTTTATCTTGACCTTCTGCAGGCGGTAAACTGCCTGGATCTGGTTGGTAAGGAACTCCTGAACCGCCAGCCAGCCTTTGACCTTCAACACATCGTGCGGGTCCACCGAGCCTTCACACAACTTCTCGCCCGCCTTCACCGAGTCACCTTTCTGGACCAGCAGGTACTTGCCGTATGGAACCGAGTATTCCTTTGTGGTGCCGCCCTCCGAGATCACCCGGACCAATCTGACGCCTGCCTCGGGCTCGCCAACCTCCACGGTCCCGTCGATCTCGGAGATTATCGCCGGGTTCTTGACGCGCTTCGCCTCAAAGAGCTCCGCTACCTTGGGCAGGCCTCCGGTGATATCTCTGGTTCGACCCATCTCTCTCAGCAGCCTGGCCAGCGTATCTCCGGGCACCACCTGCTGCTTGTCGTCGGCTACCAGATAGGCCCCGGCCGGCAGAGCGTGTGTCTCAAGGACCTTACCTCTGGCACCGACAACCGTGATGCGTGGGTGACGCCGTTTCTCACGGTCCTCGGTGATGATGCGCTGCATTCGTTCGGTGCGCTCGTCGATATCCTCGCGCACCGTCGCGCCGACCTCAATGTCGTGGTACTTGACTTTGCCCTTCACTTTGGCCATTAGCGGAATCGAATAGGGCTCCCACTCGAAAAGCTCTTCTTCCTCAAGCACATCCCGGGCATCCTTGACCCGGATGATTGCCCCGGCGGGCACGCTGAACGGTACCGCCCGGTCTGAAGCGGTCAGGATTATCCGTCCCTGCTCAAGAGCAACCATCTCACCATCACTTCGCTTGGCAGTCGTCAGTCCCTCGTACTTGATCCGGCCGTCGAACCTGGCGACCGCCCTGGTCTGCTCGGCAACCCTGGACGATACACCGCCAACATGGAAGGTCTTCAGAGTCAACTGCGTTCCCGGTTCACCAATCGACTGGGCTCCAACGATGCCTACCGCCTCACCAATCTCCACCATCCGCCCGGTAGCCAGGTTGCGGCCGTAGCACTTGACGCACAATCCGGCCTGGGCTTCACAGGTGAGAACCGACCGCACCCTGACCTGTTCAACCCCGCAATCATCAATCTCCTGTGCCGCCTTGTCGGTGATATCCTCGCCCGCCGGAACGATCATCTCCCCCGACACCGGGTTGATGATGTCATCCACCGTGAATCTGCCGACGATGCGTTCGCTCAGCGGCTCGACCATTTCCCCGCCTTCGCGCAGAGCAGCCATCTCCTGCCCGAGGATCGTACCGCAATCCTCCGTCGTGATTACGACATCCTGTGCCACATCCACCAGTCGGCGGGTAAGATAGCCAGCCTCGGCAGTCTTGAGAGCGGTATCGGTCAGACCCTTGCGGGCACCATGGGTTGAGATAAAGTATTCCCAGACCGAAAGACCCTCGAGGAACGAACTCCTGATCGGGGTCTCAATCACTTCCTCCCCGACCGCACGACGCTGCGGCTTGGCCATCAGGCCCCGCATTCCACCGATCTGGGCAGCTTGGGTCCGGGACCCGCGGGCACCGGAGTCAATCAGCATGAAGACCGAGTTGAAGCCGTCCTGATCCTCACTCAGCCGGTTCATCAAGGCCTCCTCGACTTCAGCCGTGGCCAGCGTCCACGTGTTCACAACCACGTTGTACTTCTCCGACTCAGTCATCAGACCACGCTCGTACGCCCGCTGGACCTTCCGAATCGCCTTGTCGCTCCGCTCGAGTATCTCGCCCTTCTCCTTGGGAACTACAACGTCGTCCATCCCGATTGAAAGCCCGGACCGGGTGGACATCTCAAAGCCCAGTTCCTTGATGGCATCCAGAAGTCTGACGGTAACATCATTGCCCATGATCCGGGCGCAGCGGTCGATAATCGCCATCAGCTTTTCCTGCGGACAGTTCTCGTTCACGAAACGCAACTCCCCGGGCAGCAACTCGTTGAACAGAACCCGGCCGACGTTGGTGTCGAACACCTCGCCGTTGTACCGGAACTTGATCGGATCATGGACATCCAACTCTCCCAGGTCATACGCCGAGTGCACCGTGGCGAAGTCATCGAAGCACTTCTTCGCCTCACCGCGACTTGCCCGGAGCTTGGTGATGTAGTATATCCCGACAACGATATCCCGGGCCGGAACCATCAGCGGCCGACCGTGCGCCGGCGACAGGATGTTGTGCGAAGAGAGCATCAGTACCGACGACTCCAGGATTGCCTCCGGTGTGAGCGGCACGTGAACCGACATGGTGTCGCCATCAAAATCGGCATTGAACGGCGGACACACCAGCGGGTGTATCCCGATGGCCCGGTATTCGGACAAAATGGGGAAGAACGCTTCGAGCGACACGCGGTGCAGAGTGGGAGCTCGGTTCAGCAGAACCGGATGATCCCTGATGACATCTTCCAGTACCTCCCACACTTCCGGGGTTTCCTTCCGGTACATGCTCTTGGCACCCCGCTCGCTCTCTGCCAGACGCCGCTCCTCGAGTTGCCTGAGGATCGCAGGTTTGAACAGCTCAAGCGCCATCTCCTTGGGCAGGCTGCACTGGTGAAGCTTCAGTGCCGGCTCAACAACTATCACCGACCGGCCCGAGTAGTCGACTCTCTTGCCCAGCAGGTTACGGCGGAAGCGTCCCTGCTTGCCCCGCAGCGCCTCACACAGCGACTTCAATGGCCTGTTGCCGCGCCCCCGCACCGGACGGGGACGCGTCTCATTGGAGAACAACGTATCCACCGCATCTTGAAGCATGCGCTTCTCGTTCTTGAGAATAATCTCGGGGGTCTTGATCGACATCAGATGCTTGAGCCGGTTGTTGCGGACTATCACCCGCTTGTACAGGTCGTTCAGATCCGACGTAGCATACCTGCCACCCTCCAGCGGTACCAACGGACGCAGATCAGGAGGTATAATCGGAAGAACCTCGAGAATCATCCATTCCGGCCGCGCCCCGGAAGTCCGGAAGGCTTCAACAACCCGTAATCGCCTGAGCAGGTCGAAGCGCCGAGATGTCTCGTGCTTGATGCGGGCACGCAGCCCGGCTGCCATATCATCCAGTTCAATCCGACTCAGAAGCGTCTTCAGGGCCGGCGCGCCGGTTGCTACTTCACATCCCTCGAAGCGGTGGACATTCTCCCGGTATTCCTCCTCGGAAAGGAGTTCCATCTTCTTGTACGGTGATTCGCCGGGATCAATCACGACATAAGCTTCATAGTTCAGAATCGTCTCGACCTGATTGATGGAAAGCGCCAGCATCAAGCCGACCTTCGAAGGCGGAACGTGATAGAACAGCGTGTGGGCGACCGGCACGACCAACTCGATGTGCCCCATCCGGTGGCGACGGACTGCTGACGTGGTGACCTCCACTCCACACCGATCACAGATGATTCCCTTGTACCGTACCTTCTTGTACTTGCCGCAGTTGCACTCGAAGTCCTTCACCGGGCCGAAAATCCGCTCGCAGAAGAGTCCGTCCCGCTCGGGTTTCTGGGTCCGGTAGTTAATCGTCTCCGGCTTGATGACCTCGCCGTTCGACCAACTGCGGATTGCCTCCGGCGACCCTATCCGCAAACGAAGTGAGTCGAAATCAAAGAAGTCACGGTCGGTCATACCGGATCCTCCCCCCGCTCGGGCATCAGTTCGAGCCCGAGGCCCTGCAGTTCTTTCACCAGCACCGAGAATGACGCCGGCGGTTTGGGCCGGGGCGGATTCTTGCCCCGGATCAGCGACTCGTAGAGAGCGCTTCTTCCCTCGACATCGTCGGACTTGATCGTCAGCATCTCCTGAAGAGTATGAGCCGCACCATACGCCTCCAGCGCCCACACCTCCATCTCGCCGAAACGCTGGCCACCGAACTGGGCTTTGCCTCCCAGTGGCTGCTGAGTTATCAGCGAGTACCGTCCGGTAGACCGGGCGTGGATTTTGTCGTCAACCATGTGAATCAGCTTCATCATGTAGACCATGCCGACCATGACCTTCTCCAGGAAGGGTTTGCCGGTCCGACCGTCGTACAGAACGACCTTGCCCTGCTCAGGCAGGCCGGCTTTCTTCAGTTCCCCTCTTATCTCCGCCGGCGTCGCGCTCTGGAATACCGGACAGAGAGCCTGGTACCCGAGTACTTTGGCCGCCCATCCCAAGTGGGTCTCAAGCACCTGTCCCAGGTTCATTCTCGACGGGACACCAAGTGGGTTGAGGATGATATCGACCGGCAGTCCGCGCATGTCATGCATCGTCTTGCTGCTTTCCTTGCCGTCCGGCTCGACCGACAGGTAGGGCATGTCTTCAATCGGCAGCACACGGGAAACGACACCCTTGTTGCCGTGGCGACCTGCCATTTTGTCTCCCACTGAGAGCCGTCGCTTCTGGGCAGTAAAAATCGTGATCCACTTCAGGACGCCATGCGGCAACTCATCTCCGCGCGACACCCGCTCAATCTCCAGCCGTTTCTCGCGATCGGATTCGCCCAGGGCATCTTCGTATTCCTTGAGCGCCGCCCTGACCGCCATCTGCAACTTCGTACTGGCCACAAGCTGCTCATAGTTACGGACCTTGGCGAATGCCTCAGACTCAAGGAATTCATCGGTCATCGGGTGGCCGGCCTTGTGGAGTATCCCGCCCCGCTTGTCCTTGGCCGGCGCGGCCGCTTTCCTGCCGCGCAGCGCCATCCGTAGCTTCCCGTTCCTCCGCTCAATCAGGAACTGCTTCCTGAATTCGTACTTCCTGGCGGCCTCTGCAACCCGTTCCTTCTCCAGTCGTCGGGACATGGCATCCCCGACCTTACGGCTGAGGACTCGTCGACTGACAACCACACCACGCACACCTGGGTTCACGCGCAGGGAAGTATCCTTAACATTGGACGCCTTCTCACCGAAAATCGCCCGGAGCAGCCTTTCTTCCGGAGTGAACTCGGTCTCACCCTTGGGTGTGATTCTGCCCACCAGGATGTCACCTGGAACGACTTCAGCGCCAACGCGGATCACTCCGAACTCATCCAAGTTTCTCAACTCCTCCTCGGTTGCCCCCGGGATATCGCGCGTGATCTCCTCAGACCCGAGCTTTGTCTCCCGCGCCTGGATTTCGGACTCCAGAATCGTAATCGAAGTGAACGCATCTTCCTTGAGCAGGTTCTCGGAGACCACAATCGCGTCCTCGTAGTTGTAGCCACGCCAGGGCATGAATGCCACAAGTACGTTCCGGCCGAGCGCCAACTGGCCGTCCTCAGTGGCTGGCCCGTCGGCAAGCAGATCGCCCTTCTTCACCCGGTCGGCCACCCGCACGACCGGCCGCTGCGAAAGACATGTGTACTGGTTTGACTTCTTGTACTTCCTCAGCCGGTGCTCAATCAGACCGTTTTCACTCCGGACGATGACACTCCGTGCGTCAACCTTCGTCACCACTCCGTCGGCCTGCGACTCCAGGATTGCACCCGACTCGGCAGCGAACTTGCCCTCGACCCCTGTTGCGACGAGCGGCTTCTGCGGCAGCAGAAGCGGAACTCCTTGACGCTGCATGTTCGCGCCCATCAGCGCCCGGTCGGCGTCGTCGTGCTCAAAGAAGGGGATCATGACGGTCGAAGGCGAGAACAACTGACGAGGTGAAACATCCATGAAATCAACTCCGTCCGGTGACACGGTAACCACATCACCACGCTGACGGCAGATGACGTCCTTGGATACGAAACGGTGCTCCGAAGTCAGTTTGCTGTTGGCTTGCGCAATGGTGTAGTGCTCTTCCTCCTCGGGATTCAGGTACACCTCCTTGCCCTTACCGATGATTACCTTTCCGTTCCGCACACGCCAGTAGGGCGAAGTCAGAAATCCGTGCCGGTCCACCCTGGCGTAGGTGGCAATGGTGGAAATCAGACCGATGTTGGGCCCCTCAGGAGTCTCAATCGGACAGACACGCCCGTAGTGGGAGTAGTGAACGTCGCGAACCTCGAACCCGGCAGTCTCCCTGGTCAGCCCGCCAGGCCCGAGCGTCGAGATACGCCGCTTGTGTGTCAGTTCAGTGAGTGGGTTCGTTTGCTCCATGAACTGGCAAAGCTGACTCTGGGCGAAGAACTTCATGATCGAATTGGCTACCACCCTTGTGTTGACCAACTCCTGCGGTGTAAGCTGGCTGTCATCAATGAATGCCGCCCGTTCACGGATATTCTGGGCAAGCTGGAGCAGCGCCACGCGGAACTGATTCTCGAGCAGTTCGCCCACCTGCTTCACCCGCCGGTTGGAAAGATGGTCGATATCATCGGGCTGGATGCGAAATGACTCGCTCGTCGGCTTCCGACCAGCCTTGTGCAGTAGCTTTTCAGCCCCTTTGCAGTCGTCCTCAGCAATGTACGTCAACTCAAGCGTCTGCTTCCGTTCGTGCCAGAAAAACTCACCGGGCTCCAGGCCTTGTTTTTTCGACCGCTTCAGAATGGAATCCCGCTCGGCGGCGCTTTCGCAACGACCCCTCACGCAGTAGTGACGTCCCTCGTCAGCAAAACGCAGCAGCCGGGCGGCGATTGCCATCACGTCGTCTTTCGACAGGCCGGTTTCTTCCGGCGATACTTTCGTCATCAACCGCCGGTTGATTTTGTAGCGCCCGACCTTGCCCAGGTCAAACCGCCGCCGGTCAAACAGCATACCGAGGATGACGTTCTCAGCCACTTCGATTGAATGAGGTGCGATTGACCGCAGACGATAGTAGATACGCTTGATGGCGTCTTCCTTGGACTCCGCCTTGTCCGCCTTGATGGTCTTTGCCAGTATCTCGATTCCTGGCGGGTTGTCGTCAACCACCCACGCCTCAGTCACGCCCTTGGAAGCCAGGTACTCCAGCAGTCCCTCGGTCACGAAGTCCCCTGCCTTGGCAGGAGGCTCATCTTCTCCCTCAGCTGCAACCTCTCGGGCTATCATCTGGCCGATCGCCAGCTTCTTCCGTTCTACGGCATAGAGCTGCTCGATCATGTCCTCGTGGGTGATCCCAATCGCCTGCAGGAAGGTAGCGGCCGAAATGCGTCTCTTCCTGTCGAGCAACACGACCATCGCGCCGTGCTTGTCCACCACCAATTCGAACCAGGCCCCGCGCAGCGGCACCAGCAGAGCGGAGTACTCTCTGGGGCTGGTGGAGAAATAGACGCCCGGTGACCGGTGAAGCTGATTCACCACCACCCGTTCAACGCCGTTGATGACGAACGCACCGTTGGCCGTCATCCAGGGCAAGTCGCAGAAGTAAACCTCCTGCTCAACGATATCCTTGATGCGTTCCGACCCTTCTCCTGACTCCTGGTCGGATTCCTGCACGAACTCCTTCTTGATCAGACGGAACACAACCTTGAGCGGCACCGAATAGTTGACGCCCTTGTCCATCGCCTCTTCAGGCGAGTACTTGGACTCCCCGAGGACGTAGTTGATGTACTCAAGCCGGAAGTTCTTGTGGACATCCTCGACCGGAAAAGTCTCCTGAAGCACTCCCTCAAGTCCGCTTCGCTGCCGCTTGGACGGTTCAAGGCCTTGCTGTACGAAATCGGAAAACGAATCGAGTTGTAGTGAAAGCAGATTCGGAATCTCCAAGAAAGCACTGGTCTCAGAGAAATCTTTCTGCCTAACCTTCATCCTATTTCACCTCGACCTTTGCTCCAACCTCTTCCAGTTTTGCCTTGATCTTCTCCGCCTCTTCCTTCGGGATGCCCTCCTTGACAGCACTCGGGACCTTGTCGATGATCTCCTTGGCTTCCTTCAGCCCGAGCTGAGTCAGCGCCCGCAACTCCTTGAGCACCTGTATCTTCTTGTCGCCCACCGAAGTAAGCGTCACTGTGAACTCTGTCTGCTCCTCAGCTTCAGCTTCAGCTGGTGCCGCCCCTGCCGGCGCGGCGCCGGCTGCGACAAACGCCGGGGCGGTGATATCGAATTTCTCCTTCAACTCCTTGACGAGCTTGGCGAGCTCAAGAACGGTGAGTCCTTCGATCGTCTCCATGATCTGTTGGATTTTGTCTTTCGCCATCATTCCTCCTGACTGGTATACCGAACACATACGGCCTGATCGGCCTCGAAGCAGCAATTCTCATGCATGTCCAACGCAAACACCTCAGCCCCCGCGCAATCCATGTCTAGGCCGCCGATGACTCCGCACCACGCTCCCTCAATTGGTCCAAGACGTAGACCAGTTCACTCAGGAGTCCCTCCAGGTCCACCGCCAACTCCGTAATCGGGGCAGCAAGCACGCCAACCAACTGGCCGCGCAATTCACCCTCGGTGGGCAGCGTAGCCAGGAAAACAAACCTCTCACTGGAATAGACCTCGTCGTCCATGTAGGCACCCTTCACCTTGAGGCCATCAAGCCTCTTGGCGACCTCACGGATCACTCGGGCCGGGGCAACCGGGTCTCCGGTTGCGAAGACCAGCGACGTTGGACCACGCAGCAGATCGGTGACGTCGCTGCTCACCCCGCTCTCGCTGAGAGCCCGAAGCAGCAGGCGGTTCTTCACTACCCTGACGGACGCACCGGCCTCCTGCAAGCGACGCCGCAGCATGTTGAAGTCATTCGCCCCGACCTTTGCGAAGTCCAGGAAGTACAACGCCGATGCCTGGCCGACCCGCTTTTTCAGTTCAGCAACTGCTTCTATCTTCTCCGGTCTCGGCATGCTACGCCCCCTTCCTGATTGCCTCAGTGAGTTCACGCGCGTCGACGCAAACGCCGACCCCCATCGTCGAAGAGACCACCACGTTCTTGATGTACTGACCCTTGGCGGTCGCGGGCTTGGCACGCGTGAGTTCTGCCATGAATGCCGTAACGTTATCCACCAGACTGGCGGTATCAAACGAGACCTTGCCCACGAGAGCGTGGACATTCCCCGTCTTGTCGGTACGGTAGTTTATCCGCCCGGCCTTGAGAGCTTTCACCGCCTGGCCAACCTCGAACGTAACTGTCTTGGTCTTGGGAGAAGGCATCAGGCCTTTGGGCGCGAGCAACTTGCCCAGCCGGCCGACCGTGGACATCGTGTCGGGCGTCGCCACGGCTGCGTCGAAGTCGTACCAGCCGCCCTTGATTTTCTCTACCAGATCCTCCAACCCGGCACAGTCGGCGCCAGCCTCCAACGCCTCCTTCTCCTTCTCGCCCTTGCAGAACACCAGCACCCGCACTTGCCTGCCGGTACCGTGAGGCAAGCCGACAGTGCCACGGATCATCTGGTCCTGCTTCTTCGGGTCGACGCCAAGCTTCACGGCTATGTCAATTGACTCGTCGAACTTCGCAGTAGCGGTGGCTTTCGCTTGCTCAACCGCTTCCTTCAGGCTGTACTTCTTTTCTCGGTCGACTTTGTCATTGAACGCCCGATACCTCTTGCTCCGCTTCATCGGTCCTCCACTGCGAGGCCCATCGCGTGGGCGGTACCCTTGATGATTTTCTCGGCGCCCTCGATATCGGCTGCATTCAGGTCTTTCATCTTGCGCTCTGCGATTTCCCGGACCGCCTTACGACTGACAACCCCGACCTTGTCCCGATTGGGCTCCCCTGACCCCTTGGCGAGGCCGGCAGCCTGCTTCAGGAGTACAGACGCGGGTGGACTCTTGGTTACGAACGTGAACTTCCGATCCGCGTAGACAGTCAGAACGACCGGAATCAACATGCCCGGAGATTCCTTCCGGGTGGCGTCATTGAACGCCCTGATGAACTCGGATATGTTCACCCCATGCTGACCCAGTGCCGGACCGACTGGCGGTGCCGGCGTCGCCTGACCGGCAGGGATCTGAAGTCGTATGACTGCAGCAACCTTCTTTGCCATGGCTCGCTCCTCCTGCTAATCAGATTGGCTGAACGTCCAGAAAATCAAGATCTATCGGCGTTGGCCGGCCGAAAATGGTAACAATCACTTTCACACGGCGACGCTCAGTATGCATCTCGTCGACCGTTCCGGTGAACCCGGCGAATGGTCCCTTCGTCACCTTCACACTCTCGCCCTTGTCGAATGGCGCCTCGGGTTCTGTCCGCTCCCGGCCGCGTTCGATCTGCTCAAGCATCGAAGCGACTTCTTCCTCAGAAAGCGGCACCGGCTCGGTACGCGAACCCAGCATGTGCGTAACTCCCGGCACCGAGTTCACCAGCTTCAAACTCTCCTCATTCGACTCCATCTCAACCATGATGTAGCCGGGATACAGCCGCCGCTCTTCGGCCACCAGCTTTGACTTCCTCACCCGGGTTACCTTCTCTGCCGGCATAATGATCTGCCCGAACAGCTCTCTCAGACCGTTCAACTCGATCGTCTTCTCCAGCAGTTCCTTCACTCGTCTCTCTCGACCGGTGTAGGTGTGAACCACAAAGAACTTCATGCGTCTTGGCTCCGTGCTACCTCAGGACGAGATGGAGCAGCCGGGAGAAAATGAAGTCAAACACGCCGATGTACGCCGCCAGAACGGCCGAGAAGACGATAACTACCAGCGTCGTAGTCAGAAGCTCCTTGCGCTTCACCCACGACACCTTCTTCATCTCGGCTACCACATCGGCCAGGTAGTTCCGGACTCGTTTAAAGATACTCATAGTCACCAACAGGCCAGGAGGGATTCGAACCCCCAACCTACGGATTTGGAGTCCGCCGCTCTGCCGTTAGAGCTACTGGCCTTTTACTTGACCTCCTTGTGCGGAGTATGTTTCCGGCAATTCGGGCAGTACTTCTTGAGCTTGAGGCGCTCGCTCTTCCGTTTGTTCTTCTCGGTGTGGTAGTTGCGGTTCTTGCAGTCCCCGCAAGCCAGGGTTACGTGCACGCGCATCGTGACTACTCGGTAACCTCAATGACAGTTCCAGCGCCCACCGTCCGGCTACCCTCACGGATAGCGAACTTCGAGTTCTGCTCCAGCGCCACCGGCATGATCAACTCGATGTCCATCGTCACGTGGTCGCCCGGCATCACCATCTCGACACCCTCAGGTAATGCCACCGCGCCGGTCACATCAGTGGTCCGGATGTAGAACTGCGGCCGGTACCCCGGGAAAAACGGCGTGTGGCGGCCACCCTCATCCTTGGTCAGGATGTAGACCTCGCCCTTGAACTTCCGGTGCGGCTTGATCGAACCCTTGGCCGCAAGAACCATGCCGCGCTCGACATCGTCCTTGCCAACGCCACGCAGCAACAAGCCGACATTGTCCCCTGCTTCGGCGCGGTCGAGAATCTTGCGGAACATCTCGACGCTGGTGACCACGCACTTGTCCTGCTTGCCGAAACCGATGATCTCGACTTCAGTGCCGGGCTCAAGGACACCACGCTCAACACGGCCGGTGACCACAGTACCACGACCCGTAATCGTGAAGATGTCTTCGACCGGCATCAGAAACGGCTTGTCGATTTCACGCTTGGGGTCAGGTATGTACGAGTCGAGTACGGCAACCAATTCGGCAATCGAATCCGCATCCTTGCCTTCGTCATCCTGGATTGCCTTGAGAGCGCTGCCGCGAATAATGGGCACATTGTCACCGTCGAACTCGTACTTGGAGAGAATCTCGCGGATCTCGAGTTCGACCAGTTCAATCAGGTCAGGATCGTCCACCAGGTCGACCTTATTCAGATAGACCACAAGCGCCGGCACGTTCACCTGACGGGCAAGCAGCACATGCTCGGTCGTCTGCGGCATCGGGCCATCAGCGGCCGAAACTACCAGAATCGCGCCGTCCATCTGCGCGGCACCGGTAATCATGTTCTTGATGTAGTCGGCATGACCGGGACAGTCGATATGGGCGTAGTGCCTTTTCTCGCTCTCATACTCAACGTGCGCAATCGCAATTGTCAGGATCTTGGTATCGTCCCTTCGACCCTGCGACTCGCTCGCCTTGGCCACCTGATCATACGACGTGTAGGTCGCCAGACCCTTCTTCTCCAGTACCTTGGTGATGGCGGCAGTCAAAGTCGTCTTACCATGATCAACATGACCAATGGTACCGACGTTGACATGCGGCTTGGTACGCTCGAACTTCGCCTTCGCCATTTTCCGTTCCTCCTTACTTGGCTCGTCTCATTGCAACAAAACAGACAACAGAAACAACTGCTCACGGTGCGGACAGAAGCCCACGGCCGGAGTCGAACCGGCGACCACTTCCTTACCAAGGAAGTGCTCTACCGACTGAGCTACATGGGCGCTCGGATAGCCGACAATTATAGGCACAACTTACGGCGTGTCAATGACTAAAATGCGTCTCGGCCAGCACCTGACATTTTGGCCTGCCCGCAGCCCCATCGTCATCCTAAGTCTGTGCGAAATAGGCGGTTAGTCACATCTCCACACAAACTCAGAACAGGACTGCCCGGCACCCACGAACTCACCAAGCGGGCGATGGGAGTCGAACCCACGCAAACAGCTTGGAAGGCTGTTGTGCTACCACTACACCACGCCCGCCCAACCAACTACACAGACACGCGGGTCGGATTCAGTGGACGGGGAAGGATTTGAACCTCCGAAGGCGTACGCCAGCAGATTTACAGTCTGCCCCCTTTGGCCACTCGGGAACCCGTCCGCATTGCAGTTGACTCAGCCGACAGAGGGAGTCGAACCCCCGACCTGAGGTTTACAAAACCCCTGCTCTACCAACTGAGCTATGTCGGCGTCCAGAACCAGACACAAGCATCAACTATACGACAAAAAGCCCTGTCGTCAAGACGCGCACCGAACCCGCAACCACCACTCATGCCGCCCCACACGTCCGGGCGCTGCGCCGGTCCTGGCCTGGATTTCCATGCCGATGTGCGACTCGCACAGCGCGCATCCAGCGCATCCCAACCGGCCGAATGCGACGTCCCGAAATCGGACGGATTCCCGCTCGGGAAACAGCCCATCCTGAGGCACCCGGCTTCGCGCAAGGACTTACCCGGACTATCGAAGAAGAGTTCCTTGCCTCTTTCCCGGCCTGCCATTGTCATTTGATGAAAGGAACGCGTGTTGAGAAAGCTATCTGTTCTGTCTCTGTCCATCGGGGCGTTGTTTGCGGCAGCGCCCGGTCAGGAACTGACCAATCTCTTCTCCCAGCACCATATCCTGCGGTTCAAACCTTATCGGCCAGGACTTTTTGCACGATACCCTGTCCGAGTACAATAGCAATCATGGAACCCGCTACGGATTCTGGGACCACGGGTACAACTCAATAAGCGCTAACTTCCCGGAGGCGCTTGAAGCATGAAATCTGAGACGACAGTCTCCCGTGCTGGCTTTTGCGCTTGCGCGGTGATTCGCACAGACCGGAAGTGATCTCGTCCCAGTGCCGCATCGAGTGGGCAATACCGGGAGACGGATCGATGGACATGCTTGATTATAGTAATCACTAGAATCCAATCAAGACCGACGCGGGCCGTATACTACCATAGCATCGACTCTTACACAACCAGCGCCGAAAACTCGTCCCCATCCCCCCTGCTGTTCCCCTCGTTGCTCTGCCCGTTCCAGTGCGGATTCTTCAACCGGTTCCAGCAAGAGCTCAAAGCCCCGTTCTTCCAGCGATTCCGGTTCCGGTTCTTCCTGCCGGTCTTCTACCCGGTCAAGTCCCGAATCCCGTTTCCGTTCCCCTTGCCGGTCCATTGACCGTTCCGGCCCAGGTTCCAGTCCGGATTCCTCTCGCCGTTCCGCTCCAGATTCCGGTCCGAATTCCAATCCCCATTCTGATTCCCATTCTCCGAATCTCCCCGCTGCCGTCAGCGAACATCCCTCGATGTCCAACCGGAATCGGGATGGTATCTTTGTGCCGAAGAACCCCATCCAAGTCAAACCGAAATCCGACCCACCCTTGACCGCCCTCTCCGATTTCAGATTGTAGATTGGTGATTGCGGATTACAGGGTAGGAAGATTGCCGCATTGCGAATTCCGAATGTCGAATGACGAATGCGGACTTCCGCCCTCATCTGTGTCCATCCGTGTTCATCTGTGGTTACTTCCTCTCAGTGCCCTCCGCGCTTGAGATTTTCGATCACCCGTACCGGTCTGCATAGCATCCAGTGTTCCACTTCCTGTTCAACCGCCTGGCCGAGTCAGTCTGCAAGCTACCTGGAAACTTCGGATTCCGCCGACGACTCGCCGTAGTGGACCTCTGCTCACTTGCTGCCGCAGAGCCGGTTGTGAGCGGCCCCTGCGGCCTGCGCCTGATGCTGTTGTGATGTACGCCGGTCTTCCTTTCGCAGAACCGCAAGAACGAAATCCGGGACCTGCCTCCGGCCCGACAGGACAAGTCCGCTCTCGGTTGCCGGCGACAAAAACCCGGCCGCGACGTCGGACCGCTCCCATCGCAGCGCCAAAACTCGCCGACAGGACTTGACAGCGCGGCACCGACTACTAGAATTGAGTCAAAGGAGGAGCTTAATGCGTCGATCCGTTATCGGTTTGTTTGTCCTGATTGCAGCCTTCGGGCTGATTCTGTCTGTCTCGTGTCAGCGCGAGAACGCGCTCCGTATCGTCCAGATCAACGAAGGCAGACCGCTGATGTCCGACATCATCGACTTCGGAGAAATATCCATCACCGAAGAAGGAGAAACCGAAGTATACATCATCACCCAGATCCCGGGTGACATCGTCGAAATCGAACTCCAGTACACTGAGCTGGGCCTCGGACTACCCTCTTGGACACCCTACGTGGCCCACATCAACAGAATCGAGGTCGAGTACAGCGATGTCGCAACAACAGGACCGCCGCAGCAGTTCGAATACGACGTGTCGCTCCCGGTCGACGTAGCAGTCAAGAGCGACAGAGAAGGCAAGAAAACCACCGAGACCGAATTCATGCTGGTGCCTGCCTTCTGGAAGGAATACTACTTCGCCGATGACGCCCAGGATGATCCCACGGATGATGACTACGGCGTCGTGGCGACCCTCGAAGCCAAGGTCACGGTTGAAGGATACGACGAGGCCTCGGGTCAGAAGATCGAAGCCGAGGGCGAAGCAACCGTAATCATCGGCAACTTCTGGGACGATCCGGATCGGCTGGGACAGTAGCCTCTGGTTGGGTAGGCGACCCGCAGCCTTCTTGTCCTCAGTCGCGTGCGGACAGAAAGAGAACTTTGACCTGCTGTACAAGTAGCAGGTCATTGAGCATCCCGATACCACGGACCGAAATCGACGTGAAGCAAATCAATTGAAGGAGCAATGATGCAGAAACTCCTCGCAGTCGCCCTGGCAGCAGGTCTGCTCGCGAGCGGCACAGTTGCCTACCCGGCATTTGGCGGTGGCCGGGGTCTGTTCCGGGTACAGAACGCACTGGTTCAGTCCGATGCAGGTCTGACAATCTCATTCCACGCAATAGGACGCAATCCCCTGCCCAACGATACGACTGAAAAGGTGTGGGTCGCCGACTTGATCGCACCTGAGTTGAACTATGCACCGCTGTCGACTCGCTGGATCGGCGCTGAGGTATTCGGTGCCTGGGGCGCGGTAGGTCAGTATCCCAAGGACATCGCGGCGGCCGACAAGGAATTCGGATGGGGCCTGCATGACCTCCGGGCTGGTGCCAAGTTGTCAATTCCTTTCATCCCTGTGCTCAAGCTCGGAGCCCTGGGCAGCTACGAATTCATCGAACGAGACAACAACGAAGGCCGGAACTGGCAGGACCCCAATGCAATTTCGCCCCTCGGCGGGTTCGGCTGGCGCGGCCTCGCAACCCTCCAATTTCAGGACCTCTCGCCGTCACTGCCCAACCTGCTGCTCAACTACGGCCAGACAGAAAAAAGCACGTCATACGGTGTCGCTATCGAGCTGGTCGCTTCCGGATTCGCGCTGTTCGCCGAAGCCCGTTCCCTGCAGCCCGAGGGTTCGGACGGCATGTTTGATACGGACAGTGGCGAGGTTCGACTCACGCCCGGTGTCGCGTTCGGCACCGGCACCTCGGGCATGACGCTCAAGGCCGGCTACACGTTCTCCTGGGGTCCCAATGCACCGAATGAGGCCGTCCTCGGTCTCGTGATCGCCACTCCATTCGGCAAGCGTATACCACCTGAATTGGGTACCATCGCCGGAAAGGCAAGCGATGCCCGCACCGGCGAACCGATT
The DNA here is from genome assembly GCA_965370805.1 of uncultured bacterium. GTDB lineage: Bacteria > Hydrothermota > Tepidihabitantia > Tepidihabitantales > Tepidihabitantaceae > CBDUVZ01. The sequence continues at coordinate 17,080 of CBDUVZ010000008.1, read as the reverse complement.
GGTGCCGAGATATCCTTCCCCGAGAATCCTGAGATGATGACCACTACCGCTGACCCGGCAACCGGCGTGTTCACAGTGGAGGATGTGCCGGCGGGCGTCGTGGTTGTCGAAGTCAGTGCTGATGGCTATCAACGACAGGCAGTACCGGTGAACGTTGAAGGCGATGCCGTATCTCAGTATGAATTCGCGCTGCGGCCACTGATAACCTACGGTGTGGTTGCCGGGCTGGTGACCGACGCCACCGACAACCACCCACTTGAGGCCACCATCGAATTCCCCGAGACCGACGTCAGACCGGTGAAATCCAACCTGACAACCGGTTCATTCCGGCTGGACAACATCCCGATAGGCATCTACACGATCACGGCAGAAACCGAGGGATACTTCAAAGCCTCGCTCACGGTTCAGGTCGAGGACGGAAGAGTCGCCTCCCCCACCTTCTCGCTCAAACCGCTGACGATGAAATCCACAATTACCGGCAAGGTATCGAACAAAAAGACCGGTGAACCCATTGCGGCTACAGTGGACTTCCCGGGCAGTGGCCTTGCCGGCATCGTCAACGACCCGGAAACCGGCGTCTACAAGGACGAGATACCGGTCGGCTCGTACGCGGTCAAAGTCACGTCCGAAGGCTACCTGCCTCAGACCGCGGCCATCGTGATTGAGGAGAACAAACCTCTCATCCGTGACTTCGAACTGGTGCAGGAAGGCATGTCCATCACCCTGCGCGGCATATACTTCGACTTCAACAAAGCAACCATCAAACCCGAGTCCCACGGCGCTCTGCAGGACGCTGCCAAGATCATGCAGGACAACCCGACAATCCACGTTGAGATCCAGGGACACACCGACTCCAAGGGTTCGGACGAATACAACCAGAGCCTGTCCGAACGCCGGGCCCAGTCGGTAGTCACCTATATCGTGCAGAACTTCGCAATCGATGCTTCACGGCTGGTCGGAAAGGGCTACGGAGAATCCAAACCAATCGCTTCAAACGCTACTGAGGAGGGTCGCGCGCTGAATCGGCGTGTCGAGTTCTTCATCCTCGGCCAGCAGGAATAGGCCCTGTTCGAACCGGACCATCGCGGGGGAGACTAGCGTCTCCCCCCGTCTCTCTTTGCGACCCAAAACCAAACAGCACGCCTTGACACATAAAAGGCCCAGCCTAGACTTTGCTTAGAAACGGGCTTGAAAGAGTCCCTTCCGATCGGTTCGGGACTGGATTGCGTGCTGCAGTGAATCCCGTACACCGGGCGGAAGGTATGGATGGTACCATAGCAAAGGAGGAAAGGTGCAGAAACTAACCGTACTGGTGCTTCTGACGGCGCTTGCCGTCTCGGTTGCCCCAGCTGACCCCGCCCTCGGTGGCGGCCGCGGCCTCTGGCGTGTTCAGGACGCCCGGGTTGAGGAAGATGGCGCGCTAGTCTTCGCGAACCGCTGGATGTTCAACCGGGAAGCTTTCACCGGCGACAGCTCCATCTGGAGGGGCCCTCTCTTCGGCATGGAACTAAGCTACGCACCGGTGCCGTTCATTGAGGTATTCGGCAGCCTGATCGGGGTGGCCGAGTTCAAGACCGGCCCGACCCGGCTCTACTACGACTGGCAAGGCCAGACGCTCGGCGCCAAGTTGTCACTGTCGTTCCTGCCGGTCCTGAAGCTCGCGGGCAGCGGACACTGGACCATGGCTCGCGGTGAGTACTACTTCCAGAAGGAATATGGGTTCATGGACAGCCTGGGGAACAACGGCAAGTCCTGGCGGGCAATCGGGGCGTTCCGATTCGCCGACTTGTACAAAACGCTACCCACCCTGATGTTCAACTACGGACAGAGTCTTGATGACAGCGGCGCGAAATTCCTGGGGACCGGCATCGAGTTCAGTTCCGACGCCATCGACGTCTTCGTCGAAGCAACGTCCGAGATACCGAAAGACCAGGAATTCAAGGCGTTCCTCGGCGACGGCTACACGCCTCGCGCCCGCGTGTCACCGGGTGTCAGAATCCGGATACCGTACTTCCACATCAACGGCGGTGTTGAAATCGCCGTCACCGACTCGGTACCGGACTACGAGGCCATCCTCGGGTTCAGTTTCGTATCACCGTTCCCGAAGCCCAAGCCGAAACCGTGGGGACGTCTGGCAGGCAAAGTGGAAGACGCCCGAAGTGGCCTGCCGCTTGAGGCCGAAATCATCTTCGTCAACCAACGCATCCGACCGCTCATGACCGATCCCGGCACTGGCGTTTTCTTCATGCAGAAAGCTCCGGTCGGCGTGGCAGTTGTCCAGGCATCAAAGGAAGGCTACATCCCCGAAGCCGTGCCGATGGTCATCAGCGACCGGGGGTTCGCGACTCACACATTCAAACTCAAACCGCTCGTGCCCTATGGCACCGTTGCCGGTCGCACCTACGATACCTACAGCGGCAAGCCACTCGAAGCCGAAATCAGCTTCACTGGTACCGGCGTCGAGCCGGTAGCATCCAATTCTGTAACCGGGTTCTTCCGGGCCGACAACGTACCGGCGGGACTCGTCAGCGTCGTAGTCGAGAAAAAGGGCTACTTCACGGAAGAACGCGTAGCCGAAGTAGAGGACGGTGAACTCACCAAACTCAACATCGGTCTTGCTTCGCTTGACATGAAGGGCCTGTTCACTGGCAAGGTCGTGGACAAGAAAACCGGCGAAGGAGTCCCGGCAACCATCAGCTTCATTGAGAAGCAGCGGCCTAGCATCCGCCCCGACTCGGCCACCGGTAAGTTCGCGCTTGAACTGCCGGTCGGTTCGTTTGAGGTCAAAGTCGAATCCTGGGGCTACCTGCCGCAGACGGATGCTTTCGCCATCAACAAAGGCGATACCACAAATCGCATCTACGAGATGGTCAGCAAGGGTATGGTCCTGACACTCAAAGGAGTCTACTTCGAGCTCGGCAAGTCCAAGCTGAGAACCGAATCCTACCCGGCCCTGACCGAAGCAGCCCAGATAATGAAGGACAACCCCGACATCCGGGTTGAGATTCAGGGACACACCTGCTCCATCGGGTCTGATGAAAGCAACCAGAAGCTCTCTGAGAAGCGCGCCTATGCAGTCGTCAACTTCCTGGTCCAGTACGGCGGCATCGACGCGAAGCGCTTGGCAGCCAAGGGCTACGGGGAAAGCAATCCGATTGCTCCCAACGATACCGACGAAGGACGCCAGTTGAACCGCCGCGTCGACTTCGTTATCCTCAAGTAAGTCACAGAGGAATCAGCAAGAGGGGAGAGGCTAATGGCCTCTCCCCTCTTGCATAGAAACGGCAAGCCACAGTCTTACGCTGGCCCGGCGCTGCACTCAAACCCTATGTCCCGGTGAGAGCTACCGATTGCCGTGGCACGGAGCCACTACTTGTCAGTGAAGAATAGAATCAACGTACCAGCCAAAGACAACTGAACCGAAGAACAGCCCCACGAGCGCACCGATGGCAAGAAACGGTCCGAACGGTATCTGCTGACCACCCTTCGTCCTGCCCGCCCAACGTAGAATCAGACCAACGATCACGCCAGCGATGACGCCCGCGAACAACGCGACTACCAGACTTCGCCAACCAAGAAACGCACCAATCATCGCTGCAAAGGGCAAGTCTCCACCTCCCATTCCCTCACGCTGGTCGATACCGAAGCGGCGGAATACGGAAAACAGCACGTAGCGCCATAGCAGCCAGGCAAGACAGATGAAGGCCGCGCCAACTGCGGCACCGATCAGGGCGTCGGTCAGCCGCCCGGGAGGAAGCAAACTACCGGCGAGACCCAACACCAGCCCGGGAACACTCAGCCGGAATGGAATAATCCGGTGCTCAAGGTCGATCAAGGCCATGACGACGAGCATGCAGACGAACACCAGTGCATTGAGGGATGACCAGGTGAATCCAAACTGCGCAAACACAACAACGAAAAGCAAAGCAGTTGCCACCTCGACGGCCATATACCGGGGTGAAATAGGCCGCCGGCAGGACCGGCAACGTCCACGCAACAGGATGTAGCTCAGGACCGGTATGTTGTCGCAGGCCCGTATCCGTTTCCCGCAATGCGGACAGTGAGAAGGAGGTGTCGCTATCGACTCACCACGCGGAATCCGGTGGATGCATACATTGAAGAAACTGCCCAGTGACAATCCAAGCAGCACAAGGAGAAACCAGATCACAGCCCTTCCTGCGGCGGTGTCTGTTCCTCGGGTGACACGAACAACTTCTTGTCCCTTGCAGCAGAGTATGCTACCTCGTGAGAAACGATCCCATTCCGTTCGAGGCTCGCAAGGCATTGATCCAGAGTCTGCATCCCGTGCTCAAATCCGGTCTGGACCAAGGAAGACACCTGATGGGATTTGCTCTCTCGGATCATATTCCGCACCGCCGGCGTGGCAACAAGGACTTCCATTGCTGCGACCCGCCCTCGACCATCCTTGCGTGGAACCAGCGTCTGCGAGACTATGCCTCGTATGACATTGGCAAGTATCTGCCGGACGTACTCATGCTGGTCTGCCGGGAAAACGTCAATCACTCGATCAACTGTCTGGGCCACGCTGTTCGTGTGGAGTGTGGATAACACAAGATGGCCGGTCTCGGCCGCAGTCAGGGCCAGCCGGATCGTCTCCAAGTCGCGCATCTCTCCTACCAGTATCACGTCCGGGTCTTCCCTGAGACAAGCCCTGAGCGCGGCCGCAAAAGACTGCGAGTGGGTCCCTATCTCCCGTTGGCTGACCAGGCAATTCAATCCCGAGAAAATGTACTCAATCGGATCCTCAACAGTTATGATCCGCATCGACCGCTCCTGATCGATGCGGTCGACCATACTCGCAAGCGTGGTAGACTTGCCGCAGCCGGTTGGGCCGGTGACCAGGACCAGACCTGAGCGACAGCGGGTCAACTCGGTCACCGACTCCGGCGCCGGCAACTCATCAAGGGGCCGAATCCGGGCCGGGATTATCCGGAACGCACCGCCAACACCGGCAAGGTCCAGGAAGACGTTGACCCGAGCTCGAATGCGCTCAGGTGTTACGTATTCCAAGCGGACGTCCCCGGGCGAACCATCAGTCGCGGTTCCCCACGTGTAGGAGAGATCCAGTTCCCGTTTCCGCTCGACTGCGGTGCGCTGCTCGTCGGTCAGTATGGAATAGACCAGCGCTTCCGCGTCATCTCGCGCAAGCGCTGGTCCAGGAATCTTCTTCAACCGCCCATTGACCCGAATAATGGGCGGATTGCCGACCGTTATGTGAAGATCAGACGCTCCATACTTGGCAGCGTACCGGAGCAGTTCATCGATATCCATGCTCGAGGATGAATCACTCTCTAGCCCTCCGCCGACATCACATGCGGGATGATGAATATCATCAGGTCGTTTGTCTCCCGCCGCGTGACGGTCTTCTTGAAGAGATGACCAAGCACGGGGATATCCCCCAGCAGAGGGATCTTGGTGACGGTGTTGGTTTCCTCTTCCTTGACCAGACCACCAATCACCGCAACCTCACCGTCAGCCACTGTTATCTGGGTCTCGGCCTTGCGTTCGGCCACAATCGGCTGCTGGTCATCCGCCCCGCCAACCCAGCCGGTTATCGCCTTGACAACGGTCTCGACATGCATTGTAATCAGCCCGTCGGCCGTGACGTGCGGGGTCACTTCGAGCGAAATCGGGATGTCTTCTTTGTCCCACGTGTAGGTTATCTCGCCGGTCTGAGGATCTTTGTTGATAACGCGGAGCGGCACCTGGATTCCCATACTGACCTTGGCTGTCTGGTTGTCAAGGGTAAGCGTCCGCGGGTTGGCCAGAACGCGCGAATTGCCCCTGGTAGCCATTATCTCCAGCGTGGCCTGCATCTGGTCAAGGGTTATCTTGCCCAGAAGCATCTCGTCGAAGGTAATCGGGATTGCGAAGTCCTTGTCCGGGTCGAACCCGCCACTGCTGGCCGTGGCTCTGATGACCCACTCGATACCATAGCGATCCTCGGAAGAACGGGTCGTTTCAATGAACTTCGCGTCGATTGCGATCTGCGGAACCGGCCGGTCGAGCTCCGCGACAAACTGCGCCACCTGACTGAGCCCCTGAGGGACATCGGTGACCACCAGCACGCTCGTCCGCTGGGAACCACTGCCTTCGCCGACCCGGCGGTAGTTCTCCTCAACAGTGCCCTTGGAGGTAAGTATTTTCTTGACTGCATTGACCATGTCAGCAGCCTCGACGTAGTCCAGAATGAACACCCTCGTTCGGGTTTCACCATAGAGGTCCTTCTTGATGGGCTTCACAACAATGATACCGTTGTCCTCCTCCACCATGTTGCAGAGCCCGGCCTTGAGCAGTGCTTCAAAACCTGCCCGGAGCGGCACATCGTCCAGACGGACTGTGACGACCGACTTCACGTCCTGAGTAACCAGCAGATTCAGGTCGAACTGGCTGGCTATCATCCGGACGACGTCCGTGATGTTGGCATCCTTGACGTAGAGCGTCAGTCGTTTGCCGGCAAAAGCATCCCCGGGCATCGGTGCCAGCGGCCGGGACAACGGCGTGCCGCCAAGATCGATACTGACCAATCCGTTCTCCCGGGTTACTCGGTGGTCGACGAGCTCACGGAGCCTGACCGCGATTCTAACACCACCGGTAGCTTCACTCGGCTCGATTGTGACTGCTGAGACGGGATAGAACTCCGAGCCAATCCGCTCACAGTCCATCCTGTTGACTGCGTTCATGAAATCCAGGACTATCGCCGGTGGCTGCGCCGACATGAACGAACTGACGTCAGCTTCTCCGTCGCACGCGACCGTCACTCGAACTCCCTCCAGCAGCTTGTCGACTGCGACATCGACGATACCAACCTGTTCGTCGGCAGCAACAAAGGACGCCAGCCCGAGGACCAGTATGAACACAACTGTTAGCTTCTTCATAGGATTACTCCCCCAGTAGCAGGTCAAAGGTTCTTCCGCCCTGTTCGAAGACAACCTTTTCCTCTTCGATCAGGACGATCCGCTTGCCGCTGATCTTGTCACCTACTTCCAGAATCTGATCGTTGATCAACGCGTAGGCCTTGTCGCCGCCAATCGTGATGGCATTCAGATTCATCTCCGCCAGCTCATTGATCATGATCCAGTCGCGCACAAAAGGATCGCTTCCCCACGTCTCGGGTCGCTTCTCCTCAGTGGCCGAGCTGTCGCTCTCCGCAGTACGACCGGCCGCCTTGGCTGCAGTTGACTCTATCTCGACTTCACCACCGGCAGAGCCGGCCGCCTGAGTAGCTACTGCAACCGGCAGCCGGCCTGCCCCGATGCTACCCTGCGCTACCGACGTCCAGCGATTGGTCGGCCGTGCCCTGAAGGCAATGGTGTACAGCGCGAGTAATGCAACAGCAACACCCAGAACAGTCAGAATCCGTTGTCTCAAAATGCTCCTTTCTTCATTGAAGCAGTCACAGCGACCTCCGACTAGCCACGTCGCCTCCGCCGTTTCGAGCTGTACGTCAAAGGCATCAAGCTCTCGCCGACCCGGACCGAACTCCGCTTGCCAAAAGCCTCGATTTCGACGTGGTCCGGGTGAATCGCCACAATCCGCCGACCCATCACGACATCGCCGACAGTCACGCGGCGGCTGTCAACCAGCGCATAGCTGTCCTCACCCAGTGAAACAATCGCCCTCACCACGTAGCTACGTCCCTTGCTGCCGCGACGCTTGCTACCGCGCTTGCTACTCTTGCGGCCGGCGCGTCTGAGTCGCCGCCGTTTATCCCGCTCGCGGCGTCTCTCTTCCTTTCTTCGCTTCCGTTCCTCCTTGCGTCGCTGCTTCCGCTCAGCCTTCAACTCCGCCTTGCTCTTGGGCTTGATGCGCCCGGCGGTCTTTCCGGTTCTTCTCCCTTTCTTCTTGCCGGTGTCGGCCGATGCGGTCTTGACACCCGAGGCAGAGTTCTTCGGACGCAACAAGAAGTAGCCGGCGACCCCGAGCACGACGACAAGGGCCCCGATGAGTACGATTCTTCTCACAGTTGCTCTCCGCCGGCCAAACTCGAAGTGTAGAGATTGACAAGCAGCTTGATCTCAACCTCCGGACGGATGTCTTCCCGGGCGTTCACCTCGAAGTCAGGAACTCTGACGAAATACGGGAAACGATCCAGGCTCTCGACGTAGCGCCCGACATCGATATAGCGGCCCTGTACCGTTATGTAGAATGGCACACCCCGCAGGGGACTAGAGGAACTCTCCTGCTGGAGCAAGGTGTCCAGTCCCGGCGGCGATATCTCCAGGAAGCGAATGCGATAGTCCCCAGCCTGCGTGGCGAGACGCCGCAGCATGGTCAGCATTTCAGAGCGGGGCACGACCCGTGCCGCAAAAGCGGCGTTTGCCGTCTGCAACTCGGCCACCTGCCGCCGCAGACGCCCGATACCCTTGACCCGCTCCCGTGTCTCATCAAGTTCCTTGCTCAGCTTGGCGACTTCTGCGGCGCTGAGCTTCTGTGACTGGAATCTCGGCTGATACAATACGAACCAGGCAAAAACGCCCAGCAGGATGCAGACGGCCAGACCGATCAACAGAACCTTACGTTCCAGTAGTGCCATGGTCTACTCCGTTCCGCACTGGATCTCGAAGTCAAGAACCGTCTCTCCCTGCAGGGAAGTCCGGCTCTTGGAGATCAGTTGCACACGCTTGAAATGAGGACTCGTTTCCAGGTCGATCATAAACTGCGAGAGGTCAACATCAAGCAGGAATGGCTCACCGGAAACAACACCTGTTATCTTGACTTCCTGCTGGCCGCTCAACGCAAGACCGTTAAGCTGGATGTTCGAGGGTACGATCCTGGTAAGATGCGCCATCAGGGGTACGGTCAACTGTCTCTCGCCAACGACATCCCTGAGACTCCTCTGCTTGGCTTCGAGCTCCCTGACTTCATCCTCCAGTTGAAAGTACTCCTTGTTGGCTTCCTCGGTTGCCTTCAACTCCTTGCTGAGCCTGACGGCCTGACTTGCCGAGGCCTGCGACCATCCTGCGAGCACAATGTAGACCACAACCAGCAGGGCAACCCACAGTATCCCGATGATGGTCACCAGCCGGAGATCACGCCCCTGGAACTTCCCGGTCTTCATCTCTCCCGGCAAGAGATCCACGGAAGCATGGTCGTAGGAAAGACCCAGAGCTGTCACCAGCCGGTAGCCGATTGCTTCCTCAGGCTTGGTATCCTTCTTGTACAAACTGAAGTCCTTGAACGGGTCGAAGACCTCAGTGGGAATGCCCAGATTGGTCTGGATGTACTCCTTCAACCCGACCATTGCCGCGGTGCCGCCGCAGATGAACAGCCGGTCTATCTTCGACTCGCCGAATTCCCGCCGGTAGTAGTCGATTGACCGGTTTATCTCCGCCACGAAACGCTCGAGTGCGGGCCGCTGAAGGGTAGCCAGCCTTCTGACCAGGATACCGGAAGACAGCTTTTCTCCGCTATCCTCCGGTGGGATGCCGTACTGACGCTTCAGGTTCTCGGCATCGTAGGCATCCAGCGCCAACTGGCCCTCTTCGGTGGTAATAGCAACAGTCATCGCCTCAGTGATAGCGTTACCTGCAGTAGTGATCGTCCGCGCCAGGTCGAGTCTCTCGCCCTTCATGAAGACGATATCGGTGAACTCCGCCCCGATGTCCAACAGGCAGATTGTCTCGTCCGGACGGACCTTGCCGAACTTCTTGACTGCCGCCTGCAGTGCAAAAGGAATGACGCTGATAGCAGTGGGCTCGAGCCCGGCCTTCTTCAGCGTCGAGATGTGGTCTGAAACCACGTCCTTCCTGGCGGCCACCACCATGACATTGTCCTTGATGGCTCCTGCTTCGCGCATCGGACCAAGAGTCTTGAAGTCAAGAACCGCCTCGTCCAGCGTGAATGGAGAGTACTTCTCCAGCCGCAGCAGAATGGCATCCTTCAGTTCCCGGCGATTCATCTTCGGGAATGGCGCCTGCCGCACACTGACCGACGGACCGGAAACGAAGCTGAAAACCTCGCCCGGCTTGTAGTCCTTGATCAGTTCACGCAGGATTGACGGCACATCGAATGCCTCGCCGATCTCCTTGAGACCGAAGTCGACAACGCGCCCGCCCTCCATCTTGACGAACTTCACCGAATTGGAACCTATGTCGATACAGAGAGTTCCCTTGCCGCCGCCGCCGAACAAATTCCCGAAAGCGCTACCGGTTGCCAATACTCCTCCTTATCTCGTCCGTCATGGAACCAACGGTAAAGTGAAGCTTATTTCGGAGTCGTCACTGAATCTCAGTCTGAAATGCTCGCCCTGTATCTTGGCCGCGGGCCCGCCCCCGAGGATGTCCTGATCGAAATCAAGGAACCCCAGAGCCACAATGTTCGCCCGATTGGCTTCGATCACTACCCCGCCGCTGATTGGAAGCACATCGCCGTGGCCATAACCATTGCCCACCACAACGGGAAAACCAGCGGCTGACGGCCCGTTCACCGTCAAGTTCCGCATGTAAGCGGTAGGGATGCCAAACGAATCTGTCGGTGCTCGGGCGAGTTCAATCGAGTCAACGGAAATGTCATACACGTGGTCATTGACAATCAGAATCACAAAGCTGGTGCTGTCAGTCGCAAGCGTGGGCGGACCGACTGTCTTCAGGAAATGACGGAATGGCCGGCTGAACTTGAAGTCAACCACCACCCTTGACCTTGGCGCAACCGATACCCAACGGGTAATCGAGTCGGTCGGCCCGTAGGAAGCAACAAGCCGGTGGTTGCCCATCGGGGCGGGGATACCTCCCGGAGAAAACTCGTAGTAGCCGCCCTTATCCACCGGCGCATAACCGATCATCGTACCGCTGGCAGTGTACAGCTTGATCGTAACCGGGACACCACCGGGCGGGTTGTTGTCCGCATCAGACACATTGCCGACAACCGAGTTATCCGTCAGTTGGGGCAGGGAATCAGCCACCATCACTGTCATCGTGTGCTCACCGTCGCCGAGAGTTGCAACAATGCCGGTGTTGTTATCGTAGGTGTAGGGATTACCCCAGGCGTCGTGCAGGAAACCGGTCGAATCCCCGGCGAACTCCCGCCGGATGTAGGGCCCGCGCCAACCCGAAGCCGTACTCTTCACCAGTTCATCGAGGTCGTTCGGCAGTCTCCCGACATCGCCGAAGAACCCGTAGTCAACCCGGCGACCGTCTGTAACAAGCTCCGGATTGCCGACTATCGCCCTGACTATCTCTTTCATCTCCTCGGTGGTCTGGTCGAACAAGGCTCGGTTCCTGGTTGCATCAATCGTCCGGATGGCAACCGTACTCAGCACCCCGATGATCAGCAGCACCACCAGGAGTTCCATCAACGTGAAACCACGTCGGTCCAACATGTTCAATCTCATGGATTGCTCCAATCGACATTCAGCCGGATCTGGAGGTCACGGGCACCCATACCCGGGTGAACAGTCACATACTTGAGGGTGGTTTCCGCCCAGGGCGGAGGAGGCGTATCATGCATGTAGATGGTCCGCAGCATGTGACCACCCTGGGACACGGGCTGAAACCCGAAAGTGAACTCCCCGTTGCTGCCGATCAACGCATAGATGGGTTGGGTTCTGCCCAGCAGGGGTCGCTGCAATTCCAGCGTAATCCTGTACAGCAGTGAATCCGGTGGCCCCACGCCCCGCACGTCGAGAACCCTGCCGTCAACCGGATTCGCGGTCAGGTCGTCCTTTGTGTGGCCCAGATAGCGGGTAAGCCATTTGCTTCGGTCGGCCATTCCGTACCCGCCAAGGCTCCGGACAAACAGACTGTCCCGGTCAAAGATAATCGTGTCGCCCCAACCGTCGATTCTGTAGCCGTCCGGCGATTCGTTGAACGTGGCATGGATATACGGCCCCCGCCATCTGCTGCTCTCAGGCGGCGTTACCGTTGGCTCCACCACCAAATCCGCAAGGGTCTGGGGCAGGTTTCCGATGTCTCCGACATACCCGAAGTCAACCCTCTCGCCGGCAGGCGCATAGTCCGGGTCCCCGACGATAACTTCCGCAAGCTGGTCGAGCTTCCGGCGCGTTGACTCGAATCGCCCGCGCTCAAGGGTCACATCCCAGGTCTTCACCGCAGCAGTGAGAATGAGGCTGAGTATCATCAGCACTACGAGCAACTCAAGCAGCGTCACCCCCCGCGAAGACAGTTTGGCTCGAGCCACGAATCAACTCCTAGAACCGGACACGGATATCGTCATCCGTGTCCCCGCCCGGCTGCCCCCAGAAAATGGCATCCGGTCCGGCGCTTTGGAACCCGAGAGTCTCGTTGCTTTCGATTGTGTAACGGTACGCTGTACCCCATGCGTCGTCCAGATAGCCCAGACTACCGTCCTCCCGGACGTAGGGCCCGTTCCAGCCCTTCTTCAGGTATGGATCCCACTTCGGTATCACCTGCTTGCCGACATACTCCACCCGGGAGTACATGCCGGCGAAAGGATCATTGGTAACCAGCTCGATCAGGTGGTACGGATACCGACCAACATCGTTCTTGAATCCGGTAGCAATCAACTCACCACCCATCTGGATGTCAGCGTCACCGGCGACCGCATCGCGCAGGACTCCCAACTCCCGTTGGGTAGAAACCCGCTTTGCGTGGGTAGTTATCCTGCTCACTATCGGTGGGACGAAGAAGGCAATTATGATCCCCAGCACAGAGATCACCACCAGGAGCTCGACCAGGCTCCAGCCACTTTCGGAGGCAGAAACTCTTTTCACCCAAGGAATTATAGAATTCGCCCGATTGGGTGTCAAGGACTGAGTGTTGTGTCTCATGAGCCTAGTTGTGGAGCACAAACACCACTATTTCATTGTCCGCATCGAAATCCCGAATGGAAACACCGTGCAACTCCATGCCGACGAGCCCGTAGTGAGTAGGAGCCCAGGTACCCGGCGGATCCCACACCCCGTAGACTATCTCGCCGGGCCAGAAGCCGTACTGGTCATTGGGACCGAACTCCTCCGTGTTGAAGACATCCTGCGGCTCGTCGTAATCCTCCGGGTTAAACTCATCAGCGTCCATCTGACGGCCGTTCCAGGGATTCGTGGGGAAACGACCGTTCTCTTCGTTCCATATCCCGCCGGGAAAATAGGAACCGTACTCGTCCTCGTAGAAATCGTCGGCGTAGTATCCTTGCTCCATATGGAACGCCTCAATGACCACCTGGACGTTATGCAGGTTCATTTTCATCGCGCCGATTCGCGCCTGCTCGCGCATCCCGGACAACCGAGGAACAGTCATGCCCATCAGCACACCGAGTATGCTGATGACAACAAGCAACTCTACAAGAGTGAAACCTTTATCGTAGCGCATAGTATCTCCTCAGGTTGTTATAGTCTAAACTGGCCGCCTTGTCAAGAGATACAGACCGTCAATGCCCCGTCACTCCCTGCGGCCTGGTGGAGTCGAACTCCGCACTTCCGCCCCGTCCAAGAAGAATCTCCCGCCGAAAGGTTCCTCCGGGATTCTCCTGAGATAGCCCGCACTCACCAATTCGCGCAGATTGCCGGGCAAGTACCCTTTGTCCAAACGGAATCGGTCCACCGCCCGCTGAAGCGTATCCATCATTTCCTCGAACTTGAGCAACCGCAACTGCCTGACAACAAGTGCACGTAGCTTCTTGTTCTCGGTCCCGTGATACAAATCAAGCCACATCTCGCGAGCTGTCTTGAAATCCCCCGCCTTGGCGACGGAAACCGCTGCCCAGCGAGTAGCCACGAACCACGCATCGGGCAGCCGCGAAGCTATGGCGAAGAAGGAACCGGCCGCCTCGTAGTCGTCAAGCAGCATGTAGTTGATGAAGGCGGCGTCGAACGGAAGCTGCCAGTTCATCGGATTGGCCTTCATGCCCTTCCGCAACAATCCGATAGCTTCACGTGGCTCGTGCGCATCCCACGCCAGGGTCATGGCACCGAAATGGTAGGCACCGATGAATCTGGGGTCGAGGACGGTGAGAATCTCAAACACATGACCGAGCCACTCGTACTTGCTGTCGGTCATCAGATGATGGCCGTAGTACTGAATGGCTCTCAGCCAAACCAGATCTGAAGCCAGATTCTGGTACTCGATTGACGCACCGCGCATAAATCGGCCGGACGGAAAATACGTCATCTCCTGGACGACCTTCTCGCGCATCTTTCCCCTGCTGGTATTGTCAAGCGCCAGTTGAAGCAGATAGACGCCGACGAAACCCCAGATGACAAGCACCAGCGGCAACAGAGCGGCAAGTCGGCCCGGCCCGCCTGGTTTGGCAATCCGAGGCCTTATCTCCTCGACCATTGCCTAGAAATCCTTGCGGCTGAAGATGAACACGGACACGAGGAGCAGCGTCGCGACGTAGACGATTGCATACAGAGCTGACAGCGCGAGCGCTTGGGGATTCAGAACGACATCGTGGACCACCTCACCCCGGATGTTGAAATTGCTGAGGTTGGGCAGCACGTAATAGAGCAGGAGACTCACTCCCTTGACCACCGGCGACGGGCTCATCGCCGACAGCAGCTTCAGGTCCCGGGTCAGATGCCCGACAAAATACACTGCGAACGTAAACACGGCACCGGCGATTGGAGTGACAAGTGTGGAGAAGAGAGTCGCCACCGCGGTAATAATCCCCAGCTCGAAGAACGTCATCAGAAGCGACCAGAGCAGGCGGGGAGAACCTCGGACCCCGGTCGCGAAAAGGACAGCGTAGAACCCGACTGTCATGACCAGCAGGCTCGCCAGCAGCACCCCCATCAGACCGAGGTACTTCCCGAGAATGAACTCCCATCGTCGGACCGGCTTTGCCAGCACAATGTAGATGGTGCGCTTCTCCACCTCCTTGTATACCAGTCTCCCTCCAACCAGCACTGCAATGAGCACACAAAAGAGCGTAATCGAAGCCAACCCCAGGTCCTTGACGATTTTGCTTTCTTCACCGAGGGCCAGCGGTTGAATCACTTTTGCGCTGCCCATCACCAGGATTCCGAATACCAATAAAGTCAGGAAGACCTTGTCACGAATGGCCTCGCGAAACGTATTGAACGATATCCCGAGAATCCTCCGGGTCATGACTTCCCGCCGGCTTCACGGATGTGAGTCATGAAGTAGTCCTCTAGCGTCTTGCGCCGCGGCGTGAGCGCCGTAATCCGGGCTCCGCCGCCCGCCTCGCGCAGAATCGCCATCACCTTGTCGACATCCTCCTCACTGCGCACCGTCAGAAGCAACGCGTCGCCCGAACGGATTGTCTGCCGGGCAACCCGCTCCAGCACCTTGCGGAACTTGCCGGTGATGCCGGTCACCGATACGTCGATCGACTCGACGTCCTCGGTCAGGATTTCATCAAGTCGCCCGATACTCACCAGCCGACCGTCGATGATTATCCCGACGCGGTCGCAGATCATCTCCACGTCCGAGAGGATGTGCGTCGAAAAGAAAACCGTCGTGCCTTTCTCTTTCAGCCTCGCGATGACGTCCCGGAACTCCTTCCGCCCGACCGGATCCAGACCGCCCATCGGCTCGTCCAGAATCACCAGTTCGGGGTCACTGATCAGCGCCTGCGCGATTCCGATCCTCTGCAGCATCCCGCGCGAGAATGCTCTCATCTGAATATCGGCCGCGTGCTCCATTCTCACCAGTTTCAGGAGTCGTTTTACCCTTCCGTCGGCCCCGACGACCGGAGCCCCGGACAGTTGGGCGGCAAAACGCAGGAACTCGGAAGCCGTCAGATACTCATAAAAATAGGGCGATTCAGGCAGAAAGCCGATTCGTGCCTTGACCTGAGCATCGCGCGTGGGCTTCCCGAAGACCCGGGCATCCCCTGACGTGGGTCGGGCCAGCCCCATCAGTATCTTGATCAGCGATGTCTTTCCTGCTCCATTCGGACCGAGAAACCCGAAGACTTCTCCCTTCTCCACCTCAAGGTCGAGGTCGACCAGCGCCTGCACCCGCTTCATGCGGAAGCCGGACCGGTAGGTCTTACTCAGCCCGGAGATACTGATAACCGACTCTACCAGAGTTGGCACGACGCAACGATTATAGAAGGAGGAAATACCCTGTCAAGGAACCTCACGCGACAAAAACAAATCGGGGTGGGATATGCTCCCACCCCGAAGTAGCGCCGATGAATCGACTAGTTGGACATGACGAAGAAAATCCAGTAATCTTCGTCTGTCGGGTCGTCGGCCATCGGGTCGATGTCGTACATGGGGTACGTAACATCACGGCCGAAGCCGTAGATACCGTACTCCTGAGGAGTCTCGAAGCCACCAATATCAGGAACGTAGGTAGCGATGCCGATGCCGCCCGGGTACTCCGGCACTTCGCCGAAGTCGAGGTACGGGCAATCCTCGTCGTCACCACGCTTCTGAGCGTTCATCCCCGGCTCGAGCTCTCCGAAGAACTCCTCGTAGTCGAGGTCCATCTCGTCCTTCTCATCGTTGTTGTACCGCTTACCGTCGTAAGGGTTGACCGGGTAGTTGCCAAACGTGGGGTCACCTTCTATGCCGATCGGGTCGCCGCCCGGGAACCAGAGCGAGATGCTCCCTTCGTCTTGCGAATCTTCCCACTCCACGTCTTCGTTCGGATAGTTGCCGAAGTGGTCAACCGCATACGCCTCAAGCGCGGTCTGAACGACGTGCATGTTGTTCTTCACTGAGGCACGCCGAGCGCGCTCCTGGAACAGCACGAAGTTCGGAATGATGAGGGCGAGCAGGATACCGATGATCAGAATGACCACCAGCAGTTCGATCAGTGTGAATCCCTTATTTTTCATAGGGGTTCACCTCCTCTCCTTGTGTGGATTTAGTCTCGAGCAGAAACCGAAATGCGCCGTAACAGAGGCCCTTGCGGGCTGTCTACATCGTAACCCGATGGAGTATGTATTGCGGACGCATCACGGTTTTTCTGCCCAGCTAAATTCTAACCAACCCGTTTCGCCTTGTCAAGCGGAAATCCACTCCGCCGTCTTCCGGCCAGATGCCTGAGCACTGGTCAAACAAAAAACCCGGCAGCGACCTACTCTCCCATGCCGTTACCAGCACAGTACCATCGGCCCTGGAGGGCTTAACGACTCTGTTCGGACTGGGAAGAGGTGTGGCCCCTCCGGT
>CBDUVZ010000007.1:0-46233 GCA_965370805.1 uncultured bacterium | reverse complement strand
AATAACAAGGTTGCTTAACTAGGGGCTAGACATAGCGAGTCTCTCCCTCAAGGGAGAGGAAGCAACGCCTTGACAGCCTTGGCGGCCAAGACAATTCCGAATGCCGAGTGGCGTTCTGCGACGCAGGAGCAGGTGCCATCGGATGGCTCAATGACGAATTCGGATTTCCGTTCTCATCTGTGTTCATCCGTGTCCATCCGTGGTTACTTCCTCTTCGTGCTCTTGGTGTTTACTCCGCTCCGGCTCTCAGTCTTGGCGTTCTTGGCGGCCTTGGCGGTTGGTCCTTCCGCTTTGGTCATTGGGACCTGGTCATTGGTCATTATCCTCACCATCTGCTTCTTGACCTTTGACTTCTTCTTGTGCTCCCGGTCTCTTTGTGTCTGGATTCCGGCCCGGTCATCGGCCGTTTCCGCAGGCCTTCAGTCCTCGATGACCACTACCGCCGAGGCGTATTCCTCAAGGTGTGTTATGCTCAGATGAACCCGGCGATTGCCGAGGATTTCCGCCGCCCGGCCGGTGGTTCTGATTGTCGGCCGCATCCGCTCATTGTCGCAGACTTCGATATCGCGCCAGTTGACCGCGCCTCGGAGCCCGGTCCCCAGCGCTTTGGAGAACGCTTCTTTGGCGGCGAAACGCCCGGCATAGGACGGGTACTTGTTGCCCAGACCTTCGCAGAACTCCACTTCGCCCGGCGCGAAAACCCGGTTCCGAAACCGTTCGGGGAAGCGTTCGAGCGCCTGCCTGACCCGCTTGACCTCGACGAGGTCAATACCGATACCGAAGATTGCCATGCGCCGTTCAGGAAGTCGGGCGCGAAGAACCGGCGGCATCCGCTGCGGGGTGGTTCAATTCCTCGATGAACCCCATCAGTTCCATGATATCGTCAATCTCCCGGTCCGCTCCCGACTTCTCGGTTCCGAAGGTATTGCCGTACCGGGCGAACACGGTGTGCATCCCGATTTCCTTCGCGCCGACGATGTCCCGTTCCGCCCAGTCGCCCACCATCACCGCTTCCCGCGGCTCGACCGCAAGCAGTTGCAGCACCTTCTGAAACGGTTCGGCCGCCGGTTTGCGCTTGCCGGTATCGTCGAACGTAACGACCGCGTCGAACAGGTCGTCGATTCCAAGTGAACAAAGCCGCATCCAGGCCTGAAGCCGGGGAGCGTCCGAGACCACGCCCAGTTTCACCGGCATCCGGACCAGCTTCATCAACGCCATCTTCACGTGCGGGTAGGCCACCATCACCCCTTCGCGCGCCCGGCGGTATGCCAGGATACCGTTGGCCAGCACCCGGTAGTCGATATTGCCCGGCACTGAAGCGAGGAATTCATCGAACACCTGCTGGAACTCGATTCCCTTCTCGTCGTAGATGCTGAATATTCTCTTCCTGGCCACTTCCGATTCAATCTCCAGCCCGGCGTCAATCATCGCCTCGACCGCAGCGTTCACCGCCGCGTGCTTCATCCGCATGAAATCAACCAGCGTGTTATCGACGTCAAACACAACCGCTTCAATCACAACTCCTCCTTCAGCCAAACCGCCCTGATTTCCGGTGGGATCATCGCTTCATTGCCGGCGCAGAACGGGCATATCGGCGGTCTCTTCGGTCCCGACTATCACCCAGGTGTCGGTGACGATATCACGCCCCACTTCGGACATAGCGGTTGTTGCCTCTTGGTCAGCGACGGTCGAAGCGGCGGTGCAACTGGCGGAAGGTCTCCTGCAGGTGCTCGCCCATTACCCTGGTTCCGCCGACAACCGGCATGTAGTTCACGTCGCCGAGCCAGCGCGGCACGATGTGGATGTGCAGATGGCCGGCAATCCCGGCCCCGGCAACACGGCCCAGGTTAACTCCGACATTGTATCCCTGCGGCTTCGCTGCGAGGCGCAGCGCCCGCAGTGATTTCTGCACCAGCCGGTGAAGCTCCTGTCCCTCTTCCGGTTTCAGCTTCTCGTAGTCGGCGACGTGCCGGTTCGGGACGACCATCAGGTGACCGTTGTTGTACGGGAACCGGTTCATCATGACGAATCCGAGCCGGGAGCGATGAAGCACCAGGTTCTGCTCATCATCCTTCGAGCGCAGCAACCGGCAGAGGATACAGCTCCTCTTGTCGGTATCGTTGTTGGTCTTCGCCGAACGGATGTACTCCGCCCGCCATGGTGCCCAGAGCGGTCGCCCCATCAGAACAATCCCAGTTGCTGGCCGGGCTCGGTCTCTTTCTCCGTGTTCGACCGGGCCGCCTTGCTGGAGCCCGGCAGCAGGCTGATGAACCCGAACACACCGTCATAGCCCGGGGTGGCGTCCACTTCGCCTTTGCGCATCCGGTCGATAGCGAGCGCGACCTTGTCGTTGGAATGCCGTTCAATCTCGGCCACCGGCGCGTCAATCAGCGCCTCGAATTCGCTGTCCAGCTCCTCGGTCAGCTTGTTGTACATCGCCTGCACCGCCTGCGTATCCCGGCCGTGGCCGAGCGCCTCGGCAACGATCTCCTCCAGCGGCACCAGGTGCATGAACGGAATCCTGTTTTCCGGCACCTCGTCCGCCTTGCGGTCCGCGAGCTCTTCCACCCGGTGCAGGACTCCGACCGTCAGCTTGCGACCACAGACCGGGCAGATGTCATTGTTCAGCAGCGACTCCCCGGGCGAGAGCGAGACGCTGCACGCCCGGTGCCCGTCGTAGTGGTACTTCCCTTCCTGCGGGAAAAACTCAATCGTGTGGAGCAGCCGGTTCCGGTCTCCGGTGCTGAGGACGTCCTTGATTGCGTCGTACGACAGGTCGCAGTCGAACACGTTCGCTTCCCGGCCGAGCCGCGACGGCGAGTGGGCGTCGGAGTTGGAAATCAGGGTCCGGTTGTCGAGCACCGACAGCCGCCAGTTCATCGGCGGGTCGCTCGAAAGCCCGGTCTCCACCGCGAATATCCGGTCGCTCAGGTCCCCGAAGCACTCTTCAATCGCGTCAAACCCCGAGTTGGAGCCGAAAAGCGAGAACCACGGCGTCCAGATGTGGGCCGGTACGAGGAACGCCCGCTCGTCAATTTCAAGCAGCCGCGCGAGCATCTCGTAGCTGGAAATGCTCAACGTCGGCCGGCCGTCGGAAGCAAGCTTGCCGTACTTGTCCAGCAGCGCGGCCACTTTCGTCGCGGTCTCAAGACTCGGCACGAAAATCAGATTGTGAATCCGCCGCAGCTTGCCGCCGGCGCTGTAGATGTTATTCACCTCGACGTTGACCATGAAGTAGGTGCCGTCATGGACGTAAATCCCGTTGCCGACCGACTCCAGGTTCTGCTTCAGGGACTCAAGATAAGCCGGGTGGGTGAAGTCGCCGGTCGCGACGAGTTGAATACCCTTCTTCTTCGCGTACTTGGCGAGCATCGGGATGTCCATCTCGCGGCTGGTCGCCCGGGAGAAGTGGGAATGGATGTGCAGGTCCGCAATGAACTTCATCGAGTCCTCTATTCTAGATTCGGGCTATCGGGTGTCAAGCCGGCGGGCGCGTCGTGCCCGATCTTCACCGCGCCACCACCATCATCCTCGTAGTCAGCGGCCCGACCGGGAAGAACCCGCCGTGGGTGTAGAACGAGACCTTGCCGAACCCGGCCCGCTCAAGGCACTGCTTCACTTCCTTGCGGGTGTACGCCCGTTCCTGGTGGACCTCCTCGAATCGCAGCGGCGCCGACCCGTCCGGCTGCTCCTCCCAGAAAGTAAGATGCAGAGTCGAAACCCGGGCGTCTTTGTCGTAGGTATTCTGCCAGACCGAATGGACATCGCCGACCTTCCGCGGCATCATCCGGTTGCCCCAGAACTCGGACAGCCCGTAGAGGGTGTTCATGTCGAACACGAAAAGCCCGCCTTCGACCAGCGCCCGGCGTACACACCGGAAACAGCACTCCAGGTCGTCAATCCTGCGCAGGTAGTTGATACTGTCATAAAGACTGATGGCAGCATCAACCGGTGTCGCCAGTTTGAAGTCGGTCATGTCGGCGCGGACGGTCTCAATCGGCAGCCCCCGGCGCTTGGTGTCCAGGACTTCAAGCATCTCCGCCGACCGGTCCACGCCCACCATCTCAAACCCCTGCTGGGCCATCATCACAGTCGGAATCCCGGTGCCGCAGGCAAGGTCAAGGACCGTCTTCGGCGCGGCCTTGAACTTCCCGAATATCCGCACCACGTACTTGACCCAGTCCTCATAGTCCACGTACCGCAGCATGAACTGGTCATAATGCCGGGCGAACTGCCTGAAGGGCTTCTCTGCCATTTCAGCAGCCACTATAGAACCCGGTGCCCAACTGTCAAGCGGACAGGCGACCTTTCCTTGTCCGGCGCGGCATTCGGCGTTCGCAAATTGCAGTTCGTCCAGTGGTACTGTCGGGATTCCCGGCCTACGAACGGGACGAGTCAGCAGCGAGTATCTGCCGAGGCTGACGCGGCATGTGGTCGTAAGTCCGGCCGTCAAGTACCCTGCCCGCCAGGTGCTTCCGCACTCCGCCCCACTGCTTGAAAAAGAACGGCACGTCGGCCATCCTGCACTGCTCCTGGATTGACCTGACCCATTCCTCCTTCATCGGCCTCGCGCCCGGCCCGGACTCCCCGCCCACAATCACCCAGTGAATGCCATCCAGTGGAAGATGCAGAGTTGGCCCGATGAGCGGCTCACAGGACAGGAAACGGACCGGAGATGGAACTTCCTGCAGGTCGCGGATACGGTTGACGAACCTGCCGTTCTCGACGGTCACGCCCATCCAGACATTCGCAGGCCAGTGCTCGATGTGTCGGGCGAACGCCTTCATTTTCCGGCCGCGCTTGGTGAGCACCTGGAACTTATGCCAATGGCAGGCCCGCATGACGTCGAACACCCGCTTGATGAACGCGACCGGGACTTCGGGGTGGAACAGGTCACTCATCGAGTTCACGAACACCATCCGGGGCCTCCTCCAGTGCAGCGGTACGTCCAGCATCTGCTCGTGCAGAGTCACCTTGAACCCGTTCCGGTAGTTCGGGTTCCCCATCGCCTGCAACCGCCTGGCCAGCCGCTCGGCATAGCAGTTCTTACATCCGATGCTCACCTTGGTACACCCGGTTACCGGGTTCCAAGTCGCCTCAGTCCATTCGATGGAGGAGTCGTACGCCAAGTTCTACTCCTGAACCCCCGAGAAGGACACGCGGTCCATCTTCTGGAGCCCCCTCCCGGTCTTGGAAGTTACGGGCGTGACGCTGGCTAGCCCGTCCTTCACCAACTGCTTCACGACTTCGCGGTAGTGTTTCTCGATGAAGGGTGGCTCTTCGTTCCACGGATGGCACATCGCCTCCATGATATCATCGAATGCGAGTGTCTGTCCAGCGAATCGCGCCAAGAGCAGTGCCTTCATCTCAGCTGGGTCGTTCACATCGAAAAGCTTCGTCTGACTCCGTTCGGCCAAGTCGTTTCTGCCTAGGTAGGCAAAAGTGCCTTCGACGCCTTGGTTGAACATAACCCCCTTCATGATCTGGTGTCCCATGAAGCTACTGTTCGCATGCACGAGATGATAGAACGTGGCTGTGCTGTCGCTCTCGCAGACCTTGAAGTGAAGGCTGAATCTCGCATTGGCCTGTTCGTGGAGCTGTTTGCGGTAGAGCTCGACCAGAGCGCGCTCGCGGTCCGGGTGACTGGCAACATCTCTCCAGCAATCGCCGCCGAAGAGCAGGCTCATCAAGTCGGCGAGTTGCGGGAGCTCCAGAAAGCGGTTCACATCGCGCAGCATGAACGTGAAGAACACCTCGGTTCTCGTAGATGCGAGTATTCTCCCCACGGTCTGAAGTGGAACTCCCTTGAACCCGAACGGGTCCAAGAAGAAGAACGAAGGCACCAAGGAGGCTTTGTTGTCCTCCACGAAGTCGAGCAAGGCGCGGGTTGTTTCGTCGAAGTCCCCGCAAGCCAGCTGGACCTCGATTCTCCTTCCGTGACTGAGTCGTGCACGTTCCCGTTCGACCGCCTGTCGGAGATTCCCGAAGTTCTCCGGGTGTCGTTCAACGAACCGCAGGACTATCTTCCCGAAGCGCGGAGCGAGCTCATCTGCGAGCCGCATCGCAAGAATTGGTGACCCCGGTGACCCATCGGCATACTCGCCGCGTCCTGCAAACCCGTCGAAGTAGGCTATGGTGGGGTTCCTCTTCCCGAGAATCGGTATCCACGCCCGGAGGTACTTCTCCAGCAGCTCGTGCTTGACTCGCGTGTGCTCCTTGTAGCCCCACTTATCAGGGTGGTTGTCGCGTAGCATCTCCTACTCAATTGGCCACTTCGGGATGGCCCTGTCGATTGCGGACATCAGGCGGATGACGACGATACGCTGGTAGTCCAACATGTGCTTCTACAGTAACGGCTGTTTGGCAGCCGGCAGCGCCTTCTCGATTGCGTACACGAACCTTTGGAACCGCTGCAAGTTGGCCGGCTTCCTGGCAAGGAACAGCGAGCCGCCGCGATTAAGCACCTCGATACGCTTGCTCCAGCCGCCCATCTCCAGTTCAAGAACGTTAACCTGTATCGGGTCGAAGCCCTCCGCAATGCCCATCTCCGTGGGCAGCCTCAGCACCCGTTCTTCCCGGGCGCATGCTGCCAAGCCGTCCAGCCGACCCGGTACGACATCGGCATCGGTCACCTGCTTGAGAGAATCGAGGTCGTAGGGCAGCCGCTTCGTGAATCCGTACCAGTAGCGGAACCTGATTGCCGCGCCGTCCGTGCCGGCAGCACGGTCACCCGCCGTCAACAGCTTCAGGGCCGGGGACGATTCAACGAGTGAAGTGACAATCCCCTCACGGGCCTTGGCCTCGCGATACACGTCGTTCAGCACCCGGCGGATGCCGGGACCGAAGCTGGCCTTGTAGCTGGAGAACAACCCGTCGTACACTATCATGTTCTTGAACGGCAGCAACACCGCCTCAATCGCGACCGGCAGGCGCGACCCGAGCATAAACTGGAACGGCTTGTTCAAGGCCAGGACACCATATGCCCTCCCCGGTTCGCTGTCGTCGAGGAAAACGGTATACTTCTTCAGGTAGCGCCAGACGAAGAACTCCCCACGTTTGAAGCCCCGCCAGCTTCGCACGATAGCCAGTTCGTCGGGCGGGAACCCGTCCGGGTTGGAATCCGTAAACCGGTCAAACAGATTCGGGTGTTCATACAGGCCGTCCCGCAACCTCATCCAGTCCTTATCCGGTCCATGCTCAATATCGGCCGGCGAGCCGGGACGCGGCAGGAACTCCAACTCCCGGCTCGCGTAGAACAACAGATGCCAGTTCAGCCGGTAGAACAACGCGCGGTCAGAATCAGAAAGTACCATGTCGCCTCAGTGCGAAAACTCTCCTCACTCTATCGGCCATTTCGGGGTGGCCTTGCCGATTGCGGACATCAGACGGCCGGCGGAACACGTTGCAGTCACCATTAGTTCGCTCCAGCCCGCCTACGCTGTTACCGGCGTGAGGGTGTAGACACGAGCCAGACGCGAGGCGGCCTTGACGTCACCGCGTCGGAGGGCCTCCCGCACGTCGTCCAGCTTGTAGGCATCGTCAAGGGCAAGATAGGGAGACCAACCGGCGTCCGTCCGGATCAGTTCGACGTCCACTTCGGCCACATAGTCCCCTTCATGCACGAGTTTCGTTTGACGTCGGGTTCTCATTTCTTTCTCCTCCTCAAATCATCGCTCCATCTCTTCGGGTCAGGACGATAAGCTGTGACGAGGACGGCCGGCCCCGCCTTTCCTTTCGGGATACCCCAGAGAGCATGGACAGGATTGCCGTCGCGATCCCGCTGCAGCACGAGCACGCACGCCCCTTTGGCGAATTCCGGGTAGTCTTCAACCGGTTCAGCCGTCTGGATGCTCGCGACCATATCTCGAACCAGGATTCCGTCTGCTGCAAGTTCATCATAGCCGTGGTCGGAGATTCGAACTTCACCTCTGGCCACAAGGACGATGACCTGCCGCAGCGTACTACTCATCGGGACAGATTACAGCGAAGTCGCGGCGATTGCAACAGAACGTGGGGCGCGGGGCAACTGCTTGTGCGTTTCCTGCTTCCACTCGGCCAACTTCACCCTGCAGTCATGCCGCGCCTTATTCCTCTTGTCCGAGAAGTCGATGACGCGGATGGGACTCAGTAGTATTGTGTCGCCTTACTCTCCATTTCGGAATCGCCTTGTCGATTGCGGACATCAGGCGGTGCCGGGATTCGCGCCGCCCGGCAATAGTCCAAGCTTGTTGAGCCTGCTGCGGATGGCGCTGGGCTGGCGCTGCAGTTCGAGGGCAATCTGCCTGGCACTCGCACCGGTACGCACCAGGTGCTCGAGCCGACTCTCCTCTGCCTCGGTCCACTTCTTGTAGGCACGTGGGTACCTCTTGCGCACTTCGGCGAGACGCTCTGCGGACCAGCATGGACCTGAGCTCGTGTTGCGGATAGTACGTACAGCCCGTGACTGCCTGGCTTCTCCCCGTGGTGTTCGGTCATTCGTCCGTCTGTCACCCAGCTTCCTCAGTGCGACCAGCAGCGACCCGTATTGCTTTCTGACCCGCCGCACAGCAAACTCGGCGATGCCACCGCCTCCGCCGAACAGCAGGTAAAGGAAGCCAATTCCGCACTCCTCGCACAACCTGGAGTCGATCTTGCGGTCGGGACCGAGCTTCCGGCGGAAGTACGGCGAACCCCGCGGGATCGAATGACCGAACTCGCAACGGTGAGGCTGCTGACACCGGTCGACGTGAACCCAATCCTCAGATACCCCGCAGAGCGAGTTCAGGAGCTTCAGGTACCAGTTGAGGTCCTGCTGGATTCCCTTGTACTTCTCGTCCATCTTCACCCCACCGGCCACTTGAGCATGGTCCTGTCTATCTCCCCCATCAGGCGGATGGTCTCGCGAATGGCGACGACGCGCAGTGCATCTTCCTCTCCCACTGAGAGAGAATTGAGGTGAGGGGACTGTGACAGCAGCGTATACCATCTCCAGCACCGCATCGGTTTCCTTCGACACCTCGTTGTCCCAGAACCGCAGGACCCGGTAGCCCCGGGCCGCGAGATGCCTGTCTCGCACCCGGTCTTCCGCAGGGTCGGTCGCGTGCTGGCCGCCGTCCAGCTCTATCACCAGCCGGCATGCCGGACAAGCGAAATCCACTACGTAGGGTCCGATCGGATGCTGACGCCGGAACTTCGCTCCTGCAATCTGACGACGCCGGAGGTAATCCCACACCAGACGTTCGGCATCGGTTGGATTGCGCCGGAGATTCCGCGCCAAGGTAACGGCTCTGCTTCTTTTCATCCTCACCCTAACCCTCTCCATTCATGGAGAGGGTATCTGAATCGCAGGCTCGGTTATGGTTCCGCATGCTGTCAGCCGTTAGCTGTCGGCTGCAAGCTCTGTCCTACTGTCCTGCTTTCCTTCTCCGTCAGGCCGTACAGTTGTGTCATCCGATGGCGCTTTCCGCATTCGTTCCAATCATCCACCAACTCGCCGATGACACGGTCGGTGGCTTTGATGCAGCGTTCGGTAGTGGTTTTGGCTGCGTCCTTGTCAGTGCTCATCACCCGCCAGCATATCGGCCGGGCCGGTGCAAGTCAAGACGAACGGCTCGGGCGGCGGTTCGGTGCCTGTTGGGGCTGCCGTGGCCGCGACCGGAACGAGGGCCGTCGTGCCGGACGGAAGGTAGACCGTGGCGGTGACCGCCAAGAAGACCTTGGCGGCAGCCGGTGCGCCAGCCAATGCATTGGCCGCAGGATGTGCCGTAACCAACGTCGCAGGAAGGGCCGCCCCGTTTCCCTTTGCGACAGCCGCTGCAATTACCGTGGCGACAGCCATTGGGTATGCCGTGGCGATAGCCGTTGTGAGTACCGCAGCGACCGCTTGGACATTGCCCAGAAGGGCTGCCGCGTCGAGTGCCATGAAGAGGGCCACAGTCCCCCCCAGGGTCCAGGGGGCGGTCATCAGAATAGCAGCGCAGAAAGCAAGTTGTTGATTGTTGGTGGTTTAGCGGGCATGACGGTTGCAGCGGATGAGAAGATGAGCACCATTCCACTCGCCGACCCGGGTCAAGAACTGAAAGGGCGCATGCGGATGCATGCGCCCGAATGACTGACCGGTTGCTTCCTACTTGGTCGCGTATGTCAACGAGATGGTGGTCTTGCCGCCCTCCACGTGCGCCAGCATCCCGACGTGCTCGGTCGCGGCCGCGCTGTGGTAGTTGAGCATCACGCTCTCACCCGCTTCCATCTCATCAATCTTGGTCCAGCCTTTACCAACGAGTTGGACTCGGTACCAGTCACCGACTTTGGTCGGCCCGTCCCCGGTCTCCAGATGCCAGACCGTGCCTTTGCCTTCCGAGCCTGACATCGCGATTTCGTCGATGACCTTGGCTCCCGGGTAGCGCAGGAACGCAGGCAGGGCCGATGCGTCCGCGCTGCCCGACGCGGCCACCTTGACCTTTTCCCCGCTGATTTTCTCGACCGCCTTCTCGGTCGCCCGCTCCGCGAGCTTCTCGCCGGCATCCCCGCACCCGATGTTGAGCACAACGACGGCTCCGAGCGCCAGGACCACAACTGCAATGCTAAGTCTGCGCATGGATATCCTCCTTTGCATACGCAATCCTATCCACTACGTCCCGGCGGTCAAGCATGAGTCAACCTGCAACTCACAGCAAGAGCAGAACATCGGCACACTCGATGGCTGAGCGCCGACGGCATCGACGAGGTCTCCTTCCTCAATATCCGACGACAGCAACAACTGCCCTCCGCCGACCGCATCCTTTCCGAACCTGTCGGCGACTGTGTGTTGCGGCTTCTGTGCGAGGCTCCAATTGACTGGCGGGTGGCGCGCCAAGAACAGAGCCGGAAGCGATTTCCGGGCGTCACTGGCGGCCGGTGTCGAGCCGCTCGGGCACGAGCAGCATCACCAGGCACGCAGCCAGGGTCAGGATACTGACCACGAGCATCACGCGCCGGATCGGGGTAAGCGGGGCGGTGACTTCAATCGTGTGAGTCCCGGCCGGGCATCTCAGGTACATGAAATGGTCCCGGGTCTCGTGGAACTCGGTCTCCCTGCCGTCAACCAGCACCCGCAACTCGGGGTAGAAGCTCAGGGCAAGCCGGAGAAAGCAGTCGCAATCCGTGCGGACCTTCAGTTTCACGTCTTGGTTGCGGATAGCCACATCGCGGACTTCCACCGCTGCCTGCCCCGGCAGGGAGTCGTATTCCCGGTCCGCGGCAACCGGGATGAAATTCACCCGTTTCCGGCCCGGGTCGATTCTCAGCATATCAAGGAGTTCCTGCCAGTCCCCGGCGATGCGGTACGCTCCTGACTGCACACGGCTCGCAGGCGGCAGCGGCCGGATAACAGTACTGACCAGCACCAGGCCGGCCCCGGTCGCGCCCGAGACCAGGTGCGGTTTCTTCTGCGGCTGGACGAACCGGGTATCCCACGCAACGCCTTCTTTCACCAGCAGCGCGGCGTATTCGGTTCCGTCCTGCTCGACCGTAACTGTCCCTGGCTCCATGACCAGATGACTCACGCCGAGCAGGTAAAGCGCTTTCAGCGAGCCGGAGTCGAGGACCCGCATGGTCGTATCCGCCAGCCCGGCCGCAATCCGGTTTATCCAGGGATAGGCGTAGAGCATCGAGCGCGGGGCGAACTGGTGATACTGCGGGCCCAGCGGGGTAGCCAGCCCGCCGAAGACGAATCCCATCGCCGGATACGCCTGGGTCCGAATCGGCTCGTCGATGCGGTCGACCGGGATATTCAAGTCCAGGGTTTTGCTCGGCTTCTGGTTCGCAATCAGCCCGTAGATTTCCGGCTTCACGGCCAGGAAGTTCTTCTTGTCCGGATAGCGAACGCGCAGATGTGACGGCAGACAATCGATAGCGAGCAGTGCCGCCAGGATGCAGAACAGGAGAACGGGCCGCGTGCGGAAGAACGGAACCCTGGCTCTGAGGAACGCGTAGCCCGAGCACGCCAGCCCGGCCGCGAAGAAAACGAAGAAAAGCAGCAGCCGTTCAGGCAGCAGGCCGATAGTCAGGAAGGAAAGCCCCGGTCCGAGCAACGGAATGATGAACGCGAGCACCAAGCTGGCGCCGATACCGATGACGTCCGGCAACTGTGCGCGCGGTGCCGCGCGTGCGCGGAGGAACAAGGACCCGACCGCAACCGCGACCAGCGCGATGACGCTCAGCCCGAGATACCCGCCGGTGTAGCCGCTGACCCCGGATTTCAGGCCGAGAATAACCAGCAGGTCGGGAACCGGCATTGACAGCACCGGGTTCGGAAAAACGTGACTCCGGTATTCGGCGAGGAACGGAATGATGAAGAACGCACTCAGTCCCAGGGCGGCCAGCCCGGCCGGCACCAGGTACTTCAACTGCAAGCGGCCGGTCCGGAACGCGGCGAATCGACCCGCGGCCTGATGCAGCACCAGGAACAGCAGTGCGAAGGCCACGTAGACGACATGGGACAGAGCCGACAGCACAAGCACCAGTCCGACCAGCAGGCCGGTCCGGCGTCCCGGCCGGTCGACCAGCCGGTCAAAAGCGAGAAACAACAGCGGCAGGAACAGGTAGCAGAGCGCCATCGGGTAGTTGGCCAGGACCGCGATGTGCCGGACCCGCCAGGGTATCAGCACGTAAACCAGCGTTCCCAGGGCCGCGGCGGTGACGTCGCCGCTCCGGCGCTTGAGGTACATGAAGATTGCTCCCCCGGAAAGGAGCTGAACCCCGACCAGCAGAATCCGCAGTGCCGAAAGGATATTGCCCCGGGTCAGGAAAGAAAGCAGGCCACCGAGCACGTAGAAAAGCGGGCTGTAGAACCGCAGGTGCGGATACCCGGAATAGAACATGAAGGAATACCAGGGGGAAAATCCGTCTCGCAGCGATTCGTAGACAATCTGCTGGCGCGCAAGATGCGGCCAGACGTCGAACGTGAACGGGTGGCCGGGCGTGAGGAAAGGCAGGCAGGAAGCGAGCACGGCAAGGACCAGGATGGCGACCGGTACCATCCGGGCAATCCTGGGGTCCGGTCCGGTCTCCTGCCGTTGCTTACCGGCCATGGCCAAAGATAGCCATAGCACCGGCCCGGTCAAACCCTGCTTCCGCCGCAAAGGTTGAGGCCGGGCGAGAAACTCGCCCGGCCTCGCATCGACAGGAGGCGTCTGATGCTATTGGTTGAACACGAGCGGAACGTATGCGGTTATCTCACCGCCTGTCGAATTCGGGAAACTCAAGCCCGCAAACAGCGCGACAATCTCCTGCTGTAGCTGCTTGTCCAGTTCGTTCTTGAGCACCTTGATCCGGTCCACACTGCCGTCCGGCTTGATGACGAACTTCACGAAGAGGCTGCCGCTCAGCCCGGGCCGGGTCTTCAGTGCATCGACGTAGCAGGCCTTGGCGTCGGTCAGCATCGTTTCGACCACCCGCGTGACCGACTTCAACGACAGGATTCTGCTGACGACGATACTCCCGAGTTCGACTTCGGGCGCTGCGTGAGTGCGGTCCGCGATGGTCCCCTTCTTGCCGGAAGAGCTAGCCTCCTCGCGAGCCCTCAGTTCGGCGACCGCCATCGGTGCCCGATACTGCTTCAGCGTCCGGCTCGCCCCACCCAGACCGCTCGACGCATAACCCCTGACCGCGTAGTCGGACACGCCCTGCGGCAGGGGCAGCGGCTGCTTGACCACTTCGGTCTTGCCGTCGCTGCGCACCCGGCTGTCAATCGCCACGAACGATGTGTACTGGGTCAGCAGATTGTACTTCAGGCCGAGCGCGGTGACTTCCTTCACCCGGTCATCATCCTGCCGCACCCGGTTGTAATCATCCAGCAGTTGAATGCGGTGCCGGGCCCAGAGATAGCGTAGCGCTGAGTTCTCCATGTTCGTCGTGAACTTCGCCACGTCGAGCGTCTTCCTGTATTCCCCGTGACCGGAACGGCCGCGCACCGCAATCCGGCCTTTCGCCCGGCCCCGGTACTTGCCGAACACGATGATCGGCCGCTCGGCGAACACATCCGGCACGTTCTTCGGCTCGACGTCATACACCTCCAGCCCCTGGAAGCTGACATCAATCCCGGTCAGCACCGGCGACTGGATGTAGCGGCGGAACTTCTCCGCCTGGCCGGACGCTTCCGGTGCGTCCGGGATGACGAACGGCTCGCCCATCCCGACCCGGGCCATGCCTTCGATGAGGAACCGGTTCACGCCTGACCCGATGCCGAACGCGAACATGTTGGCATCCCCGAGATTGTCGCGGATAAGGTCGAACGTTTCGGTTTCAACCGTCACGTACCCGTCGGTCACGATTACGAACGTCCGCGAGATTCCTTTGGCCCGGGGCAACGCCAGCGCCCGTTTCATTGCCGGGAGCAACTCGGTTCCGCCGCCGCCGTGCTGGTTGTCGATGACCTGCACCGCTTTCGCGATATTGCCTTCGGTCGCGGCAACCGACTTCTCGGCCATCACCGTGTTCCCGCTGGCAAAGAGCAGCACATTGAACCGGTCGGTCGGCCTCAGGTTGGTAATCAGGTCCCGCAGCAGCCTCTTCGATATGTCGAGCGGGAACCCGTGCATCGAGCCCGACACATCGACGATGAACACGTACTCCCGGCCCGGTATCTGGTCAACCGCAACCCGCTTTGGCGGTTGGATCATCGTCAGGAAGAAATTCTCGTCCTTGCCCTCATAGAACAGCAATCCGGACTCGATCTTCCCGCCCGCCAGCCGGTACTGCAGGATGAAGTCCCGGTTCCCACCATCGCGCTCGGATGCATCGAGTCGGCAGGTCGCCACGCTCAGCCCGTCAAAGCTGATATTCGTCTTGTGCGAACTGCAGGTCATATCCTGAATCGGCAGACCCGCCGCAAGGTTGACCGTGATATCGAACTCGTACAACGGCGCTTCACCCTGGTGGGTGTACGGATTCTCCACCCATTTCTCGGTGTCCGGCGCGCCTTCGGCCGGCGCGGTCGAATAGCGGGGACCGACCACAGTCGGGTACGCGAACTCGTACACGCCATCGGTCGGTACCAGCAGCTCGGTGTAGGACAGTTCGACCTTGATCGTATCGCCCGGCATGATATTGGCGACGTTCATCTGGAACACGTTCGGCCGCTGCTGTTCCAGCAAAGACGCGCTCTGCCCCCGATCGCGCGCGGCTTCGTAGTCCTGCCGCGCCTGCTCGCGCTCGCGGATGTCGGCGACAATCGTTCGCTTGCCGATAGTCATCTTCATCCCGTAGACCGCGGCCCGGGTTGAAGCCGGGAAGATGTAAATCGCCTCAATCGGCTTCTTCCCGTCATTCTTGTAGGTCTGCACGACCCGCACATCGGCAATCACGCCCGCGATATCGACTGCCGCGGTCGTTGCCAGCAGCGGCAGCTTGTCGACTGTCGGGTCGTCACTCTTCACCATGAAGTAGGGCGAGAGCGTCTTGTCGTCGTCCGTGACTGTTCCGGCACTTGCGGTCAATGCAAGGCCGACAGCGCACAGCAGCATCAGTGTGCGTTTCACGAGTTACCTCCTGTCGTTTTCATAGCTACAGACAGATACCGCCGGCAGCGGCCCGGTATTCCCTTTCGCATCCGGCGGGCAACCGGCAGTTTGACACCATCCGCCGCCGAGCCTACAATTGAACTCCAGGTCTGCAACCAGGAGGTAAGATTGAAAGTCGCCGCCACCGTCCTGCCGGTACTCGCTCTGCTGGCATCGGCAATCAGCCCGGTAAATGCCATTCCCTGGCCGATACCGCCGGTCGATTCGGTTCAGCCCCTGTTCAACAACTGGGGCAACTTCCAGACCTGGATGACCTTCACGCTCTTCCACGACGGCATCGACGTGATGACACCCGGACGTCAGCACGCACCGGTCGTATCGGTTTCCCACGGCTGGGTGAAGGCGGTCGGCACCGTGGGCATGCCGATGCACTTCCGGATTGCGGTTTCGGACTCCGGCCCTGATTGCACCGGCCGCGCGCCGGGGTGGTTGTACGCCCACCTGGACGAAAGCTATCCTCACCGGAGTGTCGGCGACGAAGTCAGTGTCGGCGATACTATCGGATACCTGTACCCAATGGGAAACGGCTACGACCATCTCCACTTCTCCCGGATATCCGACACCGGCGCCACCTGGCAGCGCTTCCCGAACACCACCTGGTGGTACACCGAGAACCCGCTCCTGACGCTTGAGCCGAACACGGACACCGTCGCGCCCGTGTTCGAAGACGCCCGGCCGGGTATGCGATTCGCCTTCTGCCGGGACAACTCCAGCGACTACCTCAATCCGGACAGCATCGCCGGGGAGATCGATATCATCGCCCGGATTTATGACGAAACCGGTTGCCGGGCCGCGAACCCGGCCTGGGACCGGCTCGCACCATTCGAAGTCAACTACTGCATCGAGGACGAAACCGGCGTGATCGTCGTGCCGTGGACAATCGCGGTTCAGTTTTCCAACCGGCTCGAAGCGGACAATATCCTCGTGGTGTACAAGAATGATAACGTGTGCCGGTCCCGGGGCAGCATGGACATCCGGGACTACTACTACATCGTCACCAACACCGACGGCGACTCGATTATCGAGCCGGGTGACGCCGCTGGTATGTGGGATACGAGCCAGATGCCGGACGGCAACTACCGGATTCTGGTTCGGGCGTCCGACGTGTGCGGCAACAACACCGCCGACTCGATGACCGTTGCAGTCCGAAACCTGGCTGCGATTGAACATTCTTCCCGGCCCGCGCTGCTGCGGCCCCTGCAGGTATGTCCCAGCCCGGGCCGCGGACCGGCTCTCGTCCGATTCACGCTGGGCGGGGCTGCAACTGCCCGGCTGCGCATCATCGACCGGTCAGGAAGGGTAACACGATGGCTTGCGGACTGCCGCCTGGAGCCGGGTCCCCATGAGTTCCAGGCTCGAGGTCTTGCGGCCGGCAGCTATCTTGTCGAACTCACCCTGATGCCGGGGCAAAACGACGCGGCACGTCACAGCGCGAAGCTGGTCGTCACCCGTTGAGCATCCGTCTGCAGAACTGACCGGAAGAAACAACCGCCAAGAGAGCAGAACTCGGGTTTCCTCAGCGGTTCTGCACTCTGCCTTCTGACTTCATTCCCTGCCGTATTTCCGGACCAGACTGTCGACCACCCGGTTCAGAATACTGATATCAAACGCGAAGAAAAGGTGTCCCCGGCATCGGCAATCCGATGAGCCGAAGCGCTCGATAGTCTCAAGCCGCTTTCCGAGGAACCCGGCCAGTCCACATTCGTCCGCCCCCGGAAACAGGTGCGAATCAACCGGACTCATCCGCCCCGTCCCGGTCGTCAGGTAGTCGACATGCCACCGCTTCGGCTTGGTCGCACGCAGATGCCGCTGTACCCGCTTGAGCGCATTCGCTCCGCCGGATCCGACGTAGAGGTAGAACCCGGGAGCAAACTTCAGCCGGCCGAGGCTTCCGACTTGCCTGACCATTTCCCGCTGGTTCCACAGGATGTGAACGTACGCACTCGGGTCAAAGCTCATCGCAACTCCTTTCCGGCAATCCGCTCGGCCGCTGCAATCCCGGTTGCCCAGGCGAAATGCAGGTTGTAGCCGCCGGTTTCGGCCCAGGTGTCGAGCAGTTCGCCGCTCACATGCAGACCCCGGAACCGCCGCACGTGCGCACTCGCCAATTCCACTTCATCCAGGCTCAGGCCGCCGCCGGTCACAGTCGCCCGTTCAATCGGCTCGGTCCCGGTGATATCAAACCGGGTCGCCTTCAATTCCCCCACCACCCGCTCCCGTTCCGCGCGAGTCATCTCAGCCACCACCCGCTCCACCGGAACTGCACACCGCTTCAGCAGGTCGAGCGCGAACCGACGCGAGAGATACGTAGCCAGTACGTTCACCAGCCGGCGCCGGCCAGTTCCGCGCGCGCCGCCGGACTGGCGGCTTGCATCCAGTTCACTGCGCAGTCGGTCCGCGTTTCGCTCCGGCACCCAGTCCACCACGAGCCGCACCGACCGGGCCTCAGCCAGGCCGCGGGCCGCAAACCCGGACAGGTTCAGGATTGCCGACCCGGAGATGTACTCGTGCGCGAAGATGAAATGCCCGGTCGCGGCCCGCACCGACCGGCCCGCTACGTGCAGTTCCATGCTTACGTTCCGGCGGGTGTTGCCCGCCAGGTGGGCGACCGACCGCGCCGGTCGTAGCGACGCCAGCGCCGGGAACCAGTTCGCGGTCGCAAGCCCGAGTTCGCGACACAATCCGAGTCCGTCGCCGGTGGAACCGGTCCGCGGCAGGCTGGCACCGCCGGTTGCAAGCAGCAGGTTGGATGCATGCACCCGGCCGGCCGCCGTCGCTACGGTCCAGCCTTCCGCGGTCGGTTCGATGCCGGTTACACGGATTCCGGTCCGGAACTCGACCCCGTGTTCCCTGGCCGCGCGGATGAGCCGGTCCCGCACCGCAGCCCCGGCTACACCTTGCGGCCAGACACAACCCGCTTCGTCGCTGCGCGCTTCGATGCCGAGCCTGGTGGCGAAGAAATCCTCAATCCGCTGAAAAGGGAACCGACGCAGGAGCGGCATCAGTAACCGCGAGTCGCAGTCGAACCGCCGCGCCATATCCCGGGGCGACTCTTCGTGCGTGAAGTTGCACTTCTGGCCCCCGGTCAACGCGAGTTTGCGCCCGCAGCAGTCCATCTTCTCCAGTAGCAGCACGGCAAGCCCGAGACAGGAACCAGCTACTGCACAAGCAAGGCCGCTGGCGCCGCCGCCGACAATCACCAGGTCGACAACTCCACTACCCCTGGTCACGCCGGATTCCGACACCCGGTCCGCCGGGACCCTTGAATCAGCTAACATCCTGTGTTGCCGTGACTTCCAGTCCAGAGCACCGTTTTTCCTCCGACTGAGTCAAAGAAGTCAGGAGCACGGCTGTTTGGTATCCAAGACCCGGCTCGGTCAACGAGATTACCGTGATACTGGACGGCTCGTGACTCCTTTTTGCATACAGGTTCCAGACTCATCACAGGCCGGCATTCACTCGCCGACGACAACAACCACTAACTGACGCTTTCTTGGCCGGTTATCAAAGTCCAAGAACACAATCTGCTGCCAGGTCCCGAGCGCGGGCGCGCCATCCACTACCGGAAAGGAACAGGATGTCCCGACCAGTGCGCTCCGCAGATGCGCAAAACCGTTGCCGTCACCCCATGTCGCGTTATGCTCGTACTGCCCGCTCTGGGGAGCAATCTGCTCCAATGCTCGACGCAAGTCGGCCACCGCGCCCGCCTCGAACTCAATCGTGGTAATCCCCGCGGTAGAGCCGGGATTCGCGACACACACGACGCCATCTCTCACTTTAGAATCGGACACGGCTTTCCGGACTTCAGTTGTGATATCCTGAACGTCGGTCATGCCTTGGGTTTCAAGCTCGATAGTAGCCGTATGGACCACCCTGCCTCCTTCATGGTAGCTGTCGCCGGAATCCCGGTATCTGCTGACGCAATGCCAACTGGTTGACATCCGGTCGGATACGAAGCAGAAAGAAAAAGGGTCACGAGAGGTCACGGAATCGAGCCCAGTATGAGTCTGACCGAGCCTTAATGGTTTCGTTTCCTTCGTGCCCTTGAACACCTTAGACCACAGCTCCCGGCTTGCGGTTCTGACATCATCATTCCCCCGACTTCCCGTCTGAGTCCCACGCTTCAACCGTAGTCTCAGCAAGACAGAAACCCTTGACCGGTATCGACGCCTCGAATCCTGCTGCCTGAAGTAACTCCACCCGGGCTTCGGGACTCGATTCGCCGCCGGGCCGGCAGACAGCCTGGACCAGCTCGAATCCGCTGTTCCGGGCGAAATCCATCACCACCAGCAGCAAATCCACGTCCAGGTTTTTCTCTCTTGCTTCATCGGTTACGTAGAGCGCGGCTATCAACAGGGCGTCGTCCCGCACGCTGAAAGGCAGATCTCTCAGATTACGAAAGACCTTTGGCCTGCCGAATACCGCGTAGCCCAGTATCTGCTCCTGCCTGACCAGCATCCTGACGCCCGACTTCTCATCCCCGATTACCGGCAGCAGGTCATCCGCCCGGATCCGGCATTTCCCGGCACCAGGCTCAGGCAGTCGCATATCCTCCAGCAGCGGACACCGGAAGCACATCAGCCCTTCCAACTCCAACGCCCGAACCACGTCCGCAGTCACTTCCACGATGCGGACGTCTGCCTGCCCGTTCCGGGATTCCATCTTCGCAACTGTAAGAACCCCGGACGAAAAGTCAACCCGGCAAGTCCCTCAAAGCACGAAGCCGGCGCGGCCGACCAACTTGACAGGCACCGGTCGCCGAGCCTATACTTCGGCAGTATGATGCGTATGAGCCGGATGCCCCTTGCTGTCCTGGTTCGGATGGCGAATCCCGGAGACATCGTACGCGCCCAGCCGCGATGACAGTGAAGACGTTCATCAAGGCCAACCGACGAGCCGCCCGGGCGCTGGAGTGCCGGTTGCCTCATGCCCGGATCGACATCAACGCCCGGTACGACCACGAGGTCTCCGTGGGCATGCAACAGCTCCCACCGGACGCGGTCGTCGCCGATGTCGGCGGCGGCAGGAATTGCCGTTTCGCACGTTACCGGCCGCCCGGCATACGGCTGGTCGCCATCGATATCTCGGCCGACGAGTTGCGCCTCAACCGCGATGTGGATGAATGGCGGGTCGGCAACTGCTCGCTTCGCCTCCCGCTGGCGGACGGCGAAGCGAATATGGTCGTTTCCCACTCCGCGGTCGAGCACTTCGACGACGTCGCCGGCTTCGTGGCCGAGGCCGCGCGGGCGCTGCGGCCCGGCGGCTGGTTCATCAACACATTTCCGTGCCGGTTCGCACCGTTCGCACTCATCAACCAATTGCTGCCGCACCGGCTGTCACGACTGGTACTCCGAACCGTGTTCCCGGGTCTTGAGGACGTACTCGGCTACCGGGCCTACTATGACCACTGCTACCCGTCAGGCTTCGTTCCACTGCTGCGGCGGAACGGATTCGCGGTCGAGCGGCTGGAGGTGAGCTACTACCAGTCGAGCTACTTCGATTTTCTGCTGCCGCTCTACGTTGTCAGCGTCGGCTACGAATTGATGGCCTGCTGCACCGGGACGCAGGAGTTGGCGGCCTACCTGCTGGTGTGCGCCCGGCGCATGTAGCATTTCGACTGTCCACCTCGGACAATCCCACGCCTGCATCCAGACGGACCGCATGAATCCGACGGCTCAGCTCTGAAGGAAAACGGCTGGCTCTGTGGCCCCTGGGTGGAAGAAGACCGCCCGCCTCGCGGCGGGTGGTCTGAATCCGGGACGGAGTCTCTTTCTACTTCAGCACGTGGATATTGTGCTTCTCGCAGATCTTGTGCAACTGCTTCGGCCAGATGGTAACGGTCACTTCGCCGAAGTGCGCCTTGCGCAGGAACAGCATCTGCACCCGGCCCTGGCCGATGCCGCCGCCGATACTCAGCGGTATCTGGTCCTTCATTATCATCTTGTGATACGGCAGCTTCAGGTTGGCAAGCTGGCCGGACTGCTTGAGCTGCTGTCTCAGGGTCTGCTTGGTCACCCGGATACCCATCGACGTCAACTCATGCCGACGCTGGGTCAGGTGATTCCACACCAAAATATCGCCGTTCAACCCGTGCATCAGCTCGCCGTTCTTTTTCACAGTTGGCGTAACCCAGTCGTCGTAGTCCGCGGCCCGCATCTCATGCGGATACCCGTCCTTCAGGGTCCAGCCGATGCCGATGATGAACACCGCCGGCGAGTAGTCGTTCAGAATCCGGGTCTCGCGCTGCTTGCGCGGCAGTTCCGGATACCGCTGCAGTATCTCCTCGGCGTGAATGAAGACAAGTTCCTTGGGCAGGGGCGGGTAGCGCTTGTCCCGCAGCTTCGGGTACATGTGGCGCACCATCTCCTCGGCCCCGGTGAGTGTCTTCCAGATCTTCCGCACCGTCTGCTTGAGGTAAGTCAGGTTGCGCTGCTTCGGGGTAATGACTTTCTCCCAGTCCCACTGGTCCACGTACGACGAGTGGTCATGGTCGAGGAAATAGTCCTTGCGCACGGCCCGCATGTCGGTGTTGATGCCCTCGCCGGCCTTGCACCCGTATTGGATCAGCGCCCACCGCTTCCACTTGGTCGCCGCCTGCACCACCTGCGCGTTCATCCGCGGGCTAATGCCCAGACCGCACGGGAAGTCGATCGGGGTCCGCGAGCCATCGCGGTCGAGGTTGTCGTTCATGCCGCTTTCTTTCTCGACTATCAGCGGCACCTGCACCATCTGCAGGTTCAACTCCTCCGCGAGCCCGTCCTCGATGTAGCGCTTGACCGCGTACGCCGCCCGCTGGGTATCCTTGTTGTTGAGCAGCGACCGATACCCGGTCGGGAGAATCTTATCGACTTTCGGGTACGTACTGATACCCGGGCCGGCGAGGTCGGCCGCTTTGCCGGTCTTGCCCGGCTTCATGTTGACCTTCCGGGCGGTCTTCTTTGCCTTCGGCGCGGCCTTCCGGGTCGGCTTGCGGGCAACCTTCTTCTTCGCCATTTCGCGTCTCCTTTTCGCTTGGTGTCTTGACCCGCGGGTCGGCGTAGAAGCTAGTCAGGATTCGCCCGAAGTCAACCCCTGCGGGCCGCCCACGGCCTTGACTCCCGTGGCCGGACAGGCTATCTTTGGTTATGGTCTGCCTGCTCGCCGCGCTGCTCGCCGCCGGGCCGATTATCATCACCGAGGTGATGCCGAATCCGACCGGGTCGAGCGGCGCGCATCAGCCCGAGGACCGGAACGAATTCGTCGAGTTGCACAATCCCGGGAATGAAGCAATCGACCTGCATGACTGGACTATCGATGACGGTGACGCGGTCGACTGGCTGGTCGCCTGGCAGGATTCCTCAGTCCTTACCCGCAGCCCGGGCGTTCTCATCAACTCGACCTGGCTTCTGCCCGGCGGGTATGCAGTAGTGCTCGATTCCGAATACACCGACCCGAACCCGAAGGGCGGGTTCGAACAGCCCTACCGCTTCGGCGACAGCACCCTGCTGCTCACCACCCGGAACACCACTATCGGCAACGGCCTGGCAATCAACGACCCGCTGGTACTCGCCTCACCGTACGGCGACACCAGCACCTTCGGGACGCCCGACAACACGGATGATTCGATCCCCGGCAATCCGGGTGACGGGTTCTCGTGGGAGCGCATCGACCCGGCCCGGCCGGATACGATTGACAACTGGACCGTATGCCTGGATTCGGCCGGCTCGACTCCGGGCAGCCCGAACAGCATCACGACCCGGCCGAACCTGGCAATCAACCTGGTTGCCTGCGAGGACCCGGAAAACCTGGAACCGGGCGTTTCTTTCACCGCGCTGGCCGGACTGACGAATGCCGGTTTCCTGGCCACCGCGGACTGGGACATCGAGATATTCCTCGACCTCAACCACAACGGCATGCCCGATGCGTCCGACGACCTCAAGCGCATTGCCGGCTGGCTGCTGCCACCGGGCGCGGACTCAACAGTCAGGGTCCCGCTGACCTGCCCGCACACTCAGACCGACCTCTGGGCACGGATTGACTGCCCGGGAGATCTCGACACGACCGACAACCGGGGACGTATCAGCCTCAACCCATCCGGCAAAGACCGTATCCTGGGCTTCGGTACCGGCAGTTTCAGTCCGGACGGCGACGGGTTCGAGGACAGCCTGGTTGTGGTCTACCGACTCCCCGAGCCGGACGGCACGCTGAAGATAGTGGTCTTCGACCTGTCGGGCAGCTGCATCAACTCGCTGTGTGATATCCGGCCGGACCTGACCGAGGGAACGGTCTATTGGGACGGCAGTACGGACGCCGGCATCCGGGCCGCGGTCGGCATCTATGCGGTCTGGCTTGAATACAGAACCCCGGACGCCACGTACACGGAGAAACTACCGGTCGCCCTGTTGAGGCAGTAGCACCAGCCGGACGGCAGGCTCAGGAATGTCTGGTGTGGTCCCCGCTCAGAGGGGACTGATGATGTAGTTGCGGGGGTTTGTCCAGGCGCCGCTGCGCTTGACCCCGTAGTGCAGGTGCGTGCCGGTGGACCGGCCCGAACTGCCGACCGTCGCAATCTTGTCGCCTCGCTTCACGTCCTTGCCGGCATCCACCCCCAGTGTCCGGCAGTGCGCGAAGAAAGACCGGATGCCGTTGCCGTGGTCAATCTCCACACACCGACCCCAACCGCTCTTCCAGCCGGCGAAAACGACCCTGCCGTCGGCGGGCGCAACCATCGCGCTGCCGTACGGCGCGACGATGTCGATCCCGTTGTGCATCCGCCGGCCACCGGTGAACGGATCGCGCCGCATGCCGAACTCCGACGTCACCCAGCCCCGGACCGGCCAGATTGACGGCAGGTGGCGCAACCGGTGTTCCTGCTTCTTGAATGCGGAGTCGATCTCAACCAGCGACCGTTCCTGGAACTCGGCCCGACGCAGCATGTTGTCGAGCATCGGGTCAACCGCCGGCCGGGCGGTGCCGCCGATACCCATCATCCGGACATCGGCCGGAATCAGGTACAGGTCCGTGGCGCAGCGCAGTCGGTTATCCATCTCTTCGGTCCGGGCCAGGAACTGCCGGAACGTATCGACCGCGGCCACGTGCACCGCCAGCTTCGCCTTCAGTTCGTAGTTCTCCGCCACGAGCCGGTTCAGCCTGCCGTAGTCGGTGTGTCGGTTGACCAGGTACTGGCCGAGGAACCCGGCAAGCGCCAGCAGGACGACCGCGAGACCCGCGGAGATGTAGATATGGAGAAGCGGAACGGACAGGCTTCTCACCCTGTTGCGCCGCAGCAGGGCGAACGAAATCTGTAACCGTTCCATCCGTGAGAATATACTCAACTTCATCCGTGTGTCAAACGCGCCTTTTCCCGGTCGGCACGATCAGTACCGGACAATCAGCTTGTCCCGATGGGTGGTCGAGGAACTGAGCGCCGTGCCGGTCGAGGTCTCGCTCGATCTGGCGTCGAGCTTGTAGAGGTAGACCCCGTTGGCGAGCCGGCCGCCTTCTTTGTCCTTCCCGTCCCACTCGATCTGGCTGTACCCGAACCCGCACAACCGCTCGGGCAGTCTGCGGACCAGACGGCCGGAGATGGTGTATATCTTCACTGACACAAACGCGGCTCGCGACAGCTCGAACGTGAAGTAGGCCGGGCCGGAAACCGGGTTGGGATAGACCAGGCACTCGTCGAGTTTGAGCGCGTTGCTGAGCTGGGTGCGGACGAAGTAGGTGCACAGGCACCGGTTGCGCAGGTTATCCGAAGCAATCACAGTGAGCGAATCCACTTCCTGGTCGATTGTCACCGGGTAGCTGAATCGGCCGCGGGTGACCGAATTCTTGTCGTAGTTGAACCGAACACTGAGGTCGACCCGGTCGGTCACGCCCGCGCCGACGTAGAAACTCAGCCCGTAGTCCGGCACCGACGCCAGCAGGATCCCGGATTCGTCATCAAGCACCCCGGTCAGGGTGAAATCCCCGGGAACCCGAACCGTATCCACCGTCGAAAGCAGCAGCCCGTCGGCCCGCATCTCGAGCACCGGCGGCGTTGAATCCCGAGTCGCAACCGTGTCTCCCAGCGCGATTCCGCCGAGGCGGCTGGTGTACCCGACCGTTCCGTCCCAGCAGAGGAAGCTGACCAATGAACTGGTGTCCATGCGGGCATAGCTGCCGTCCGGGACCACCACCGTATCCGGGTAGTCGATCTTCGGCACCATGAAGGAACAGTCGGCCCGGCCGGAATCGAACGACCCGGTTGCCTGGTGGATTTCGTACCCGGGAAGGATGTAGGTCTTCGACCCGGCTTCCGAGGAGTAGCTCCGGAACCAGTCGGCTTCGTGCACCGACACGGCATACATGCCGGCAGCCAGCGGTACGGAATCGGTCGCAGTCACCACCGCACCGGGGCGGAACGTGTCGGGCACCGCCACCGGCTCCAGGCCCGCGGTCGGCATCTTCAGCCGCACCGCCGGGTCGCCGAAAAGGTGGTACAGCGTGTTTACGTTGAGCCAGGCATCGTAGAACGCCGGGCCGATGCAGTAGTCCGGGCTGTCGAACAGCGTGGTGATGAACCGCCGGGCGAAATGCTCGTTGCTGCCCG
The DNA here is from genome assembly GCA_965370805.1 of uncultured bacterium. Classification (GTDB taxonomy): domain Bacteria; phylum Hydrothermota; class Tepidihabitantia; order Tepidihabitantales; family Tepidihabitantaceae; genus CBDUVZ01. The sequence continues at coordinate 20,124 of CBDUVZ010000007.1, read as the reverse complement.
GATGCGTGGCCTTGGTCGCGGCCATGGTTGCCAGGCAGCCACTCTCTTTGCGGGCCAGTTCCTCGGCGACCGCTTCGTACCGGGTGTCCTCAAACCTCCCTACGCCGCACGACCCGAAGAACCCGATTGGATTCCGGCTGCCGTTGATCACCCCGGGCACGCCGTCAATGTGCAGCGCCCGTTCGTGGCAGAGCTGGAACCCGGCTCCGTGCCCGAAGAAAAACCAGAGCAGGGCTCCCTGGTTGAGCCTGGTCAGCAGCTCGGCCCGGGCCGCCGCTTTGTCGTTCGTGCCGGTGAACCGGTACTCGGTAAGGTACACCTTGACCGGGTCGAGCAGATCCCGGGTGTACAGCAACATCTCCTCGCAGCCGCCGATATGGGCGAATCCGATTTGGTCGGGTTTGTCGGGGCTCCCTTCCCACTCGTCGTCGGCCAGCAACAGTATCTTCTTGGCCCAGAACCCGAAAGGCTGCTCCTCGTAGGTCTGCACCTTGTCCATGAAGCGCCGGAGTTCGGACCGGCTCCGGCACGTAATCCGGCTGAGAATCATGTCCGGGCTGTCGCCCCCTCCTTCGAAGTCCGCATACCAGGCATCAATCGCCTTGGCAACCGAGCCGTAGACCTCGGGGTAGATATCGTACCCGACTTCGTAGGCCGGGACCGACGGCGGTCGCTCGACATTCAGGTTGTTCTTGTAATCGTAGGTGGCGTCGCCGGCGAGCATCCCGTACTCCGGCTGTTTGCTCGCCAGGAACGCCTTGATTGCGCCCGGTTCCTCAATCCCGAAGCCGTAGTCGTCGTATATCTCCGACAGCTTTACCGCGCGGGCGCGGGCATCCGTAATCCCGGCGACGTTGCCGTCGCGGTACCGGGCGAACATCCGGCCCGCGGCGTGGAACTCATCCGGGCAGATGATGAAGTAATGCACGTGCCCGGCCAGGTCCCGTAGAGCCCCGGGGTATCGCCGCTCGACGGCAACGGGAACACGCAGCCCGGACGTGAGTACGCACGCGAACTCGGCCAGGCCGGAGACTTCGACCCGCGCATCACGACGTCCTCCGGTAACAGCAGTACCGGTGATCCGCCTTGGAGCATAAGGGTCGGTCACGTCCAGCAGCAGTACGTCACCGGCCGCTCCTTCGATTCCAAACTCCACCGGGCCGCTGTCGAGGACGGAGAACTGAAGCAGCGGCTGCTCGTCGGAGACCGCCAGCCGTTCGACGTAGCGCACCTCGGCGTAGTCGAGGAAGACCTCCATCTCCGGGTCGCCGAAGAACTCGATAGTCAACGTATCCGCGGCCGCGTCGTTCACCCCGGCCGGGAAGTCACTGACTGTGATATCCGCGGCCCGGGGAGACCGGATTGACCCGGTGAATGACATCGTGTCGAGTTCAATCCCGTTCAGGTAGAGCCGCACGCTGTTCGCTGCGGTCCGGGCGTAGAACCGCAGCGTCAATTCCTGCCAGGTCTCGCGATTGGGCAGGTCAAGCGCCAGGTCATAAGTCGTGGCGGCAAGACCGGCCTGCTTGAAATACTGCTCCCAGAGCCAGAGCAGCCCGGACCTTGCCGGGCAGTGCCGGTCCTGTTCGAGATGGTCGTGGCGCGTCGCCGTAGCGGCCGGATTGAGCGCGCCCCCGCCGTCAATCGTCGCCATCCGCGCACCGGGCTCGCCGCCCCAGGTCAGCCAGAAACAGCCATACCGGGTGAACGGGTTCGATTCCCATTCGACCTGTTCCGCGTCCCAGTGTTCCGGCGACTCGGCATGGAAAGCGATGTAATCGCTCCCGTCAAACCGGCCGTCTGACTCACCCTGGACGTACACCGGTATCTCAATCATCGTGTCCGGATACGCGCCGTTTATCTCGTACTCGCCGATAGAATAAAGCCGGAACGTCGCCGGATCGATTCCTTCGGTGGCAAACCCGGCTTCGACAAGGTCTACGGGCGTGATTCCATAGACCCCGGTGGTCTCGGTCTTCACTTTGCACCAGACGTCGGAGCGGTGGAAGAAATTGACGCTGTCCTGATCAACCGGCGAAACCACTTTCCAGGAAACCGCCTGCTCGCCGTTCAGCAGCACTCGCTTGAGCACCGGGTCGAAAGCGTCGAACTCCCGTATCGCCTGACCCGCCTGCTCAAACGAAACCGACACCTGCACCCGGCGGTGAACCTCAACCGTTCTCCGGACCGGATTGTACTGGACCGGGTTCAGCCTGATTCGGGCGACCCGCACGTCCCGAACTATCTCGATACCGACCAGTTCCGCCGCCGCCGCGGGCCAGGTCCGGTCCTTGCCGAAGACCGATTCGAGCCGCTGCACCTCGGGGCCGAATCCCGCCATCGGCGCGATATCCAGCCCGGACAGAAGAGTAGTGCCGTGAGTGGTCACACTGAGCCTGATATCGCCCGCTCGGGGTATCCCGATGAGCACTATCCGGCCGGGCAGGTCCGGCGCACCGGGCTCGGCAAGACGGTCGGCCCCGGGCATGGCGATTGTCACTCCGTCCCGGGTCTCGATGACCTCGAAATCATCCGCCACGAACTCGAACTCAACCCCGCCGGGATTCGAGGCTTGCAGTTCAATTCTCGCTCCGGGCGACGTTCTCCCGTCTGTTACCTGCCGCTCATCGCTTGCCATCTCGGCGGCGGGCGTTCTGGAATCCATCAATCGGGATTCGCCCTTCGCCATTTCGGCACCAGCCGCGTTCAGCAGCAGGCAGAAAAGGAACAGGGAGGCGACCCTCCGCAGATTACCAATCATGAGAGAATCATAGAGGCCAGTAGGTGAGTGTCAATCTCGCTGTCACGCCCGGGGCAGCACCAGTCCGAGCAGAGCCCCGCCCAGCACCAGCCAGACCGGGTCAGTCCTGAATCGCAGCAGTATCGCCAGGCTCAGCACCGCCACAACCGTGGTCGCAGATCCGGTAATCGCGGTCCGGCCGATGAGAATGGTCGCCGTCAGAAGCATCCCGCACATCGCGGGCATCACGCCGGAGAGGAATCCCCTGACCAGCGCATGGTCCTTCACCCGGCGGTACGCGTGTATCAAAATCAGTATCAGGAAGAAAGACGGCAGAAACACCGCCAGGGTTGCAATCAGGGCCCCGGGCAGGCCGAGCACGCGGAAGCCGACGAACGTCGCGGTAATCGCCACCGGACCCGGCGTCATCTGGCCCAGCGCCACGCCGTCGATAAACTCCTTCGCGGTCAGCCAGTGGCGCACGTCCACCACTTCGTGCTGGATGAAAGGAATCGCGGCGAACCCGCCGCCGAAGATGACGGCGCCGATCTTCAGGAAAACGGACCCGAGCTCCAGGGCCCGGGCCCAGCATCCGGAACCCGCCTCAACCGAAGCGGCCAGCGGCACCAGGTATGGGGCCAGCGCCAGCGTCCGCCGCGGCACCAGCGTCCGCCAGGCACCGGAAAGCAAAATCCCCAGCAGCCCGCTGCCCAGCACAACCAGCAGGACGTCCACCCCGAGAAGCAGCGCCCCGAACCCGACAACCGCAATCAACCCCGCACGCCAGTTGACGACGTGGGTCCGGCTGATGCTGAACGTTGCCCAGGCCAGGATTCCGACGACAACCGGCTGCACTCCGGCAAACAGCCGCTCGACCGTCGGCACCGACCCGAACCGGAAATAGAGGAAACTCAGCCCGGTCATCAGCACGAAGCAGGGCAGCAGCAACGCAACCACCGCCACTGCCATTCCCCGCAGCCCGTGCAGTTCGTAGCCGATGTACTCCGCGTAATTGGAGACGAACGGTCCGGGCAGCATCTGACCCATCGCGACCGCCACCCCGAGCTGGCTGTCGTCAATCCACCGCTTCTGCCGGACGAGAATCTCACGAATCAGGGCCAGCATCCCGATTCCGCCCCCGAACCCGATTGTCCCGATCTTCAGGAAAGTGAGCGCTATCCGCCACAGCGATACTCTTGGATGCTCAGTCACCGTGGCCGGCTGTCGGTCTTCCGCCATCCGCCAATTCTATTCGGAAAGACCCGACTATCAAGCGTCACCCGGCTCCGCAAACCGGCTTCCGGAGAAAAGCCACGGGGCGGAGCAATGCTTCGCCCCGTGGCTTGCGTGTCCCGGCCGCTACCGCGCCAGGACTACTTTGGTCTTTGTCGTCTCGCCCGGGGTCTCAAGCCGGACGAAGTAGATGCCGTGTGCAAGCTCCCGTCCGGTATCGTCCCGGCCGTTCCACGTTGTGGTCCGGATCCCGGCGGCGCGAGGTCCGGCAACCAGAGTCCGCACCATGCGGCCGGCGGCGTCGAACACCTGCAGGTTGACGTCGGCGTCACGCACCAGGTTCCAATGCACCAGCGCCGTGCTGTTGAAGGGGTTCGGCGCGACGACCAATTGTCGTCCGCGCAGCAGCGAAGCCGGCGTCACTTCCTCGGCGACTCCGGTCTGGTTCGGCGGGTCGGTGGTGTACTTGATCGCCCGGCGCGGGGCAATCGGCGCGCAGCCGCGGTGGTAGGTACCGTTGTACAGCGCCTGAATCGCGATAGCCCGCGCCGGGTCCTCAATGCCGAGGGTGGTACTCGAATAGCCGTTGGCGGTCATGTACTGCACCGTGAACGCGTTGTCGCCGGTGTAGGTCGCGACGGTCGTGTCGTAGAAGATGACCTGGAACTTGTCGCGGGTCGAGCCCGAGTAGTACCGCACGCTGTCGTACTCGACGATGAACCGGTGATGTGCCGCGTCGTGGTAGTAGTACACGTACCCGGCCCCGCCGCTGCCCGATACCGGGTACAGGTCATCCCAGTTGAGACAGACCATTCCCGGCGGTGTCTGCGGGTTGGGCAACGGAGTGTTGCTGTAGTTGCGGGTCGTGTAGTTGCCCGGGCAGATCCAGCCGTCGGCGCTGATTGAGAGTTGCGTGTAGCGCTGGCCGTAGAACTTGAACGGCCCGAACGCGGGCGGCAGGCTTACCATCACCACCGCGTCGTTCTGCGAGTATGTGATTCGCGTACCGGTGCCGCTGATTTCGACCCAGTCGTAAGTCGGGCGCGGCGCATACATGGTATCGATGTCGTCGTACGCGTAGTAGACCGCGGGCAGGCGCGGGCCGTCCGGAATCGGGTCGACGGTCCGGAACTCCCCGACCACCAACGTCAGCAACTCGGAAGTCGTATACCCGCCGTCGGCGTACAGGTCGAGCGTACAGTCAATCGACGTTTCCGGTGGAATGCCGGTATCGGCGTGGACCGTGAAGAAATCCGTGCCGGGGCCGGCGCTGTCGCCCTTGCGGATGAAGCCGTAGTCCACGGTCGAATCCTCGACGTGGAACCGCGCGTCGGTCGACCGCAGGACCGCGTGGCAGTTGTACCCGTGGCCCATGCCGATGTTCCTGATACTGATTGCCAGGTCCGCGGTCTCGTCCGGGTCGATCCGGCCGTTGCCGTTGCCGCCGTGGGCGGTATCCACGACCGTTACCGACCGGTGTTCGAGCACCGGCGTGCCGACGTAGAACACGATATTCGACACCCAGGTCGAGTCGTTCGCGTCGCGGCAGATAAGCGAGCAGGCGACCCCGTAGCCGTTTCCGACCCCGGCGTTGACGTGCAGCCCGAACCCGTCAGGGCCGGTGAAAGCCGAGTCGCCGGCCGCGATAGTGCCGTACGTCTTTGCCGAATCGGTCACCTGGGCGTTCGGGTCGTGGGTGCGCAGCTTCGCGGTCACCGAGTACGCGGTCTGCTGGCCCCAGTTCTTCACCCAGGTCGGGATGTCTACCGTCTCGCCCGGGTTCAGGATCGAGTCGCCGTTTCCACCCGGTGCCGGGTCGAGGATGGTCGAACGCAGGTACGAAACGTACCGCTCGCTCGCAATCACCAGCACGGTGTCGAAGAAAACGTAGTGGTCCCGGGCGGCAACCGACATTGCCATCGGGCCCGGGGTCAACGCCGACACCAGCAGCGTGACCTGGCCGCTTGAATTCGTCCGGCCCCGCACGTCCAACTCGGTGCCCTTGCGGAGCACCACCAGGGCCGACTCGACCGGCGCGTAACTGCCGTTGGTGACTGTCACCGGGTAGGGGACGTTGTTGCCGATATTGACGACGCCCGCGTGCGCCACGTTGACGTTGGTCGGCTCGTCGGTCCAGAGCGGGGTTTCGGGGTCACCAAGCAGGTTCAGGCTATAGATGCAATAGCGCTGCATCGCGTACTGGTAGAGCGAATCCGCGTACGGGGCCCAGGATGCCTTGGAGTACCCGAGCGCCTTGCCGGTGTTCGGCATGTCGTAGAGCAGGACCCCGGCGTAGAACGTCGTGTCGAGCCGCTCCGACGGCCCGGGCACGTAGTTGCCGCCCGGCCCGATTGCGCCGTACCCGTGCCTGGTGTTCATGATCGTGGCCATGAATCCGCCGCCGACCCGGTTCACCATGTGCTCGGCGAGGCAGTCGCCGCCCGAGACGTGGTCCCAGGCCGCGCAGTCGCAGGCGATGGCGACCCCGATGCCGACTTGGTCGCCGTTGGTCAGGGCCTGGGCGTCGTCTGAGTTAAAGTAGGGCGTGGAGGACATGTAGATGCCGGTCGGGTTGCCGTGGCCGTCCCAGTGGCTCATGCCCCACCCGTCGTCAAGCGAGTCGTTGACCGCCTGGCGAGAGAGGGTCCCGGCCCGCTCGTAGAGCCGGCCGTCCTGCCAGTCGGGCGGCGTCTGCCGCGCAATCGACTCCACCATCGGCCGTTCATCGTAGCTCGACCAGAGGATGGCGGTCGGCAGCAACATCCGCTTGAGGTAGCCAGCCGGCGGATTCTGCTCATAGGTTATCACCTTGTACACGAAGTTCTGCGCCATCGCGACATTGTAGACCGGTGCCCGGCCGACGTAGACGTCCGAGTACATATCGGTGCTGTCCGCAAGCTGGCCGTAGATGTGGTTGCCGTTCGCGTCCCAGTTCCCGTCCAGGCCCGCATAGTACAGGTCGCACGGCTCGTCGCCACCGGACCCGCAATTGCCCATCCGGGTCGGGAAGATATTCTGCCCGCTGTTGCTGTAGTCGCCCTGCCCGGCCAGCAGCACGTACATCGTGCCCCAGGTCTGGTACGCGTCGATGATGAAATTGCGGATTTGCTCCTGCGTGTCATACCCGGTATAGTTCGCCTCAATCCACGGTATCAGGACTACGGTCCCGGGCGTACCCTTCAGTGTCTTCCAGTCGACCAGACGCTGGAACACGGTGTCCAGCGGCGTCCGGGTTATCGCGACGTACTCGTAGTTGCCCGGCGGCAACGTGGAGAGTGCATTGCGGCCGACCCGCGGGGCGAAGCGACCGACGTCCTGCGGGTTGACGACCAGCGCGCGCACCATTGAGCCGAACGCTTCCCGCTGCTTCCGGGTTGCCACCGTTGCCTCGTCGCGCACCGCATAAGTGAGCCGGTAGCTCAACCGCGTCGCGAGCTGCAGCCGGCCGGTCGACGGGGTGTAGCGAACCGGGTTCAAACGGACGTTCGCGAGCCGATACCCGCACATCGTGCCGGATGCCAGCAACTGCAGCGTCACGGCCGGATACGGGGCGGTCGAAGCATAAATTGCCGGGTCGGGTGGAACCGGCACCGGCGTATTGTCCACGCCCGGCTGCGGCAGCACAACGTCGGGCTGGGCCGGACCGACACGGTAAGCACCGGTCAGGTCGATCCACTCCTCGGCCACCAGCTCGACGCCGGTCACCACGGCCCCGGCCGGAATCGCCACCGTCTGCACGACCGCGGGCAGTTCCGGCGCACCGGGAATGCCCTGGGCCAGGCATCCCCGCAGGTTGACAATATCGTACCCGGCCTCGCGGGCCAGGGTCAGGTCCTCGCGGTCGAATCTCACGGTCCTGGTCATCGTCCCCGCGAGCAGGGGCACGGCAACCAGGCAGAGCAGTATCAACGGTCGCTTCATGGGAACTCCTTTTCGCTGCAGCGGCATTCCACGTCAGGTCTCCACCGGCGTGGCTCAACCGTCCCGGCCTTCGGATGTACAAACACCATCCATCTATTCTATTCGGAAAGACCCGACTATCAAGCCGCACCCGGCCCCGGAATCACAATACTTGACCCTGCCTGAATCCAAGCTAAAGTCTGCGCTCACAGATTGGCAGTAACAACAGCAAAGAAAGGAAAAGCAGATGCGAAGACTACTTCCGCTATCGATCCTGCTCGTCGGGCTGGTTCTCCTCCCGGGCTGCCTGACCACCAGCGGCAACAAGAACCCTGACACCCCGGTGATTACAGCCTCGGCCACCGAAGTCGACGCCGGCGCGACCGTCAACCTGTCCGTAACCTGCACCGACCCGGACGGCGACGCCGTCACATTCACCTGGTGCGCGGACGGCGGGGCATTTGACGCTACCAGCGGTGCCGCGGTCGTCTGGACCGCGCCCAACGTCACCGTAACCGACACGTTCACAATCACAGTGACGGCCGACGACGGCAACTCCGGCCTTGCTCAGGCAACCGTGCAGATTATCGTCAACCCGGGCTCGTCCAGCGGTTTCGCGGTAGTCGTCGGCGACAGCAGCATCAACAACTGGCTGCCATTCCAGGGCGGTCCGGCCGACTCGTGCCGCGCACAGCACCTCTACTACGCAAGCGACGTCAATCACACCGGTCTCATCAACACCCTCTCGCTCATGCCTTCCCTGATGGCACAAGGCACATTCAACAACCTCGAAATCCACATCTGCCCCACAACGAAAGACACGCTTGAGGCGACGTTCGACAACAACTACACCGGCAACACACCGACCCTGGTGTACAGCGCGGCATCGCAGGTGTACGGTCGCACGGGCGAGAGAGACTACTGGCACGACTTCGTGCTCGACACGAAGTACGACTACACCGGCGGCAACTTCATCGTCGAGTTCCGCTGGGCGGGTGACGACGGCCACTCGGTCTCATCGCATGCCTTCACAACCGCCGGCGTCTACCGCGAGGTCTCCCACCACAAACTCGGCAACCCGACTGGTCTGACTCACATGCAGGCCATGTACATGAAAGTGACGTACGACGAGTAGCGACAACTCCAGACAGTAGCGAAGCGGGGACCAAACGGTCCCCGCTTCCCGTCATCACAAACCCCGAACCGGCACCAGGTCAGGCAGAATATCCCCTGACCCACGGCAGCGGGCAGAACTCCTCAGGGCAGAAGACTACTCCTGATTGTCGTCAATGCTGGGTTCGCCTGCGGCGGTTGGATTCTTTCTGATTTGCCAGCTTCTCTCGAAGCTGCTGGCCGAGCCTGGTGTTCCGCCGAACCGCGCGGGTAGCAATCAGTCCGTACTCCATTACCGCGTGCAACTGATCGCGCGTGCGATGCCAGCGCAGGCGGTTGCAGCGCGTGCAGGCCGGCAGGCAGTTCTCAGCAGACCTGCTCCCGCCTTTACCCCGTTGGATTACGTGGTCGACCTCCCACGCACCGCGTTCGTACATTCCCTTGAGTCCGCGTCTCTCGAATACGAGCGCGTCCCCGCAGAAATGACAGTAACCCGAGGTCCTGTTGAATATCGTAAGAAGTCTGCTATTCGCCGCCTCACTCATCCAGCCAAGATACTGCGACACATCGGCGTGTCAAGCAGTCAGCGGATGCGCTCAATCAACCGCGCCCCGCAACCCCAACGAGCATGCTCCGGGAATCCAGGCTCGGCAGCCCCCCTGGCAGCGCCGCAGATTCGGACGATCATCGACAACCTGAAGTAGCCCGGACGCTACACTTCGCCCGACCCTGAAACCAGAACGTACCGCCCGGACTTCCTGGTTCCCTCCCGCCGCACGAGCCCGGCTTCAAGCAACGGATTCAGGAGATTCAGTGCGCCCTGCTTCGAAACACCCAGGGCCTCCCATATCCGGCGCGGGGCCATCGGTCCTTCGTCGGCCAGCATCCGCACCAACTGCTCCTGCTTCGGACTGAGCATCAACCGCCCCCTGTCGCCGCCGGCCACGGACTGGATACGCTTCCAGGCATTGCGCAACGCGGACAGCAAACCCTCGGCGGTGTACTCCAGCCAACCGCTCAGGTCGCCATCCCGGTCCCGGACCGCCCGCAACTCCGCGTAGTAGCGCGAACGGTCCTGCCAGTAGTACTCGTCCACCGCAAAGATGTGGTGGGTATCGAATCCCCGGCGGTAGAGCTCCCGGAGCGCGAGCAGTCGGCCGACCCGGCCGTTGCCGTCAGCAAACGGATGGATCTCCTCGAACCGGTGGTGGATGATGCCCGACGATATCACGGGCGACCACTGCTTCGATTCGCGGTTCCACCAGTCCAGCAACTCTGCCATCAGCGCCTTCACCTGACCCGGTGGCGGCGGCCGGTGCGAACCGACCCAGACCTGCATCTTCCGATACTCGCCTTCGCGACCCTGGTCCATCACACCCCGGGCCGCAACCGCATGCAGCCGGCACACATCGCGGTGCGTCACGCGGCGCTTGTCCGAACCGGTCTCGATGAACTTCAGCCCGGCGAAGTAGTTCAGGACCTCCTGCCTCGCCCGGTCGGTCACGGCAACGACCTCGCGGCCCTCGGCCAGGGCCCGAACCTGGGCCTGGGTGAGCGGGTTGCCCTCGATGGCGGTCGAACTGTGGGTATTGCGCACCCGGGCGTCCCGCTGCAGTTGCGGTATCCATACCACCTGCACCGCCGCGGCCATCACCTGCGCCCGCAGCGTTGCGACCTCCTCGACCAGCGCAAGCAGACGCGGACTGACGGTGAACCGGGGCGAATATGCCATCACCGCATGCTACTGTAAGTCAAGTATAAGTCAAGTTATGAGTCAAGCGGCCCGCAACCCCAACGAGCATACTCCGGGAATCAGGCTCGGCAGCCCCCTGGCAGCGCAGACCTGTACATAGGTATATACACCACACCCCGCGGAATTCGCCCGCCGTGAGGCGGTTTCATGTCGAAGTGTCAGATTCCTGCTCCAGGACTTACCGGAAGAGTTGTCAGACGACCTGTCAGGGGTTTTCTGCCTTGATTCCGTCCGGCCCGCCGCTTCGCCATAAAGCCTGTTCCTTCAATGTCTTGCCCGGAACTACGGCACGACGGGGGTATCCCAGGGGTCATCCCGGGGGATATCCCCCGGGTCATCCCCGGGGCCGCCCCCGGGATGGCCCCCAAGGCGGCTCCGCCAACTGCTATCGGGATGGCTTGGAAGGGGAGACTAGGGCAGCGGCTTCCGTAACGACCAGCCCGGCGGCCACCAGGGCCGAATCGGGCACCAATCCCCCACCCGCCCCGCAAGCAACCACCCCGGCCGCTATCCCAGCCACCATCCGGGCCGCTCGGGGAAGCCAGTACCCCCCCCTGGGGCAATCAGCGAATGATGGTATCCGATTCCGCCCAGCGTTGTGTGGACCTCGCTTTGTGCCCTTTAGGCCGTTGCCTTATCGGCCCCATTCGTCACAATCCAGACATGGCATACCCAAACCTCAGCAGCGGGAAGAACCTCTCGGAGTAATCGACTCCTCCTGCACGGGTTGTGCGGACGGCACTTGAACAGCCTGCCAAGCAGAATAGTACTCATAGTCCGAGGATACGCTTCGCGATGCTATCAATAGGCTGTCGAACTATCGGCTGCAGGGATTACAATGCCATGTGGCAAAAGACATCAAGAAGCAGGTCGGCGACCGCGTCCGGGAACTCCGCGAGGAAAAAGGCTGGTCCCAGGAAAAGCTCGCCGAAAAGGCCAACCTCCACCGTACGTACATCGGCCAGGTCGAACGCGGCGAGAAGAACATCGGGATTGAGAACCTGGTGCGGATTGCGAAGGCGGTTGGCGTACCTCTATCTGCTGTCATCGCTGAGCTCGCCCTGTGCGTGCGGGATGGACCCGTTCCGGAGGTGGACACGGACTTGAACGGGCTTGTGCAGGAGTACCGCATACTCCTAGCGAACCAGAGTTGCCCCGGGCTTAGGACTCTTGAACAGTTGCTAGTCGGCGGTTCGGATTGGACTCCTCGGGCCGCTCAGCACTTGGTGCAGCTGGCGCGAGACTACGGCACATTCATGTTGCGAAACGCAACGGCGATCTCCATCGCACTGGGAATTGAGGATGGCAACCTCGGTTTCTGACCGGTAGCGGCTACTCAATCCGGTCATGCTTGGCGCAGAGAAACTGGATGTTCTCCGCGACGAGCGATGAACCGCCTTTGGAGTATGGAATGATGTAGTCGGTAGGTTCTCTGTGCTACCGCAGATAGCGCACTTCCCCTCGTTGCGCTTCCATACTTTACGTTTCACTGCGGTCGGTATCATCCGGGTGTACTCCAGCCTCCGCGGTTCTCTGCACCGGCCCAACTCGCTCGACCGTCCGGCAGCGCTTGGGCAATCTACCAAGCGAAACGGTGTTCATAGTCCGCGGACGCGCTTCTGATTGCGGTTGACTGTCTGTCGGGCTTGTGGCATAATGCCGCTGTGATGAGAGCGGCAACGTCGCAGAACATGTGGAAGGAGACGTGAAACCTCCACCAAACCCGCATCAATTGCGCAGGCGAATGGTACGGAAGGTAGGAAAGGCCTAGCTTCCATGTCGAAAGGAATCGACCCCAGACGGTGGACACGCGACGAACTCATCATTGCACTCAATGTGTACTACAAGTTGCCTTTCGGGCAGCTACATGGAACACAACCGCTTATCGCTGCGGTGGCGGAACGGATGGGGCGCACGCCAAGCAGCCTCTCGATGAAGCTCTGCAACCTCGCTTCACTAGACCCAGAATTGCAGCGACAAGGTAAGAAAGGGCTTCCCAACGCGAGTGGGCTTGACCGCACAGTCTGGCGTGAATTCCACTCGGACTGGGATGCTCTTGTCACCAAGTCTGAGGAACGCTTGCTGGAGCTGATGTTGGAAGAACCGAAGAAATCCACGAGCCGGCGACGAGTAACTTCCGCGCCAGCCGGCGAGACCGAATCCGTCTCGGAACACAAGCAACGAATTGGACAAGGGTTCTTCCGCGATACCATTCTCGCCGCCTACGATTCTCGATGCTGCATAAGCGGCAACCCGGTGCCCGAGTTGCTTCGAGCGAGCCATATCGTGCCGTGGGCCAGCGACGTGAAGAACAGGCTAAACCCAAAGAATGGACTGTGTCTTGCGGCCACGTACGACGCGGCCTTCGACCGAGGATTGATATCGTTTGACCGGCATCGTCGTCTGATGCTGAGCAAGTACTTGGAGGACTTCCTGCCAGACGAAGTAGTCGAGCACGACTTCTGGCGTCTCCGAGGCCAGCGAATCACGATGCCCGCCCGATTCGAACCAGACAGCAAGTTCTTGCGGATTCACCGCAACGATGTCTTCCGCAAGCCGAAAGTCGCCTAACCCGCTTGACACACCAGCCCACCGCGCTATCTTGGCCGCATGGCGGTTCAATCTAATTGGTTGCAAGGGGATCATATGCGGTATGACACATTGCGCCGCGCCCCCTTCGGCGAGCAGACCGCCAAGTGGCGCGAGAAGAACAGGGCCTTGGTCGAGAAGGAAATGGCCGAGCAGAAGAGGATACTAGGGACGATAGTGGGCTAGAGACGAATGATGGGTGGATTGGGTTTCCCGGACAGAACAATGGCGAGGATTGCGGACTTAGCTGGCCGGTTCGCGGCTTGGCTGGGAGAGAAGTACGGTCTGAACTACCCGCGGCGAACTCTCAGAGTCCCGGTTCCTGCAAGGTGGGCGCGATGGCATCGGGGCGGGGTTAATGGAAAACCCGCAATGCAGGTCAGCGCAGACATACATGTGACGAACATCACTGGCGAGCCAGTTCGTGTCGTCGGTGCCCACATCGTCAAGCCTCGTGTAGAAGGCGAGGCCGTCACGAAGGAGCTGGACTCACCGTACTCAACCGAAAGGTGGCCGATACCGCCCGGAGAGTCGACTTGGGTGGGAGTGCATTTCTGGGTGCAGCCTGTTCAGTGTGGGGAGAAGGAAGACTTCATAGCCACTGTCGTGCTGTCGGACCAGTTCGGGAACAAGCTCAAAGTGAAGAAGGTCAGGTTTCGCAGCGGCGCAGCACGCCAGTCCGTAGTGTCGCTACCCGAGGAGGAGAAACTCTCCTCCATCGCGGACCCGGTCGAGAAGCAAGTAGCTTCCGTACTGAAGTCCGAGAAGGAGAGGTTCATGTCCGGCAGGGATGTGTCGGGTCAGTTCGGCACCGTGCTGTTGCATCTAGCCAGTCAGCGGCCCGGTGGGTTCGGGACGGAATGCTACAATGCCGATGTTCCTAAGCCGGTTTCCATATACATAGGGTCTGATGAGCCCGCCGTGGAAAGCGAGAACGCGGACGCGCTGCTGAAGCTATACGAAACGCTCAAGGATGCTGCAGAACGTGAGACGTTTCTCCGGGCTTTGCGTTCTAGGCTGGCGAAGGACACCGAGTACGAGTACATGGGGTACTTCGTTTTCTTCGTTCTCTATCGCCTGGGCCGACTCCAAGACGCGCTGGTGGATGCTCGGCGGTATCTCAAGGGCGGTCGGCTGCGCGGATATCAGGACCTCCTTCACCTTCTGGACGAATTACTCAAGTATGAACACCCACACTTCTCCGACGATAACCTAGACTGGATAGAGGCCTACGCGGAGGGCTTGGACGTCCACACGTTCCGCATCAAGGACAGGATTCGCGACATCCGCATCCACCGGGTGAACCGAACCGTTGCAGGAGGAGCGGATTGACTCCACTAACATCCCGGGTCATATCCGGACAGTCAGAGATGCCAAAGAACGTTTCCGTGCTGTAGGAGGGAAGCATGAACATCTTGCATGGTGATGCCTTAGCCAAGGAGATTCGTGACATCTGCGACGCGGCGACGCGGCGACTCTGGATCGCCGTGCCGTACCTTGGGAGTCTCTCAACCGTGCGCAAGCATGTGGGGCGCGCGTGGATCGACAAGGATGACTTGGACACGAGGTTGATGGTTGACCTGGATGACCGTGCGCTCTTGGATCTGCGGACCTTGCAGGAATTCGCGCGAAGGGGCAAGATTAGCAGTCTGCCAGGCCTTCACGCCAAGGTATTCCTTGCTGACGATGCCGCTGTTGTGGGGTCAGCGAACTTGACGGAGTGGGCGTTCAGGCGCAGGTACGAAGTGGGTGTCCGGCTGCGTGGCACAGACGTGCAACAGCTTGCCAATCTGTATACCGATTGGTGGGACAAGAAAGCGCAGCCCAAGACGCTCGACGAGATCAGGGCGCTCAAGCCTGTCAGCAAGCCCGGGAGGCAGCGGGGTCCTGATGATCACGGCCGGCCGGGTTTGCCTGTACTCTGGACAGACCTCGACGACCCCGGCGGCGGCGAGCAAGGCGCCAGCGTCTTCGCCGACTACGTCCCGTTCCTAGGCCACTATGAGAAGCTCGCAACCGAGTACTCCGCTGTCCAGAGGGTCTGGCCGAATGCACCGCGCTACATTGAAGTGGACGAGTTCCTAGAGTACCTCTTCCACGGCTCGACCAAACCCTCCAAGCCATACCACGATCGCGGAATTACCCCCCGGAAGCTGACTGACGGACAACGTGTGATGGAAATACGGAGATGGGCGCGGCGGTTCGCGGCGGATGTAAGCGTTCCATCCGAGCACGAGGGTCTGAACAAGAAGCTCAAGCACATTCGCAGCGTACAACGCCTGTTGGCGGTGGACATGGTCAGTCAGGTTGAGCGTGAGGACGTGAAGGAGGTTGTCTTCTGCATCAACGCACAGACGTCAGATGCGCGCAACCGAACGAAGTTCCTCAAGCCCGAGAACAACAGCCTCAGTACTATCCGCGTCGCTTGGCGGGACTTAATTCACGGCGAGGGCTCAATCGTAGACAGGATGACTCGCTGCAACGGCCGCCTTACTGGCTTCGGCAAGTCAAGCATCCAAGAGCTGGTTGGTTACTACTGGCCGGACAGATATCCGCTAAGGAACACCAATGTAAATTCCGGACTCCGTTTCTTCGGATTCCCGGTGGCCGTCTACTAGGAGGCTTGATGTACCTACGCGAATTCAGCCTGGGCAACTTCAAGGCGTTCGGGCCGACGCAGACTCTGCCCATCAAACCGGGGTTGAGGGGACACAATACCCAACTCGACACTGATTCCGTAAATGTGACTGGTTGACCGAGCTCAGCCGTCCGCTTGACATGCCAGCCCTCTGCACTATCTTGGCCGCATGAGCGGGACGACTGACGAAGAATTCCGAACCGTCTTCAGCAGGACCCGGGGCACGAAGATATCCGGGGATAGTCGGGGACGCTTGCATTTCCTGCCAGCCTGCCCTTCCGTCCCTCAGCCCGTTGACGCTCAGGCGGCTTCGTCTATTCTGCTCCGACAGCCCACGGGGGTTCCCACCGGCTTTGGGCAGCTAATCGCCTGGTGGACACGGTCCCATCCTGATTCTACAATCGCCCATGGTCGAGCATAGCGCTCCGAAGCCAACCATCTGGACTATCGGCCATTCGAACCAGAAGCAGTCGCAGTTCTTCAGTCTGCTGAAGCAGTACGGCGTCTCGCTGCTGATTGACGTCCGTTCGTCACCATACTCGCGCTACGTGCCCCATTTCAACCACGACGCACTCGCCGAGGCGGCGAGCGAAGCAGGCATTGAGTACCGCTACATGGGCAAAGAGCTCGGCGGGAAGCGTAAGCCGCCGCTCTCGTTCGCCAGGATTGCACGGACGCCAGAGTTTCGGACCGCGGTCCATGAGCTTGCCGGACTGGCTGAGAAGCGCCGGGTCGCCATCGTGTGCGGCGAGGAGAACCCGGCGCAGTGCCACCGGCACATGCTGATTGCCCCCGCACTCATGCGGCTCGACGCCGAGGTGCTGCACATCCGTGGCGACGGCCGCATGCAGAGCTACGAGGAGGTCGAGCGCGAACGGCACGGCGGTCAGGTATCGCTGGACTTCGATTCCCCGGACAACACGTGAGATTGGTCATCGACCACGTCACCCGGATGCGGCCGGGTACGGTGTGCGTCGCGGGCGTTGAACTGGAAGCGAGACGGTACGTCCGGCCCGTGCTCTGGCACGGCGTACGCAGGAAGATGGTCGAGCGACCCGGTGCCCCGTTCAACATGGCCTGCCTTGTCGACATCGGAGACGTACAACCGAGAGGCCGGGCGCCGGCAGTGGAAGATGCGCGATTCCGACGGAGGAACGCGAAACGGATTGGCGTCATTCCGGCTCCCGATTTCTGGAAGATGCTGAAAGGCATGGCCCGCACCAGCCTGACGGAGATCTTCGGGCCAGAACTCTTACATACACGAAGCAGCTACTCGACCGGGCGGAGCCAGGGTCGGGCCTCGCTCGGCACGCTCGACCCGGGCGGTATCCATGGCCCGGAGATTGACTTAGTGAAACGGAACGAAAGCATCAAGCCACGTATCGTGCTGGAAGTCTCGGACGGGGAACTGGCTTGCCGTTTGCCGGTCACAGACCTGAGGTTGTGGGAACCGGACCAGCTCGCACCACGCACCGAAGTCGTCGCAGATGTTGCTCGTCGTATCGCGGCGGGAACCAAAGTGCTGCTTTCGGTCGGCCTGACCCGGCCCATGAAGAACAACAGATGCTGGCTCCAGGTGAACAACATCCACTTGGAGGACAACCCGACCTGGCAGGTAGACGAACGGCGCTCGTGGCTCTCACGTCTGCTGCGGCGGTAGCCCGTTGACGCCTGCGCGTCACCGCCTATCCTGACCCGGCAATCCACGGAGGTAATAGTACGAGAATCGCCGCATGCCTAGGATACTCGGGGACGCATTGCCGCTTTCTGGCCCCCGACTTCCCCCGCCCGCTTGACACACCAGCCCACCGCGCTATCTTGGCCGCATGAGCAGAGCCACTGACGAGAAACTCCGAACCGTCTTCAGCAAGACCCGGGGCACGAAGAGGTCCCGTGATGGTCGGGGACGCTTGCGTTTCCTACCAGCCTGCCCCTCCGTCCCTCAGCCCGTTGACGCTCAGGCATCTTCGTCTATCCTGACCCGACAACCCATGGAGGTAATGATATGAAATTTACTGCATGCCTGGCAACCGGTCTCGTGCTGGTATCGTTCGCCTGCAGGACGCCGGACCCGGTCGCGCCGAGCGTGACCGGGTGCACACCGGCCGACGGTGCGACGAGCATGATATGGATCAAGGCCTGAGGGCGCAGCGCAGGATGTGCGGGTATTCCGCAGACGGGCTCAGTATCGGCAGTCGCATAGCTGCCGGCGAAGGACGGTGTAGTCACTCTCAAGGGAGGGAATCTTGTCCCAGAGACACGTTCTGAGGTCCAAGGCCTACAAACACACGTCCGGCGACGTCTGGTGGTATGCCATCCCGCCGCTCGGGAAGAAGTACAAAAAGGATGACACGGCAAGGTTCGTGCTGAGAGATTTCGATGAGAATGGGTCGGCCGAAGTCGCTGTCCTGCTCGACGCGGTCTGGGTGGCCCGCCTCGGCGCGGCGACGAAGGACCGCCGGGGCCACACACTGGTCCACATCTGGCGACATGAGAATCCCCGCAGATGCAGACTGTCTATCGGGGCCCGGGATGAGGGCGTGTACGAAATGGACCTCGTCTGAAGCGAAGCCGGGAGAATGGCCGACAAATCCTCAACGCCCGGACGATTCAAGGAGAACAGCCTGTGGAGGTATTGATATGAAATTTGCCGCATGCGCTGCATTGGCCGCGGTACTGGTCCTGACCGGCTGCACGACGCCGGATACGATTCTGCCGACGGTAACCGGGTGCGCGCCGGCGGACGGGGCGACCAGCGTGATTCGAAACACAAGCGTCAGGGTCACGTTCTCCGAGGACATGGAGACTTCGTCAGTCGAGGCCGCGTTCGGGCTGACACCTTCGGCCACCGGCGCGTTCGCCTGGTCGGGCGCGACATCGCTGACGTTCACCCCGGACCAGTCGCTCGACTCGCATACCACCTGCACCATCACAATCGGCACCGGGGCGAGCGACCCGGCCGGGAACGGGCTTGCCGCCGAGTACACTTCAAGTTTCACGACCGGCGGCGAGGTGCGGGCGAGCGCCGCGTACATGCTCGGCCGCTCGGTGAACGAGGGCTGGTTCTATCACTGGGGCTGGGAAGGGGACGACGGCGTACCGGTTATCCGCAACGGCGTCTCGCTCTATCACCGGACGATAGAGACGCCGGGCGAGGGCCACGAGATGGTGAACAGCGTGCGCGAGGCGGTCGAGGCGATTCCGGTCGACAGCGGGATTGTGGTGTTCTTCAAGTTCTGCTTCGAGGACTTCTTCGGCGGGTCGCAGGAGGAGGCGGACACCAACCTGGCCCGGAACAGGATGATTATCGATTCGGTGTGCGCCATCGTCGTGGACCGGCACGGGTACCGGCTGATTCTGGGCAACGCGCTGCCGAAAACCGCGGCGGAGACGGACCAGTTCCTGAAATGGAACCACGGGCAGCACAACGATTACATCACCGCCCGGGCCGCGGCGCGGCCCGAGGTGTTCGCGTTCGACCTGTACGGGGTTCTGGCCGACCCGACCAGCGGTGCAATCAGGCCGGAGTACGCGGAGTCGGCAGGCGACCCGCACCTGAACGAGGCCGGGTACAACGCGCTCGACACGCCCTGGGACGCCCTGCTCGACGTGGTATTCGGGGACTGAACACCGGTTTGCCGTTCGCCTTCCGCCGGCCACGTGGCGCTGAATATCAGAGGAGTTTCAGAAAGGTCTCAACGGTGAGGTTGGCTTGCCGGATGATGGCGCGCAGTGTGCCTCGGTCCAACTCCTTGTGGTCGGGCACGACGACCTGTACAAACGGCTCCGACCGACGAAGGATCATGTGGCTGCCTTGCTGTCGCCTCAGGACAAAGCCTGCCTTTTCCAGTGCCCGGAGGCATTCGCGTCCGGACAAACGGGGCAGTCCGCTCACACCGTTACCAGCAGTGTCTCAAGTCTGTCTTCCGGCACCGGCAGATTGTCCTCTTTCAACGCCGCGATGTAGCCCGCTATCGCTTCTTTGACATTGACGATTGCCCGCTCGCGGGTCTTGCCCTGGCTGATGCAGCCGGGCAGGCTGGGACATTCAGCAACCCAGTAACCGTCCTCGCCAGGATAGATAACAACCTGTCTCATATCTTATGGCTCTTCGTGGATTCGTGTGGGTAGTTTGAGTAACTCGCCTCGCGCAAGTTC
>CBDUVZ010000006.1:0-51951 GCA_965370805.1 uncultured bacterium | reverse complement strand
AACTCCACCGGGTCCTCAAACCCACCGGCTCCATCTACCTCCACTGCGACCCGACTGCAAGTCATTTCCTCAAAGTGCTAATGGACGCGGTGTTTGGAGTACGCAACTTCCGCAACGAGGTAGTCTGGCAGCGTGTAGCGCCCAAGGGTCATGCCTTCACGCGATTCCCCTCCTCTCACGACGTCCTGCTTTCCTACGGCAAGACTGAATCGGCCACATGGTGCACCCAGTACTTGCCCTACCGTGCTGAGTACATCAAGAGCCACTACTCTCACGTCGAACCCGAAACCGGCCGCCGCTACAGACTGGACAACTGCCTCAACCCCAACAAGGACAGACCGAACCTCACGTATGAATGGAATGGACTCGTCAGAGTCTGGCGTTGGACGCCGGAGAAGATGAAGCGGCTTCACGACGTGGGTCGCCTGGTGTATGCGAAGTCAGGAATGCCCAGCTACAAGCGCTACCTGAATGAGATGCCAGGCACGCCAGCCACGTCAGTCTGGACAGACATCCCACCCATCAACTCGCAGGCGAAGGAGCGCCTTGGCTTCCCGACCCAGAAGCCTCTCGCCCTGCTTGAGCGCATCATCTCTGCCTCCAGCAACGAGGGCGATGTCGTGCTCGACCCGTTCTGCGGGTGCGGCACGACTATCGTTGCGGCCCAGAAGCTGAACCGGCGCTGGATTGGCATCGACGTTACCTACCTGGCCGTGAACCTGATGGAGAACCGGCTGGCCGATATGTTCGGGGACAAAGCCGAGTTCGACGTGCACGGGATCCCGACCGACTGGGCCTCTGCGGTGAAGCTGGCCGAGGAAACCGATACCCCGCGCAAGGAGTTCGAGCTATGGGCATTGAGCCTGGTCAAGGCGCGGCCCAAGGGGGACCCGGGCAAGAAGGGCGGCGGGGACAAAGGCATTGACGGGGTCCGGTTCTTCGTGGACGGCCCGAAGCGCACGCCCCGGCAGGTCATCGTGCAGGTCAAGAGCGACCGCAAACCCAAGGTCGCCTACGTCCGGGACCTGGTCGGCACGGTCCAGCGCGAGAACGCGGCCATCGGTGCGCTGATACTCCTCCATCCCCCATCCGACCGGTCGGAGATTCCCGCCGAGGCGGCAAGCGCCGGGTACTACCATTCGGACATCATGAACAAGGACTACGCGAAGGTGCAGGTATTGACGGTCGAGGGATTACTCAACGGAACCGAACGCCTCGACATGCCCGCCTTCGCCGCGGATGACCTGACCTTCAAGAAAGCGAAGAAGGCCGAGAAGAAAGCAGAGCAGGAGAAGTTGGATGTGTAGGAATATCGGGAATGACCCGGGCGCGTCCCGGGTCTGCCAGAGGAGGCGCAAGTGCAGAATGTAAGAAATACTCTGACCACAGCACTGGTACTGCTGGCAATCACGGCAGCGCCGGTAATGGCCGAGTGGCTCGTCAAGACAATCGAACCTGGTGCCGGCTGCTTTGTCGAGCAGGCGGTCAATCCCGTAACCAACGAGCTGTACCTGACGGATTGCGGCAACAACCGGGTATACGTGCTCGACTGCGCAACCGACAGCATTACGACCGTGCTGACGACCGACGGCGTGCCGTGGGGTATCGCCGTCAATCCGCTGACCAACAAGGCGTATGTCGGCTGCTTCAGCGACCCCAGCGTAGTCGTAATCGACTGCGCGACCAGAGACACAACTATGATTTCCGTTCCCGTGGGCCCGGTTGCCATCGCGGTGAATCCGGTGACGAACAAAGTGTACTGTGCCAACGGAATGGACAGCAGCGTGACCATCATCGACGGCGCGGCCGATACCGTAATCGCGACATTGCCGGTGCACGGCACCGGCGTCTACTGGATTGCGGTCAACCCGGTCACCAACCGGGTCTACGCATCGAGCTTCAATGCTGACTACCGCAACACGGCCGTGATTGACGGCGCGGGCGATACCTTAATCGCAAACGTGCCGACCGGCCGCAGCCCGTACGGGGTCGCGATCAACCCGGTGCTGAACAAAATCTACGTCCCGAACTACGGCAGCGGCAACGTGACCGTGATTGACGGCGCAACCAATGACACCACGCTCATCCGGGTTGGAAGTAGCCCTCGGGGTGTCGCAGTGAATCCGGTTACGGGCAAGGTCTACGTGCAGTGCTCCTTTCAGGTGTTCATCATCGACGGCGCGACCGGCGACACGACGTCGGTATCGACTTCCTCCCACCCCAGCGAATGCATCACCGTAAATCCGGTCACCAACCGCATCTATGCGCCCTGCCGGGACAGCCTGCATATCATCGACGGCGCAACCAACAGTGTGACCGTCATGCCCGGCATTGACGCCGACC
Source organism: uncultured bacterium (assembly GCA_965370805.1). Classification (GTDB taxonomy): domain Bacteria; phylum Hydrothermota; class Tepidihabitantia; order Tepidihabitantales; family Tepidihabitantaceae; genus CBDUVZ01. The sequence continues at coordinate 49,608 of CBDUVZ010000006.1, read as the reverse complement.
GTGTCGCCGTGAACCCGGTCACCGGGCGCGTCTACGCCATGGAAACAGAACGTATCTGCGTAATCGACGGCGCGCAGTTCGACACCACGCTTGTGCCCACAGGGAACTACCCCTGCGCCGCGGCGGTCAACCCGGTCACCAACCGCATCTACGTCCCGAACTACCTGGGCAACAACGTAACCGTGATTGACGGCGCAACCAACGATACCACGCTCGTGCCCGTAAACTCCGAGCCCTGGGCCGTGGCGGTCAACCCGGTCACGAACAAGGTCTACGTCGCGAACTACTCGGGCAACAACGTGACCGTGATTGACGGCGCAACCAATGACACCACGACTGTGCCTGCAGACTTCGGGCCCTGTGCGGTGGCGGTCAACCCGGTTACCAATCGTATCTACGTCGCGTGTGCGTCCAGCGACAACGTGATCGTGATTGACGGCGCAACCAATGACACCACGACTGTGTCCGTAGGCGGTCAGCCCTACGCGGTGGCGGTGAACCCGGCCGCAAACCGCATCTACGTCGCAAACCGGAGTAGTGACAATGTGACCGTAATCGACGGAGCAACGGGTGACACTACGCTCGTGCCCGCAGGCGACTACCCCTATGCCGTGGCGGTCAACCCGGTGACAAACAAGGTGTACGTGGCGAACAGGAACAGCGACAACGTGACCGTGATTGACGGCGCAACCAATGATACCACGACTGTGCCCGCAGGCGACTCCCCCCGGGCCGTGGCGGTCAACCCGGTCACGAACAAGGTCTACGTCGCGAACTGGGACAGCGACGACGTGACCGTGATTGACGGCGCAACCAATAGCACCACACTCGTGCCCGCAGGCGACACGCCCAGTGCCGTGGCGGTGAACCCTGTAACGAACAAAATCTACGTCGCGAACTGGGACAGCGACGACGTAACCGTGATTGACGGCGCAACCAACGCCACCACAACCGTACCCGCAGCCACCAAACCTGGTGTGGTGGCGGTGAACCCGGTTACCAACAGGATCTACTGCGTGAACAGCAACGATGGCAGCGTAACGGTGATCGATCCGGTACGGGAATGGAATACCGAAGTCAGAGCCGGGTTCAACCACTTGCCCGGGGACACGACCCAGTTGCGCGACCCGGTCATCACCGGCAAGGCGGTGAACCGCTGGACCCCGAACTCGACCCGGATACTCGGGGCTCTGACCCAGGCTCAGACCGCACACAAGGCATGGGAATGGGCAACGGTGACTTCCGGCCAGGGCACGGACTCGATTCAGTGGCAGTGGGACTGGGCCTTCGGCACGGACACGCTCTGGATGGGTGAGAACTTCCTGTGCGCGGTCCCGCTCGAAACCCAGGCCGCGATTACAAACAACCTCGGACTCGGCACCCCGTTTGCCGGCAACCTCGCGGTCTACCCGGTGTACCGGATCGAACCATACGTCGGAACCGAAGACGAACCGCGGACCGCGACCCGCCAACCGATGGCCACAATCGTGCGTAGCGTGCTGCTTCTTCCGCATTCGTCATTCGACACTCGGCATTCGACATTGGCATTGCTTGACATCGCGGGGCGCAAGGTAATGGACCTGCACCCGGGCGAGAACGACATCCGGCATCTTGCTCCCGGCGTCTATTTTGTCTTCCGGGCGTCAGGCGTGAAGCGTGATGCGTCTGGCGTAGGGCGGGCGTCAAGCGTCTGCAAGGTCATCCTGACGCGCTGACCGCCGTTCCGATTGTAGATTCCAGATTGGTGATTGCAGATTGGAGGAAGGAGGATTGCCGCAGTCGCTTCGCTCCTTCGCAATGACAACTCTCCTCTTCGTGCTCTTCGTGCCTTCGTGGTAAAACTCCTCTCCGCTCCGGCCCTCAGCCTTGGCGCACTTGGCGGCCTTGGCGGTTGTTCTTCCCGGCTTCGTGCTCTTGGTGCCTTGGTGTTTCTCTTCTCGGCTCCGGCCCTCGGGGAATGGTATCAGGTTCTGCCGTCAGTCGAGGGTGGTCAGCATCTCCTGGTTCGTACTCGCGGGACGGAGCAGTTCGAGCGCGCGTGCAATCTGGGGGTCGCGGCGCAGCCGCATCTGGTACTCGCCGCGCATCCCTTCGATCTTGCCCCCTACTTCGCGTTCCAACTGCCGCGCCAGGAACTCAAGGCTCGAATCGTAGCCCGCGTCCTCGAACTCCATCTCCTTGACGTCGCGGAGGTAGCTGCGGAATTGCCCCAGCACCAGTTCGTCGGCAGTGAATTCCATCGTGATGCCGGGGTGTCCGTTGGCGTATTCGACTGCGAAGTCGAAGTAGGCGTCGCGGCCGACCGTGGCTTCGAATTCGTTCAGTTCCTCGTAAGGCAGGTAGACGTCCGGCACGATGGCACCGCCGCCGTAGACTACGCGCTGCAGGTCGCCGAGGGTGTGGTAGACTTCGGGTTCGTCGGGCAGGGTATCCTCGTCTTCGACGAAGTCGCCGTTCCGGTCCCGGGGCCGGTTGATGCACCTGCCGCTCGGGGTGTACCAGTGCGCGGTCGTTATCTTGACCGCAGTCTCCTCACTCAACGGGTGAATCGTCTGAACCGAACCTTTGCCGAAAGTCGTATCACCGAGAATCACGGCCCGCTCCCAGTCCTGGAGCGCGCCGGCGACAATCTCGGACGCCGAAGCGCTGCCCCGGTCTACGAGCACGACCATCGGGAACCCCCCGTGCGCCATCTTGATCTCCGCAACGAACTCCCGATTGCTGCCGCGAGTCCTCCCCCGGGTGCAGACGATCACCCGGCCTTCGGACAGGAACAGGTCCGAGACTTCGCGTCCTTCTTTGAGCAGCCCCCCGCCGTTCGACCGCAGGTCGAATATCAGCTTCGTCGCGCCGACCTGGAACAGCGAGTCGAGCGCCCGTTTCAACTGGCTGCTGGCCACCTTGGAGAAGTCGGCCAGCCGGACGTACCCGACGCTGTCTCCGACAATCCCGGCAAAGGGAACCGCTTTGATATTGATGATTGCGCGGGTTATCTCGACCGGAATCAGTTCACTGACTCCCGGCCGGTCAATCCCGATGTTCACAATCGTACCGGGCTCGCCGCGCAGGAGTCTGACCGCGTCTTCGGTCGTGTATCCTTCGGTGGACTCCTCTTCGATTTCGGCAATCCGGTCGCCGCCCCTGATGCCGGCGCGTTCCGCCGGGGTCCCTTCAATCGGCGAGATGACTGTGAGCCGCTTGGCGACGATGCCGATGTGGATGCCGATTCCGCCGAACTGCGCTTCGGTGCGCACTTTGAGTTCGCCGAAGTCCGCCCGGTCCAGGAAATTAGTGTGGGGGTCGAGTGATTCGAGCATGCCCCGGATCGCCGACTTGATCAGTTTCTCGGGTTCGACCGGTTCGGCATATGTGGTCATGACCAGCCCGACCACGCGACTGAACATCTGCAGGCTTTGTCCCAGTGTCGCCGCTTTCTGAGCCCAGAGCCTGCCGAAAAGCCCGCCCAACAGCGCCGCAATCAGGACCGCCACCGTTATCGCCATCCGTCTCTTCATCGGCACAGAATACCCTTTCTCTTAAGTAGTTGCTCGGCAAACCCGCGGACTTCAGCTTCCAGGTCTTCAACCGACCTGGTTCCATCCAGTATTTTGATCCGTTTCGGAGCGCGCCGGGCCAGTTGCAGGTAACCGGTCCGAACCCGCTCATGAAATTCTACCTGCTCACTCTCCAGTCTGTCAAGCACGGCGGTCTTCTTGCGCTCCAGTCCGACTGCTACCGGTACGTCCACCAGCAACGTCAGATCAGGCTGCAGGGCCGCGGTAGCCAGCTTGTTCAACCGGGATACCGGCTTGACGCCCAGTCTCCGACCGCAGCCCTGGTAGGCCACCGACGATTCGGCATACCGGTCGAGAATGACTGTTTTGCCCTGCCGGAGTGCCGGCAGGATTTTCTCCCTCACATGCTGGTTCCTGCTCGCCAGGTACAGGAAGAGCTCGGTCCGACCATCCATCGACACACACGCCGAGTCAAGGAGGATATCGCGGATTCTCTCGCCGATCTCCGTCCCGCCCGGTTCCCGGGAGAGAAAGCAGTCCACACCAAGGCCGGTGAGGTGCCGCGTCAAGCGCTCCGCCTGGGTGGACTTACCGGAACCCTCGACACCTTCGAAAGTTATGAAGGCGCCTCGCACCGGTCTAGGACTTCTTCTTCGTTTTCCCGCCGGCCCGAACGACCTTCTTCCGCGTCGGCTTGCGCCCGTACTTCCGGATGAACGCCTCGGTCTTATCCCGGCATACGTCATCCGGGAACTGAATCGGCGGGGTCTTCATGAAGTAGCTCGAAGGTCCGACAATCCTGCCGGACAGCCCGTTGTCCATTGCCAGCCGGGCGCACCGGACCGCGTCAATCACAACCCCGGCCGAGTTCGGCGAATCCCATACTTCGAGCTTCATCTCGAGGTTCAGCGGGACGTCCCCGAACGTCTGGCCTTCAAGCCTCATGTGGGCCCACTTCCGGTCCTTGAGCCAGGCGATGTAATCCGAAGGCCCGATGTAGATATTCTCGGCCCCGATGTCGTACGGCAGGAGCGAAGTCACCGCGCCGGTTTTGGATATCTTCTTGGACATGAGCCGGGAGCGTTCGAGCATGTTCAGAAAATCGGTGTTGCCGCCGACGTTCAACTGGGAAGTACGCAGGAGCTTCACGCCCCGGTCGTTGAACAGCGACACCAGCGTGCGGTGGAGAATCGTCGCCCCGACCTGGGACTTGATGTCGTCGCCGATGACCGGCAGACCCGCGGCCTTGAACCGGCGATGCCAGTACCGCTGGGACGCGATGAACACCGGGATGCAGTTGACGAACGCGCACCCGGCCTCGAGAATCTGCTCGACGTACCACTTGGTCGCTTCCTCGCTGCCGACCGGCAGGTAGTTAACCACGACGTCGGTTTTGGTCTCTTTGAGCGCCTTGACGATATCGGCCGTCGGTCCGGGCGCTTTGTCGATTATCTGCGAAAGGTAGTAGCCGAGGCCGTCGTGGGTCATACCCCGGATCACCTTCACTCCGGACTTGGGCACGCTGGTAAACCGGACGGTGTTGTTCGGGTAGGTGAAAATCGCCCGGGCCAAGTCCTTGCCCACTTTGCGCTTGTCGATGTCGATTGCGACCGAGAACTCGATGTCGCGGACGTGATACCCTCCAAGGGCAACGTGCATGATACCCGGAATCCGGTCGCTTTCCCGGGCGTTCCGGTAGTAGTGCACGCCCTGGACAAGGCTGCTCGCGCAATTGCCGACACCGATGATTCCAACTCTCAATTTAGGCATTCATCCTCCTGTTGATGTCTGAATCGCTTTCCACAATAGGCCGTTTCGCCCGCGATGTCAAGTTGCCCAGCCGCTGCCGAGGAACGGATTCACCTGCAGCGCCCGGGAAAACAGCCCCGGTTCGTTGTGCCCGGGGTAGAGCATCGCCTCTTTCGACAGCAGGGTCTGGAGCCGCAGCAGCGAGGCCTTCATCTCCTCGTCCGAACCGCCCGGGAAATCGGTCCGGCCGATTGAGTCGAGAAAAAGGGTGTCGCCGGTGAACGCGAATCCGTCCCCGATGAGACAAATTCCGCCCGGCGTGTGCCCGGGCGTGTGGATGACCTTCATTCTCTCCTCGCCGACCACGACTTCGTCGCCTTCGGCCAGGGTCCGCGTCGGAACCACCGGCTCGACGGCAAACCCCATCAGGGATGCAAGGTTCAGGTCCGGCTCCCCGAGCATCGCGGCGTCCAGTTCGTGAATCAGCAACTCGGCTCCGGTCGCATCCATCACCTGCGGGTTGGCCGAGACGTGGTCGATATGGCCGTGAGTATTGATGACGTACTTGACCGTGCCGCCGGCTTCCTCGACCTTCACCAGAATCCGGTCCGGGTCTCCGCCCGGGTCAATGACCGCCAGTTCGCCTCCCGAACTCAGAATGTAGCAGTTGGTGGCCAGCGGCCCGACCGCGAGTCGCACGACTTCAGCCACGGTTCCTCCCGTCATTCCGGGCCAGGCGTCGATTCGCGCCCTGCCCTTCGAATGCCCACCCCTCCTGTGCGAGCAGGAACTCCTTCCACACCCGGCCTCCACCGAATCCTCCGAGCTGCCCGCCGGCCCTGACCACCCGGTGACACGGAACCAGAACCGGCACCGGGTTCCGGGCCAACGCCTGCCCGACCGCGCGGGCCGCGCCCGGCTTGCCGACCTTCGCGGCAAGCTGTCCGTAACTACGCACGTCACCCGCGGGAATCCAGCTGCACGCCCGGAGCACCCGCCGGGTGAAACCGGGCAGGCCTTCAAGCGAGAACTCCAGTTCCACGGGCACGCCGCCGTGCAGGACCGACAGCAATCTCCGGGCAAGCCGTCCGTTCCCGGCCGACTGGCCACGTGTCCGAACGAACCGGACCCGGACCACCTTCCCGGCCTGCCATGTCACTTCGGCAGTTCCCGGAGGGAACACAGCCCGGTCCTGTTTGCGGCGGAATTCCATGAACCGCCATCTTAGACCTTTTCGAATCCGAGTCAAGCCGACCACATCCTTGCCAACCCTCTCCGCAGGACTAGAATGCCCCGGTGCCCGACAAACTCAGGAGTCTCGCCGAAGCCGACGGGAGGTTCTCCGTCGAAGCGTACCTGTTCGTATTCGAAGCGCTTTCCGTGGCCCAGCAACTGTTCGGCCGCGAGCGCCACGTGACCGGCCGGGAACTGCTCGACGGGATCAAGGCCCTGGCCCGGAAACGGTACGGCCGCATGGCGAAGCAGGTGCTCAACTCCTGGGGAATCCGGACCACCGACGACTTCGGCGCAATCGTGTTCAACCTCGTCCGGGCGGAACTGATGTCCCGGACCGCGGACGACCGCGTCGAGGATTTCCACGCGGTCTACGACTTCCAGCAGGCTTTTGTCAGTGACTACCGGATTCCCGATGCCGAATCCCAGAACTGACCCCGCATCCATCTTCGGCCCGGACGGCAGGCTGAGCCGGATCCTGCCCGCGTACGAACACCGCCCGGAACAGGAAGCGATGGCCGCGCAGGTGTGGCGCGCACTCAACGGCCCGTTCAACCTCGCGGTCGAAGCCGGAACCGGCGTCGGCAAGAGCCTGGCATACCTGGTCCCGGTCGCGCACCGGGCCAAGGAAACCGGGCAGAGAATTGCGGTATCAACGTACACCCGCCTGCTCCAGACCCAACTCGTCAAACAGGACATCCCTTTGCTCCGGGAAGTCGTCAAGGACCTCCCGGACGTCAGGGTCGCCTACGGACAGGAGAACTACCTGTGCCGGTTCCGACTTCGCACCCGACTGGCGCAGGGGTTGTTCGACACCCGCAAGGAAGCCGACTCCGCCGACGACCTGCTCAACTGGGCCGAAACCAGCCCGGACGGCATCCTGCTCGACTACCCCCGGACGCTCTCACCCCGCCTGCGACGCCAAATCTGCCGGGACTCCGCCGCCTGCCGGCGCCGCGACTGCCCGTTCTTCACCAACTGTCATTACTTCCGGGCGCGTCGCGACTGGGAGAAATCCGGCATCCTGATTCTCAACCACTTCCTTTTCTTCGCCGGCCTGGGCGAGGAAACCGATCTCCTGCCCCGGATTGACGCGGTGGTCTTCGACGAAGCCCACCGCCTCGAAGATGCCGCGGTCCGCCACTTCGGGACCGAGGTTTCCCACGTGCGGCTCCGCCAGTTGCTGGACAGCCTCAGTCCGGACCGGGGCCGGGGAATCATCCGCGCGCTGGGGTGGACGCCCGGCCTTCAGCAGAGCATCGAAGCCGAAGTGGCCGGTTGCCGCAACGAACTGCAGCAGTTCTTCCAGGAGACCGATGCTCTGCTTCCTTCCGGCCTGAACCGCTTTCGCCTCAAACAGCCGCTGGCCGATGTCCCGGCCGTCCGACTCGACCGGCTCGGCAGGACTCTGAAGGAAACCGCGGAGCAGGCTGACGACGAAGGCCTCTCCCTTGAACTGAAGGGAACAGCCCGATGGCTGGTGCAGGCGGCCGAAGCCATGAGTGGATTCGCAACCGTGGACACCGACAACGAAGTCCACTGGATCGAGAAAGACAACCGCAACGAAATCACCCTGGTTTCCGCGCCCCTCAGCGTGGCCCCGATTATGGAGCAGAACGTCTACCCGGCCTATTCGAGCGTCGTATTGACTTCGGCGACCCTGACCGTGGCCGGCAGTTTCGAGTTCCTTTCCGCGCGCCTCGGCCTTGACGACTTTCAGACCCTCAAGCTCGACTCGCCGTTCGACTACCGGCGCAACGGTCTCCTCTTCGTCGCCGACAAGCTGCCGCCGCCGGGTGACGCCGACTTCGCCGGCAAGGCGGCCGCGCTGGTCAGCGACCTCCTCCGGGAAACCCGGGGCCGGGCGCTCGTACTCTTCACCAGCTACCAGGCAATGGAGGACACGCGACAGCTCGTGCAGGAAGACGGCTACACCTGCCTCTGCCAGGGCGAACTGCCGGTCGCTCCCCTCCTGAAGCGGTTCCGGGAAGACACCCACTCGGTGCTCTTCGCCACCCAGAGCTTCTGGCAGGGAGTAGACGTCCCCGGCGACTCCCTCTCCTGCCTGATAATCGCCCGCCTCCCTTTCGAAGTCCCCGATGACCCGCGGCTGACCGCGATTGCCGAACAGCTCCGGGCCCGGGGTATCCGGCCGTTCAGCGCCCACCAGTTGCCGACCGCGGTCCTGCGGTTCCGCCAGGGATTCGGCCGGCTCATCAGGACCGGCAGCGACCGCGGCATCGTCTGCGTGCTCGACTCCCGGATATTGACCCGCTCCTACGGACCGGTCTTCCTCTCGTCACTGCCCGAAGGACTGCCGCTCACGACCGAACTCAAAGCCGTAGCCCGCTTCCTCCGGCGCACGGAATAGCACCGGAACCCGCATCGTGGGCGACGTATATCCCCTGTTGATTCCAAAGAAAAGGCGGCTATACTACGTGGCTCTGGTAATCAACTATTCGTTTGTCCTTGACAGAATGGACTTTTTGAGTATAAAGGAAAGCTGTAAATGAAGATTTTTGTTGCCAAGAAAGAAGCGGTCACCCGGAACTGGTACCTGCTTGACGCAGACGGCCGGGTGCTGGGTCGGCTTGCCACCCGGATCGCACGACTGATGATGGGCAAGCACAAACCCGACTACACCCCGCACGTCGACGCCGGCGACCACGTCGTGGTCGTCAACGCCAAGGGTATCCGTGTGACCGGCAAGAAGTTCACCGACAAGATCTACTACCGCCACACCTTCTACCCGGGCGGGCTGAAGCAACGGACCTATCAGCAGATGATAGAGAAGTTCCCGACCAGGCCTCTGGAACTCGCGGTCAAACGGATGCTGCCCAAGAACCGGCACCAGTCCAGGAGGATGCGGCGATTGCACATCTACCTGGGCCCGGAGCACAGGAATCAGGCCCAGAATCCGGAGAGACTTGAACTATGAGCAGTCTTCAATTCGCCGTCGGTTCCCGCAAGAACGCAACCGCCAAGGTGTGGCTGATTTCCGGCTCGGGCCAGACTACAGTCAACGACAAAACCCTCGATGACTACTTCGGTCGGACCGACCTGGTCCTGAATGCCATGGCTCCACTCAGAGTGGCCGGCACCATGGACCAGTTCAGCCTCAAATGCAAAGTCGCCGGCGGCGGATCCAGCGCTCAGGCCACGGCCGTTTCACTGGGTGCTGCCCGGGCTCTGGTGGCTCACAATCCCGAACTGCGCAAGCCGCTCAAGGATGCCGAACTGCTCAAACGCGACCCGCGGGAGCACGAACGCATGAAGTACGGTCTTGCCAAGAGGAGGAAACGGTTCCAGTGGACCAAACGATAACGATCAAGGACCTGCTCGAAGCCGGCCTGCACTTCGGACACCGCTCGCGGCGCTGGAACCCGAAGATGAAGCCTTTCATCTTCGGCAAGAAAAGCGGTATCTACGTCATCGACCTGGAGAAGACCCTCGAGCGACTGCGGATAGCCTCCGGCGTCATCCGCAACACGACCGAATCCGGTCAGGATATCCTCTTCGTCGGTACCAAGCCTCAGGCTCGGCCGATTGTCGAGGAAGAAGCCACCCGCTGCGGCGCTTTCTACGTAACCGAACGCTGGATCGGCGGCCTCCTGACCAATTTCGAGGTTGTCTCCACCCGCATCGCCCGGATGGTCGACCTCGAACGGATGATAAAGGAAGGCGACTACGGCGAGGCAACCAAGAAGGAAGCAATCCTGCTTCAGCGCGAGCACAGGAAGCTGACCAAGATGTTCGGCGGCGTCAAGGAAATGGATCGCCTGCCCGGGGTACTGTTCATCATTGACCCTGCGCGGGAAGAAACCGCACTTGCCGAGGCCCGCCGTCTGGGGATACCGGTCGTGGCGCTCATCGACACCAACGGTAACCCCGATCTCATCGACTACCCGATTCCCGGCAACGACGACGCGCTCCGCTCGATCAAGCTGATATCGAGCGCTGTCGCCGATGCGGTCATGGAAGGCCGCAAAGGACACGAAACCGATACCCGGGAGGAAAGCTGAGCCAGGCTCTGGAGAAGGTCAAGGAACTCCGCGCCCGCACCAGCGCCGGCATGATGGACTGCAAGAACGCACTCCAGGAGGCTGACGGCGACATCGACAAGGCAATCGAGGTCCTCCGCAAGAAAGGCATTGCCAAAGCCGCCAGGAGAGCGGAAAGAACCACCAGCGCCGGCGTCATCGAAGCCTACATCCACCCGGGCGAACGGCTGGGCGTGCTTATCGAAGTGGACGTCGAAACCGACTTCGTTGCCCGGAACCAGGAATTCCGCCGCTTTGTCCGCGACCTTGCGATGCACATCGCCGCCACCGACCCGGAAGCGATTGACCGCGATGGCATTCCCGCCGAAGTGATTGACCGGGAGAAACGGATCTACCGGGAACAGGTTGCCCAATCCGGCAAACCCGAGAAGATTGCCGAGAAGATCGTCACCGGCAAGCTGGAGAAGTTCTACGCCGATGCCTGCCTGCTCGAGCAACCCTTTGTCAAGACGCCGGAAAAGGCTGTCGGCGACTACCTCAAGGAACAGATCGCCAAGTTCGGGGAGAACATCCGCGTCACGAGATTCACCCGGTTCAAAGTGGGTGAGTAGCCGCCAGCCTTACAACCGGGTCGTCCTGAAGCTCTCAGGCGAGTGTTTCGCCTCCAGCGAGTTGCTCACGTCGGTCACCGACCAGTTGATCCAGGCCCGGAAGAAAACTGTCGCCCTGGCGGTAGTCGTGGGCGGCGGCAACATCCTGCGCGGTCGCGACACCGGAGACATGGACCGGACTCTTGCCGACCGGGCCGGAATGCTCGCCACGGTCATCAACGGCATCCGCCTCACCGAACTGCTGAGCCGCAGAACTACAGCCTGCCATCTCTCGGCTCGGGCCATTCCGGGCTTCGTCGAAGGGTTCACCACGGAAAAGGGACGTCAGGAACTGGCCGAGGGAAACATCCTCGTTCTGTCCGGCGGCACCGGCAACCCCTTTTTCTCGACCGACTCGGGAGCGGCACTTCGAGCCGCGGAACTGCAGGCCGAAGCGATTCTCAAAGGCACCAATGTTGCGGGCATCTACTCGGCCGATCCGAACAAGAACAGCAAAGCGCGCCTCTACCGCCGGATATCCTTTGAGAAAGTCCTGGCCGACCGGCTCGGGGTAATGGACATGACCGCCTTTGCCCTGTGCATGGCAAGACGGATTCCAATCCACGTCTTTGACATTGCCCGACCCGGAGCTATTCTGAGTATCATCCAAGGAAAGCAAATCGGGAGCTACATATGCTAGAAAAGCTGTACAAGGAACTGGGAGCCGGCATGACTAAGTCGGTCGAGGTACTGGAGGGCGAGTTCGCCCGGATCAGAACCTCACGGGCCAACCCCGCCATTCTCGACGGAGTGAAAGTCGACTGCTACGGCACCGTGACACCGCTCAAGCAGGTCGCGAGCATCTCGGTGCCCGAGCCGCGGCAACTCGTAATCCAGCCCTGGGACCGGTCGATCCTGCCGGACGTGGAAAAGGCGATTCACAAAGCCGAACTGGGCCTCAATCCTCAGGTCGAAGCGAACCTCATCCGCGTCCAGATTCCGCCACTCACCGCGGAACGACGCAAGGTACTGGCCAAACTCTGCGGCAAGCTGACCGAAGACGCCCGCATCGCGGTGCGCAATCTCCGTCGCGACGCCAACGAGCAGGTGAAGAAACTGGAAAAGGACAAGGAGATTTCCGAGGACGACGCCAAGACGGGCACGAAGAAAGTCCAGGAACTGACCGACGAGTACATCGCCCGGCTCGACAAGCTGCTGAAACAGAAAGAAACCGAAATACTGGAGCAGTAGGGCTTTGGAAGTCCCGGCCCACATCGCCGCCATCATGGACGGCAACGGTCGTTGGGCCAGACGCCGCGGCCTGCCCCGGGCTCTCGGACACCGCGAAGGCGTCAAAGCCCTGCATGAAGTCGTGCAGGCCTGCAGCGACACCGGAGTGAAATACCTGACCGTCTACTCCTTCTCAACCGAGAACTGGCAGCGCCCGAAAAGGGAAGTCAACGGCCTGATGAAACTGATGGCCCGGTCATTGAAGGAAGAGCAACCCGGACTCATGAAGAACAACGTCCAGGTGCGCGCCATCGGCCGTCTCACCGACCTGCCGGACGCTGTCCGGACCAACCTCGACGACCTGACATCCGCAACGGCAGCCAATACCGGTCTCGTCTTCACCCTGGCTCTGAGTTACGGAGGTCGAACCGAAATCATCGACGCCTGCCGGAAAGCAATCACGCAGAATACCATCCCCGAAAACGAGCAGGATTTCGCCGGCCTGCTCTATGATGCTTCCCTGCCTGACCCGGACCTCCTGGTCCGCACCGGCGGGGAAAAGCGCATCTCGAACTACCTGCTCTGGCAGATGGCCTACACCGAACTCTACTTCACAGACACCCTCTGGCCGGATTTCCGGCGGGAACAGATACTCGCCGCAATCGAGGACTACGGACGCCGCCAGCGCCGTTTCGGCCGGATTTGAAGACGACCGGACTCCTCGGCCGGCTGGTCATCGGGACCCTGCTCGGTGTTGCGGCGTCACTCGTCGCGGTATTCGGTTCGACGTGGCTGCTCGCCCTGGTGGTTGCCGTCTGGTCGGTCCTTGCCACCATCGAGTTCGTCAGGCTGCTCAAGATTGCGGAAATCCATCTGAACCCGTGGCTCCTCGCTTCCCTGAACGCTGCACTGGCCGCTGCTGCGTGGCTGGGCTGGTTGCCGGTCTTCCTGATTGTACCGCTGGCCGCGATATTCGTCATCGCCGTTGTCCTCGGCACCAGCAGGCCCCGTATCCCGGTCTACGGACTGTTCGTCATCGTCTATCTCGGGTTCCTGCCCGCGCACCTGGTCATGCTCAAAGAACTGACTGTCCGGCATTCGGTCTCCTCATGGCTGGTGCTGTTTCCGCTGCTCCTCACCTGGACCAATGACACCGCGGCCTGGGGATTCGGCAAACTCCTCGGTCGCCACAAACTGACCCCGCGCCTCAGCCCGCACAAAACCCGGGAAGGATTCATCGCCGGCCTCATCTTCTCGGCACTGCTCGCCGCGCTCTTCCTCAAGCAGTTCTCCCCGCTTGCCGGCAGGCCATGGTTCTACCTCGCATTTATCGGCGTCGGCCTCGGCGCGGTCGCCCAGATTGGAGACCTGTTCGAGTCCATCTTCAAACGCGCCGCCGGCATCAAAGACAGCTCCACTGCCCTGGGCGAACACGGCGGGTTCCTCGACCGCGTGGACAGCCTGCTCTTCTCAGTCCCGGCCTGGTACTACCTGCTGCTGTTCTACCTGCGATGAAACTCACTGACCCGGTAATCGGCGGCGGTCCCAGGATTCAAGTCGAGTACGTCGCCTTCGACTCCTTCGGGGTCAAGAGCATGTGCACCCTGGTCAAAACGCCGGAAGTAACCATCACTATCGACCCGGGCGCGTCACTCGTATCGCCGTCGTTTCCCCTGCCCGAAAACCTGCGCCGGCAACTGCAGGAGAAACACTCCGAAGCCTGCCGCAAAGCCTGCATCTCATCGCAGGCCATCGTCGTCTCTCACTACCATCTCGACCACTACATCCCCCTCCGCGACAGCGAAGTCTACGGCGGCAAGACCCTCTTCGCCAAGGCAATCGACGACCTGCCACCGAAACAGGCGGCTCGGGCTCGACGATTCCACAAATCCATTGACGGCCTGCCCGAAGAGACAATCTGGGCCGACGGCCGGCGGTTCCGATTCGGAAGGACCGAAGTGGCTTTCTCCGAACCGGTCTGGCACGGCCGCCACAACGCCGAGCCCGGCAAAGTCATCATGACCGAAATCAAACGGGGCAGGGAAAAACTGCTCATCACTTCCGACGTCAGCGGCCCGACTGAAAAGGAGACCACCGACCTCATCTGCGCCTCCAAAGCACAGACCGTAATCCTGGACGGCTATCCCACGTATCAGTTGGGCCGGTTCGCCACCGACTTCGACCTGGTCAGGAGCATCATCAACATCTGTCGCATCCTGGCGACGAAGCAACTCAAAACGCTGGTTATCGACCACCACATGGCCCGCGACTACCGCTATCCCGCCCTGCTCAAACTGGCCTACGGCAAAGCGAAAGCGCTCGGCAGACAGTTCGGCACCGCAGCCGAAATCACCGGCCGCACCAGCGCCGTACTGCAGGGATACCAGGACTACGGACCAACCAAATGGCAGCACTGGACCCCACTGGATGCAAACCAGGCCCGCAAGACACTCGAAAAGGCAATCGCCGGGAACGAAGTAGAACCCGACTGGCTCAAGCAGTTCGACCGCTGGACAACCTGAGCCGCCCTGACTGCCATCCACATTCGGCATTCTGACTTCTGCACTCTGACCTCTGACTTCCGGCTTCATCTGTGTCTATCCGTGTCCATCCGTGGTTCACTTCCTCATCCTGCCCGTTCATGTACAGGTCTCCATCAGTACATGATACAGTATTGTCTCATTGTCCGCAAGCCGGAATTCCGCGCAACCTCTTCACTTATAGTCTGTTAGCCGGTTCCCGCCAAAACCCCCTCCCCCGCCCAGGATGTTGCCTACATTGTTCCCCAGAACCGTCGCCAACCTCGTCGCTAATCCCGCCGTCAGCTTCGTCGCCAATCGCGTCGTTAATCCCGCCGTCAGCTATGTCGCCAATTTCCTCGCCGACTTCCTCGCTCACTCCTTCGCCAATCGTATCGCCAATTACTTCGCCAATATCCTCGCCAACAACTTCGCCAATCTCTTCGCCAGGCTCGCCGATAGAATCTTCGCCAATTGCTTCGCCAATGTCGTCGCCAAGTTCGCCGCCGGAAACGTCACGACTCACGTCTTCGGCTTCACGCAGGGCCATACCCGTGCAGCCGCCCACAAACCCGCCGGGCTTTGGACTGCGGCAGCAAAGCTGCCGCTTTGGTCCGCCGTAACTCCGTTCCGCTCTCTCCGGATTTCGCGGTCCGCAATCCAGCGGGACTATAACTCTACCGGAATCGGAAGTACGTCAGGGGGCTCTGCGTTCGTCGGAAGACCGACCGCTACGCGAGCGCAGGTGCCATCCGATGGCTCAAGTGTCCCGGGTTTTTCCGGCGAATGTCAACAATCTCTTATTATGTCCCCGGAATTCCCCTCAGCCGAGACAACCGCCATCCCCGCATATGTGCCTTGATATCAGAAACTACAATCGGATGGGAAGCGGCTGTGCAAAGGGAAATCACATCGCCGCTTGACTCACGAGCAGTTCGGTCTAGATTAGAGGTCGTGGCTAGAAAGACAACCCAACGTGAAGCGGTCATCAGGACCATGGAGAGAAACGGCGGGTATGCGACGCTCAAATACTTGTATGAAAACGCCATGAGAATCCCGGGGGTGGAATGGGAAACCAAAACTCCATTTGCCTCTATGAGACGCATTGTCCAGAAATCCAAGGGGGTCTTCAAGGTACAACCGGGCCTGTGGGCGCTGAAGAGTCACCGCAGAACGCTGCCGCCGGAGATACTGGCACTGGTTGTGAAAGCCGGAAAGCACGCTCAGAGTAGCAAGGACGTTTCGCACTACTACTACCAGGGCATTGCAGTCGAACTGGGAAACCTGAAGGACTTCCGGACCTACGTGCCGGCCCAAGACAAGAACAGGCTTTTCCTCCGCAGGAAACTGGGAGATGTAGCAACTACCACCCAACTGCCACCGTTCACCTACCCTGATATCACCAACCGGGTAAGGAGCATTGACGTGGTATGGTTCAACAGGAGGAGGCTCCCGAATTCAGTCTTTGAGATAGAATACACAACGGACTTCAAGTCCTCGCTTATGAAGTTCGCCCAGTTGGTCGATTTCAACACAAAAATGCTCATTGTGGCAGCGAAATCCCGTGAACCGCAGTACAGAGATACGCTCAGTTGGGACGTGTTCACCGAGATAAGAACCCGCGTGGAATTCCTCAGCTTTGACCGCTTGGCCGTCATGCACGCAAGGACGGCAGAGCTCCGAGCCGCCGAGGAAGATGCCCTTCCCAGTCATGGCGCCACACCCTGCAGACTACAAAACTCAAGAAGAGGAACACAGACATGAAGACCCAACACTACATTTTCCTCTCACTGGAAGGATTCACGTATCAACCGGATTCGGAGAATTGTGAACCAGATATCGAGAACGTACAGGTCATCGGGTTTGCCGCCGGCCACGACGAGGAAGATGCGTTCCTCAGGCTCGTGCGCGATAATGGGTACTTGCTGGGCACCACGTTCGACGAAATCTACTGCTACAGACTGAACGATAGCTACAGAGATACGCGGCGCTACTTCAATCTCGGCGATTGCCCGGGTCGCAAACAAAGCCGGGGCTCATGAGCTACTCGGAATGGAATTCGGCGGATCCTTGATGCTATCTGACGAACCTTCGCTTCGCCAGGAAGGAACTACTGAAGGATGCGATTGATGGCCTCTAATCCCCTGCCATGAGGACTGGCAAGGAAAACGGGCAGGCGGAGTTGAATGGGCGGGACTCAACCGGAATCGGAAATGCGTAAAGAGGGTAAACGTCCCGATTAGCCCAGCGAATGCCAATAATCTCTTATTGTGTCCCCGGAACTCCCCCGCCGCCAGGAAGGCACCTGCAAGACTCCTTGCACCCTCCCGCCGCAGCCGGTATCCTCTCAGCCGATGACGGACAGACGAAGTTGGATGGGTAGGAAACGAGTGATGCAGTTCCACAACTACCAAGGAGGTAGCAGATGGACATAACCAAGAAAGAAACCGCAAGGATAAGACGACTTGCACAGGAAGGAAAGTCCATAGCGGACATCTGGCGAGAGGAACTCCCGCGGCATGAATACTGGGACGTCTATTGGACTATCCGCGGCACTGGCGAGCAGAGCGCTCGCGGAATCAAAATGATGATCACGAACCGGCTCATCAAGCTGGTCGACTGTCAGCAGGGAGAACGTCGAGGCCTCGTCGCCGAATTGCAGGACCTGGTTTGGCATCTCTACGCAAACCACAAGGTCAACCAGAAGAAGCTCGCCCGTATTCGCGAAATCTTGGGAGAATAACCAAACGGCAACGCCAGCCCACCCGCCATGAAGATTGACAGGAAAAAACGGACAGACGGAGTTGGATAGGTAGGAGATAGGTTGTGTCCCCGGAACTCCCGGCGGCGAGCTGGACAAGGTGTTGGCAGAACTGAACGAGGCGTTGGCAGAATGATAGACGGCGAACTCCGACCCTTCCTTCATGGGGGTGGAGGCAGCCGCATGGACTACGTGGAGGACGGATGAAGATGTCTCAACATCGCGCGTTGGGGAATATCGGGGACATAATACTATTTGTTTCGCGCTGAAGCCAAGGAAGCACAACTCGCAACTCCCGTCCGCCGCTGACAGTTGACCGTCCTTCCGCGCGAAACCTCCGGCACAGCCTCGAATCCCCTCACCCATCCCTCTCCCGCAAGGAGGAACCGGAGACACGATCCCAATGCCCGCCTGCGTACGAGTGAAAGGAGGCGCGGGCAGGCCGAGGACGGGAGAAGCGGGGACACAATCCCCATCCCCTGGGGATGAGGTTATGTCCCCGGCCGGTACGGTCGGGCCATATTCTCCGGCCCGTTTGCTGAGTAGTTCCACAAGGTAATAACCCGATAATCGCAAAAGTGACAATATTCCGTCAGAAAAGGGACGAAATGCCCCGAAAGTGACGGTAGATTCTGCCCCATGGGGCAGCCCCCCCGTCACCCCCCGGGTCCCCTTTCGGCCTAGTTGTCAGCGTACTTGTCGGCGTATTTGTCAGCGTACTTGTCAGCGTAGCTGTCAGCACAGTTGTCGGCATAGTTGTCAAGATAAATGTCGCGCTAGCTGTCGGCGTACTTGTCAGCACAGTTGTCAGCGTAGTTGTCGGCATAACTGTCAGGATAAATGTCGGGATAGTTGTCAGCGTAGATGTCAGGATAGAAGTGGCTTTACTCGTCAGCCTAGAACTCGGCTTAGCTGTCAGGCTAGATGCACGGAAAGGGTTCTAGGATTCAAGGGTCCAAGGGTTCGAGACGGAAGGCCGAAGACGGAAGGGGGCCAGCCGAAGGATTGACTCGGACAGGGATTCGACTAGACTCGCTTTTGTCGAAACCCGGAACATGACTAAGATACACTTCTTTCGTCCGGTCCGAGAATCTGGAGAGGAGATTTCGTGCTGTTTGCGCTGAGCTTGTCATTGCTCGTGTCCGTTCTCAGCCCGCCGGTTGACGTTGTCGCCCGTGACAGCCCGGGAGACGGCGGCGGCGAGATTCTCATTACCTGGGGCCCGGTCGAATCGCCCGACCTGACCGGCTACGAACTGTTCCGGCAGACCCGGTCCGATTCCTGGACCAGCAGGGCACTGCTCGGACCAATCGCATCATCGTACGACGACGATGAAGTCACCGACGGCGCCGACTACCGTTACCGGGTCGTGGCGCGCAGCGAGACCGCAACGGCCGAATCAGAGCCGAGTGGCTGGATTGCGAGTTCGCCCCAGTGGTTCAACCCGAACCGCTGGCGCAGCATCATCGGTACGGTCCTCTTCACCTTTCTCATCGGGCTGTTCACCTACCTGGCGAAGAAAGGCTCGAAGCTCTTCATCCGTCGTATTGCCGGCCTGGATGCGGTTGAAGAAGCGCTCGGCCGTGCCACTGAGATGGGTCGAATGGTCCTCTACGTCCCCGGCCTCTCGGTCATCGACGACGTCGCCACCATCGCCTCGCTCAACATCCTCGGTGAAGTCGCCAAGAAAACCGCCAAGTTCGGCACGCCGATCAACGTGCCGTGCGCCGACCCGATAGTCTACACCGTCGCGCTGGAAACGGTCAAGGAGAGCTACATCACGGCCGGCAGACCTGACGCGTTCGATTCCGGCTCCGTCTACTTCCTCGCCAACCAGCAATTCGCTTACGCCGCCGGGGTCGATGGAATCATGACGCGGGAGAAACCGGCCACCAATTTCTTCATCGGGATGTTCTGGGCCGAGTCGCTGATTCTGGCCGAGACCGGCGCGACTACCGGCGCTGTCCAGATTGCGGGCACCGACGCGGTCGCCCAGCTCCCGTTCTTCATCACCGCCTGCGACTACACCCTGATCGGCGAGGAACTCTACGCCGCGTCCGCTTACATCTCCCGCGAACCGCTGCTCATGGGCGCAATCAAAGGCCAGGACTATGCCAAGCTCATAATCGTCGCGGCTATCGTCGTCGCGTCGGCCCTGGCTCTGGCTTTCAGCCTGCCGGTGCAGGCCATCTTCTAGCTCGAAACCCCGGAGATGTTGACTTGGAGTCGGATTCCAATAAACTCGGCCCCATCGAGAGAATTCCGACTGAGATGGCTGCCCTGTTCCTTGTGACCGGCTTCCCCGGGAGGACATGATATGCTCTTGGCTTTGAGTCTGTGCCTGGTCCTGTCCGGCCTGAACCCACCGACGGACGTCATCGCCCGGGATGCTCCCAACGATGACGGACAGGAGATTGCCGTAACCTGGACTCCGGCGTCCGACCCGGAAATCATCAACTACCGTGTGCTCCGCCAGGCTGACCGCAGCACCGAATGGGACAGTCTGGCTACCGTGGGCCGCAGGACAAACGAGTACTCGGACTGCGAAGTCGAAGACGGTGTCGAGTACCGATACCGGGTGCTGGCCGTTTCCGAGACCGAAACCGCTGAGTCCGGGCCTTCGGGATACGCCGCCAGCTCGCCCCAGTGGTTCAACACCGACCGCTGGCGCACTATCATCGGCACCACCATCTTCACCTTCCTTATCGTGCTGTTCACCTTCCTGGCAAAGAGAGGCTCGAAGCTGTTCATTCGCCGCATCGCCGGCCTCGATGCGGTGGAGGAGGCGCTCGGCCGCGCCACCGAGATGGGCCGTCCGATTCTCTACGTCCCCGGCCTCTCCTCGATCGCCGACGTCGCGACTATCGCCTCGCTCAACATCCTCGGCGAAGTCGCCAAGAAAACCGCCAAGTTCGGCACCCCGCTGGTGGTGCCGCTGCGCGACCCGATTGTCTTCACCGTTGCCCGCGAAATAGTCAAGGAATCGTACACCACTGCCGGCCGGCCTGACGCGTTCAACCAGGACATGGTCTTCTTCGTGACGACCCAGCAATTCGCCTACACCGCCGCAGTCAACGGCATCATGGTCCGGGACCGGCCGGCTACCAACTTCTTCATCGGTATGTTCTGGGCCGAATCGCTGATTCTGGCCGAGACCGGCGCTACCACCGGCGCCATCCAGATTGCCGCTACCGACGCCATCCACCAGCTCCCGTTCTTCATCGCCGCCTGCGACTACACCCTGATTGGCGAAGAGCTATACGCGGCGTCCGCCTACATCTCCCGCGAGCCGCTGCTGCTCGGTGCCATCAAGGGCCAGGATTACTCCAAGCTGCTCGTCCTCGCCATGATCATAACCCTCACCATCCTTGCGCTGGCCGTAGATATCCCGGTGCTGAATCTGTTCTAAGGAGACGATGTGAAGAGACGACTTCCACTGATGATCGTGCTGATTCTGGGCATCTTCGCGGCGGTCGCGTTCGTTATCCCGCATCCGATTGTCCAGAACGTCGACACGACGATGCGTAACGACGTAGTCCGCATCATCACTGCGTTCAGCCTGGTGCTCGGTGTCGGGTCGATTATCCGCCACCACTGGGTCAAGATCAAGCGCAAGGCCGAGCACTGGCCTTTCAGCTACGTTACCCTGCTCACCCTCGCAATCACGGCAATCCTCGGGTTGTTCGGCGGCATCAATCCCGAATCACCCGGGTTCCTGTTCCGGGGCGCGGCCGGCGGCTTCCTCGCGCAATTCCACATCCAGACGATCTATGACAACATCATGATTCCACTTGGAGCCACGATGTTCGCGCTGCTCGCCTTCTTCATGACCTCAGCCGCATACCGGGCGTTCCGGGCACGGAACTTCGAAGCCACCCTGCTGCTCGTCGCCGCTTTCATCCTGATGCTGGGCGCGGTTCCGCTCGGCCGGATGCTCATCAAACCGCTGCCTGCCTTCGCGGAATGGATACTGACCGTACCCAATACCGCGGCCAAACGTGGCATCATGTTCGGCGTCGGCCTCGGCACAATCGCCACTTCGCTCAAGATTATCCTCGGCATTGAACGGGGCTGGCTCGGCGGAGGTGGCAAATGACGACGCAGGACGGCGCCGAGAAACGGAGCTTCTGGGATAAGCTGCTCAAGATCGACCGCCGCTGGCTCTACGTCGTCATCTGGCTGGTCGTGATGATACCGCTCCTGTACCCGTTCGCAATCAAGCCGGAAGCGATGCCCCCGGTGCGGATGCTGTTCAACTACATCGACACCATGCCGGAAGAGAAGGCCCTGGTCATCTCGATTGACTATACCCCCGATACCGAACCTGAGCTTCACCCGATGGCGATATCGCTTCTGCGCCATGCTTTCGCCACCAAACGGAAAGTGGGCATCCTCTGCGTTGCCACCGTCCTGAGCCTCGGCCTCGGCGAGAATGCCATCCGCCAGGTCACCGAGGAATTCAACTCCGTCGCCACGACGCACGAGGACTCGATAATCTACGGCCGGGACTACGTCTTCTGGGGCTGGACCACCCCGTTCATCACCGTTCTCCTCGGTATGGGCGAGCGCATCACCGATGTCTTCCCGATCGACTACTACGGCCACACGACCGAGTCGCTGCCGATAATGCAGGGGCTGAAGAACTACGACGACATGGGCATCGTGGTGTCGATTGCCGCCTCTTCGGTCCCGCTCTCCTGGATTACCTATGCCCACACGCAGTTCGACGTCCACCTCGGGTGCGGCATCACCGCGGTATCCGCGGCCGACTTCTACCCCTACCTTCATTCCGGTCAGTTCACCGGTATGCTGGCCGGCATGAAAGGCGCCGCCGAATACGAACAACTGGTCGCCGACAAGATGGATGAACTGGACCTCGATATGACCGGCCGGCGCATGGCAACCGAAGCGATGTCTTCGCAGACTTCGGCCCATATCGCCATCATGATATTCCTCATCATCGGCAACATCGCCTTCTTCATGTCCCGCAGGAGGAAGAAATGAACATCGCCAATCCTCTGACGCCTGAAGGGATCTGGGTCTGGGTTGCGGCCATCCTGACGCTTGCAGTCTTTTCGTTCCTGTACAAAGAAAACCCGTTCTACCGCTTCGCCGAGCACCTGTTCGTCGGGGTCGCCAACGGCTATTTCATTACTTTCACCTGGCACCGGGTGCTGGTTCCCAACCTGATTGACCCGGTCGCCAGCGGCGAGAAGCTCTGGCTCATCGCCATCGCGATTATCGGCGCGCTCTACTTCACACGCTTCATACCCAAAGTTTCCTGGCTGGTGCGGATACCGATTGCGGTTATCCTGGGCTACTCCTCTGGCGCCTATATCCCCCGCGCCATCGACGCCCAGATTATACAGCAGCTCAGGGCCACTATCGTCACCCGGGCCAGTTTTGCCGACTCACTCGCCGGTCCCGGCTGGCAACTCGGCATCTGGGCAATCATCATCGCACTGGGGGTCATCGCCACGGTCACCTACTTCTTCTTCTCCGCCGAGCAGAAGGGAATCCTCAAACCGATAAGCCGGGTCGGCATCATCTTCATTATGGTCGGGTTCGGCGCTTCGTTCGGGTACACGGTCATGGCCCGAATCTCGCTGTTCATCGGCCGGCTCCAATTCCTGCTCGGGGACTGGCTCGGACTGCTGCACTGACCGGGCCATCATGACCATTGCGGGGCACCAATCGGTGCCCCGCTTTCATTCCCGGCCGTTTCGCCGATGCCTGCCCGGACGCGAATCCACCCGGCAACTCACCGAGTCTAAAAAGGCAGTGACGCACACGGTTTCCGAACAGGAAGAATCGGTATGTGTCATAACATCACACCCTCACCCCATCCAGCAAACCAGGGAGCGGAAATGACCGACACACAACATGGCCCTCTGCACCGGATGCTGCTTTTCGCGTTCGGTGCCGCCACAACAACCGCTGACGGCATCAAGTCGTTCGTTGACAGCATGGTGGAAAAAGGCGAGCTCGCCAAGCCCGAAGCCGACGGCCTGATCAAAGACCTCCAGGAGCGAGCCGAGCGGGTCCGAGCCGAAACCACCAGTATGGTAGACAGAAACGTCACCCGGCATCTGTCCAGTGCCGGCCTGGCCACGCGCGAAGACATGGAGCAACTGCAGCAACGCATTCAGGAACTCGAAGAGAAACTTGCCGAACAGAAGCCGGCCGAGTAGCAGCCGCGCCGGCCTGTTCAAGCTCCTGGGATGGGGCCGCTTCCAGCGGGAAACCGTCCGGCTCGGGTTTATCGTCCGCGTCCTGGCGAAGTACGGATTTGCCGAGATCGGAGCCCGGCTCGGGCTTGACTCAATCGCCGGTCTCCGCGAACGGCTGACTCGCAGACTCCGGCCGTCTCGCGAAGTAACCGCGCTCAGCCGGCCCCAGCGCCTGACCCGGGCCCTGATCGAACTCGGCCCGACATTCGTCAAGCTCGGACAACTGCTTTCCACCCGGCCCGACTCGCTGCCGCCCGACTACCTTGGTGCCCTGTCCGAACTCCAGGACCGGGTTCCGGGGATGCCTGCAGAGGAAGTACTCCGGACCATCGCCGAAGACCTCGGCAGACCGGCAAGCGACGTCTTCGCGGAATTCGACCCCGAACCGGTTGCCGCGGCCTCGCTGGCCCAGGTACATCGTGCCCGGCTCAAGACCGGCGAGGACGTGGCGGTCAAGGTCCAGCGGCCCGACATCCGCGAAATCATCGAAGGCGACCTTGCCATCATGGAACGGATGGCGCGGCTCGCCGAACGCCGGGCCCCGGAATACGCGCTCTACAACCCGACCGGGCTGGTACGCGAACTCGGCCGCAGCCTGCGCCAGGAACTGGACTACGTCCGCGAGGGACAGAACTGCGACATCTGCCGCCGGAACTTCGAGTCTAACGAGGACGTCGTCGTCCCCCGGATATTCTGGGATTACTGCGGCAACCGCGTACTGACCATGGAATACGTTGACGGCATCAAGGTCTCCGACGTCGCCGCACTGGACCGGGCCGGCATCGACCGGATGGCGGTCGCCGGAACCGGCTGCCGTGCGTATCTCGCGATGGTCTTCGAGCACGGGTTCTTCCAGGTCGACCCGCACCCGGGCAACCAGGTCGCGCTCAAGAACCAACGGCTCGGCATCTTCGACTTCGGCATGTACAGTCGCATCGACGAGGACACCCGCGAGCAACTCATCGACCTGCTCCTGGCTGCGTACCAGAAGCGGTCCGATACAATCGTCCGGCTGTTACTGCAGATGAGCGGCACCGCCAACCGGGTCGACGAAGCGCGGCTGCGGAACGACATCCAGGACTTGCTCGACCGCTACTACGGCGTCGAGTTGAAACAGGTCGCGTTCGGCCAGGTACTGAAGGACCTGCTGGTTGTCACGCGCGAGCACCAACTGTCGGTCCGGTCCGAACTGACGACCCTGATGCGCGGGCTGGCCACGGTCGAAGGCACCGGCCTCCTGCTCTGTCCGGAGTTCAACTTCGTCGAGGAAATGCGGCCCTTCTTAGAGAAACTGGGCTGGCGTCGATTCGGACCACACAGTTGGCTGCGAACCCTGACCCGGTCCCGGGCCGATATCGAAGCCCTGCTCCGCCACCTGCCCGCGGACGCCCGGACGATTATCGAGTTCCTCCGGCGGGGCGAGATCAAGTTCACCCTCGACCGCACGGAACTGCGCGACGTGACACGCGGAGTGGAACGCTCCACAAACCAGCTCTCCGCGGCGATTGTCCTGGCCGCAATCATCGTCGGCGCGTCCCTGCTCGTGGTCGCGGCCCCGACCGGGCTCAGAATGCTGGTCCCGATTATCGGCATTGCCGGATTCGTACTGGCCGGACTACTCGGTCTATGGCTGCTCTACACGGTCCTGCGCGGCGGTCGGAAGGAATAGAAGGAATCCGGACAGGACACGGTTGGACCCGGGTCACCGGCGCAACCGCAGTCGAGAACAGAATCCCCATAGCCAGGTCAGTGTGGTCGAGGAGGAAAAAGTGAAACGACGCCTTGTTGTCGCACCTTCAAGAATCCGGCAGGCATCGATCGAGCGCATTGAAGAATTCAAGACGAAGCGAAAGGCACAGCGCGCAGCCGCGAAAACCCGGAAGGAACTGAACCAGGAGTTGCTCGACTTCTTCACCGCCGGCTTCAAGCCCGGACTCATCGGCCTGGTCGGAGCGACGGACCCGGTCAGCCGCGCCATCAGGGAGGCCCAGAAGCCGCTGACCACGGACGGCAAGCCGTCGTTCTGGTCCCACTGCTTCGTTCTCGGGGAACTGCGGCCTGACCTTCACGGGCCGGGCCGAACGCTCCACAAGAGCCCGTACATCTTCGAGAGCGACATCAGCGGCGATGCGGCCCACCTTCGCCTCCACGATGGTGCCCAGGAAAACTGGGTCGGCAAATGGTGCCGGAACCTGGTCGACCGGGCTGCGATAATCGACTTCCGACCTTCCCGGAAACAGCGGGAACTCATCTTCGCCACAGCCCTGCAGCTCGTCAATGAACAACTGCTCTACCCGGTTGGAGGCCTGGTGGGAACGTGGCTGGCAATTGCCACCAGGAAACAGTGGTTGCCGAATCCGTACCGGGACCAGCATGCGATGTTCTGCAGCACGTTCGTCCGCCACTGCTACAAGGAAGCGGGTTGTGACTTCATCAAGACCCGGGTCAGCATGTACAACACGACCCCGGAAGACATCGCCCGCGCCGGAATCGCCGCCGGCAGCCTCAAGCTGCTTCGGTAATCGCCACTCGCCGGTCAGGCCGCAGTCTGGGCACCGCCGGTCCGGACCGGCTTTCCGACATACTGCTCTTCCCAGATCGGCTGAGTCAACCGGCCGTATTCCTGGCCGTATCGGGTCAGCCCTTCGCGATATTCGGGTTCGTTCAGCGCGGCTTCAGCCTCGCTGTCAATCCCCTTCGCCCCGCTCGTCTGGATAGCCTTGTACATTTCCTGGTAGTGGTCCCGAATCGGACACGGCCGCAGCCAGTCGCCGACCTTGTCGCCTGACTGGGCATAGCCATACCGGTCCTGCCATTCCCGAACCTTCTGCATCAAAGGCGTTTGGACCAGGTCGTTCAGGTTGCCGCCCTCGCGGTAGATGTCGCAGATGTTGTGGGTGGAATAGGGGATAAACGCGCAGGGCGATACTCTCCCGTCCCACTGGATGTACATGTACCCGCCGGGCCGGCCCGCGGATATGCAGCCGTCGGACACGGTCCCGCTGTTCCAGAAGTCGGCGACGAACACCTGCCGGTCCCGAATCAGGTGCCAGGTCCGCTCAAGCATTTCCCGCCGCTGCTCGGGCGTGACCATCAGGTCCAGGGTGTGCTTGCGCCCAATCGGCATGTACTGAAACATCCAGCCGTAGGTAACGCCCTGGTCCATGAAATAGTAATCCGCAAACTCGTCGCTCGTAATCGTATCCCAGTTGTACCGGGTTCCGGTCACCGATATCCCGAACGGGACGCCTGCGTTTCTGAGATTCTCAAACGCCCGCAGGACTCGACGGTGCACCCCTTTGCCCCGCCGCTCGTCGGTTTCCCGCTCATACCCTTCGACCGAAATCGCCGGCGTGATGTTTCCCACCTGCTCCAGGCGGTGCGCCACCTTCTCGTCGATCAGGGTTCCATTGGTATACACCAGGAAGAAATTGGAACTGTGCTTCGCGGCCATATCAATCAGGTCCTGACCCTGGTCCTTCCACAGGAACGGCTCACCCCCGGTAATGACCGTGAAATAGGACCCCCAGAGTTCTTCTTTCTCGGTCAGGATCCGGTCGAAAGTATCGAAATCCAGCTTGGCCGCGGAACTCGCATCACTGCACGCATAACAGCCGGTACAGTGGAGATTGCACAACTTGCCCGGGGCGATAACCAGGAAGCCCGGCGGGGCGAATCCCAGGGAGTCTTCCAGCTTCTTGCGGTCAACCATCAGTACGTTGTCCACGTACACTTCCGACAATCGGTCCATTACGTGGGGGGAGACTATCCCCCGGTCAACGGAACGCAGCGTGCTGTGCAGCATCGCCATCATCATCGCATGCTTGTCATCCTGGACCTGGACCGGCCGGCCCCGCGGGTTTGTATGCCGGAACGTCACGTGCGTGCTTTTCTCAACCAGCGGGGCCGCTACCTGGCGCAACCGCCGGTGCCTGGCCAGCGTGTGCAGCGCCAGCCGGTACGAACTCTGCTGAAATGTCCTGTTCAGTTTCACCAAAGACCTCCTTATGATATTGCGGACCCGGACAAACCGGGATTGATAAGTACGCCGCTCAGGAATACCCGCTTGGCGGATTCCAACCCGGTCGGCGAGAAATCCTCTTGACCCGTCTCGATCCAGGAAAGCACGAAGCCATCAGTCCAGGCTTCCAGAGCCCGGGCCAAGGCACGAGCCTGGGACGGAATGAACGTACCGTCCTCTATCCCGCGCTCGAACACCTCAACCAGTCGCGCGGTCAGCACTGTCCGTTTCTCCTGCAGGCTCCGGGCCGAAGCCTGGTTTTCCCGGTGCCCGGCCCCATACGTCTCCGCGAAGTACAACCTGAGGAAATCCAGGTTGTCGTGGAAAAACTCCAGCTTTGCCTCAACGTACTTCTCGAGCTGCCCTGCCGGGGTTGATTCGCGCCTCATCTGTTCGGTGACGAAGCGAACCATTTCTGTTGCTTTCCGCTCGACCAGCAACTCGTAGAGTTGGCGCTTGCTCTTGAAAATGGAGTAGATGGTTCCGAGGGCGTATTCCGCCCTGTGCGCCAGCTCCTTCATAGTGAAATGGAAGAAGCCTTTCTGCGCAAACAGCCGTTCGGCTACATCCTGGATTTGAGCGATGCGGTTCAGCCGTTCCCGGGCGCGGCGGGAAACCACCTGCTCGTCATTTGCAGCCATCTCCGCCTCCTTTCTTGCGTCTGTCATCAGCCATCGCTGTGAGTATAACCAGTAGAATAGTAAGTTCAATACTAGAATGTATGTTCTACTAATAGACGCATCTCAGAGGATTTGGATTCACAATCCTGGCCTCGCGCTAGCAGCAGGACCGTCCGGAACTGTGCGTCGATGACGGTTTGGTCAGCTAACATCTTGAAAGACCATAACTAACGCTGTGCAAGCTATTCCGGATCCGCGGCCTGTATCCGTTGGCTTGACAAACGGGCTTGGGGATGGCTCGGGATAGTCCAGTAACCGGAGCCTGAAGACAATCGCGGGGCACCAGCCGGTGCCCCGCTTTCATTCCCGGCCGACCCGAAACCGGTCAGCCGCTCTCGGAATACAATCGCCAGCAGTACGCGCCCGCAACCGCAACCAAGGCCAGACCCAGGCCCACGGCAGCGAGCGGCACGATTGCCAGTTGCTGCATGGTGATACCCGACAGGTCCGGAACCCGCTCGAGCAGGCCGAACAGCCCGCCGGGCAACTCTTCGGATTCATCGGACTGGCGATGCTGGTCTGCTTCATCATCATCCGCGCACTCAGGAAGAAGGACGAAGCCTCGTCTGAACCGGGAAAATCCGTAGAACCAAACCTGGACTGAAGCCCGGGCCGTCACGCATTACGCCGGACGCTGACGCGTCCGGCGTAGTACGTCCAGAGCCCTGGGTCAGGCGTTATCTATCTGGGCCCGCTGCAGGCCACCTGAGTAGTCGATGTACACCGTCTTCGGCTCGGAGAAGATATCGTACGCGGTCCAGCCGCCTTCACGGTGCCCGTTGCCCGTATCCTTGACCCCGCCGAACGGCATGTGGCACTCGGCCCCGATTGTCGGCGCATTCACGTAGACGATTCCGGCTTCGATTATCTCAACCGCTTTCATCGCCCGGTTCACGTCTTTGGTGTAGATTGACGAAGACAGACCGTAGGGCGTACCGTTCATCACCCTGATGCCTTCGTCGAAATCCTTCACCTTGATGACCGACAGCACCGGCCCGAATATCTCCTCGACCGCGATTCTCATATCCGGGGTCACGTCCCCGAACACAGTCGGCTTGTAGAAAAAGCCCTTGTCGAAATCGCCGCCGGTGAGCTTCTCGCCACCGAGCACGAGCCGGGCGCCCTGCTCCTTGCCGACCTCAACGTAGCCGTGCACCGTGCTGCGCTGGCCTTCGCTGACACACGGTCCCATATCGATCGTCTCGTCCAGTCCGTTGCCGATCTTCAGCTTCTTTGCGGCCTCAACTACCATCTCCAGCATCCGGTCATACGCCCCGGCTTCGACAATCAGCCGCGAAGTGGCGGTGCAGCGCTGGCCGGTAGTTCCGAAAGCACCCCAGAGCACGCCTTCGAGCGCCAGTTCCAGGTCCGCGTCATTGAGCACAAGCTGAGCGTTCTTCCCGCCCAGTTCCAGCGAGCAGCGCTTAAGGGTCTTGCCGGTCACTTCGGCAATCCGCTTGCCCACCTGGGACGAACCGGTGAACGAAATGCCGCAGGGATCCGGATGATTCAGCAGCGCCTCGCCGATTTTCGCCCCGGCCCCGTACACGATATTGACCACGCCCGCGGGAACGCCCGCTTCGTGGAGCGCGCCGACGAATACGTCAACTGTGGCCGGGGTCAGGGTCGCGGGCTTGATGACCGCGGTATTGCCGCAGGTCAGGGCCGGAAACAGCTTCCATGACGGAATCGCCATCGGGAAGTTCCACGGGCAGATCATGCCCCAGACGCCCATCGGCTGACGGGTGACGTAAGTCATCTTGTTCGGCATCTCGCTTGGCGCGACCGTACCCCACAGCCGTCGGCTTTCGCCCGCCGCGTAGAATCCGGTGTCGATCGCTTCCTGCACGTCGCCGCGCGTCTCCTTGATGACCTTGCCCATCTCCCGGGTCTCAAGCTGGGAGAATTCCTCCTTGTGCTCAACGAGAATCTCGGTTGCCCGCCGCATGATATCGCCCCGGGCCTGGGCCGGCAGCGCACGCCACGCCGGGTACGCGGCCTTCGCCGCGGCCACCGCGTCGTTCACGTCCTCGGCGTCGGATGACGGGAACACGCCAACCAGGTCGTCCTGGTCGGCCGGGTTCCGGTTCTCATAGCTCTTGCCTGACCGGGCCGGAACCATCCGGCCGTTGATGAAGTTCTCATACTCTTTCGGCATCGATCCTCCTGTGGTTGAGCGGCAATGCTATCGAAAAAACCTGTGACGTCAACTGGCGTCAACTGCGTATCTGAACCTCTTGTGTGGGGACGGAATCCTCTCCCTGTCTCAGACCGGACTGTCGCTACGGCGACCCGCGGGCGGGGCCGAGCACGGCTGCCACCGCCTGCTCGGGCGTATCGGCCTTCTCAACGCCTTCGATATTCCAGGTCGCCAGCCCGATGACTCGCTTGCCCATCTTGAGCGCGAACCCGATTTCCGACAGGGTCCCGTGCGAACCATCGACCGCAATCAGCGCGTCCGCGGTCCGGATAATCGCCAGGTTCCGCGCCTCACCCAGCCCGGTCGCGATTGCCACATCGACGTGCGGGTTGGCCTCAGACCTGTCCGGCCCGGGGAGGATTCCGATTGTCAAACCGCCTTCGGCCCTGGCTCCGCGACAGGCCGCTTCCATCACCCCGGTCCTGCCTCCGCAAACCAGCACCGCGCCCCGGCGGGCAATCTCCCGGCCGAGTTCCTCAGCCTGCCGCGCAGTCTCGGCGTCGCAGTCCGCGCCGCCGATTACCCCGACGTGGAATCTACTCTTTGCGTCCGACGCGATGGACTCAGGCATCCGGTTCACTTTCCGGAATCGACAAACAGGCTCACCGACTTGAACCGGCCAGCGTCAAACAGCCCCCGGTCGGTCAGCTTGAGTTCGGGGATGACCGGCAGCGCCAGGAATGACAGCGTGATGAACGGGTTCGGCAATCGTGATCCCCAGACGTGCGCCTTGGCGAGCAACTTCTTGAGGTCGGCTGCGACCGCTTCCGCTTTCCGGTCCGACATCAAACCGGCAATCGGCAACTGCAGCGCGGCTCCGACTTTGCCGCGGGCAACCGCCACATAGCCGCCGCCCATCTTTTTCAACTCCCGGGCCGCAACGAGCATATCCCGGTCATTCGTGCCCACGATGATGATATTATGGGAATCGTGAGCCACCGTCGTCCCGAACGCGCCCCGCTTCAAACCGAATCCGGAGACCAGCCCCAGCCCGGTCCGACCCGTCCCCTTGTGCCGCTCCAGGACCGCCAGCTTCAGCAGGTCGCGGTCCGGATCGGCCTCGACCAGACCCCTGACCACTTTCGGGTGGACCAGGTGCGACTCGGTCACAATCTGGTCCGGAACGATGCGGATTGCCCGGCACATCTCGCCTTCGGCCCTGATTGCGAATCGCTTCAGGGTCAGACTCCCGGGCTTCACCGTTCCGGTAACGGTCTTGTCCCTGACCGCCGGCAGCTTCGCAAGCACCCTGCCGCTCCTGACCACCGGCACCCCGGCTTTCAGCACCCACCGCACCGGGAAACGCTGCAAGTCGTCGAGCACCACCAGGTCGGCCCGCCGGCCCGGTGCGACCGCTCCCCGATCCTCGAGCCCGAAGTATTCGGCCGGGTTCAGGGTTACCATCTGGATTGCCGCAACCGGACTCATCCCCAGGAGGACCGCTTTGCGCAGAATCGCATCGAGGTGCCCGTCGCGCAGCAGTTCTTCCGGGTGCTTGTCGTCGGTTACGAACATGCACCGCCGGCGGTTGAAGTCGTTGACCACGGGCAGCAGCGCGGTCAGATTCCTGGCTGCCGAGCCCTCACGCACCATCAGCCTCATCCCGGCACGCAGCTTCGCAGTCGCTTCCTCCCGACCCACGCATTCGTGGTCCGACCCGACACCGGCTCCGGCATAAGCCTGGAGCCAGCGCCCGACAACACCGGGAGCATGACCGTCAATCGCCCGGCCCGCCCGCTTCGCGGCCAGCAGCTTGCCCAGCACCGCCTCATCTCCGAACACCACCCCGGGGAAGTTCATCATCTCGGCCAGCCCGAGCACCCGCTCCAGCTTGAGCAGGCTGACGACGTCCGAAACGCCCAGCCTTGCGCCCGATGTCTCGACGTCGGTCGCCGGCACGCACGACGGCACCATCAGGAACACGTCCAGCGGCAGTCTTTCGCTCGCCCGGAGCATGTACTTGACGCCCTTCGTTCCCAGGACGTTGGCGATTTCGTGCGGGTCCGCCACCACCGCGGTGGTGCCGTGCGCCAGTACCAGCCGGGCGAACTCATGCACCGGCAGCAGCGAACTCTCGATGTGGATGTGGCCGTCAATGAACCCGGGCGCGAGGTACTGCCCCGAGATGTCGAGCACTTTCCTGGCCTTGCCGAACCCGGTGCCGACGCCGGCAATCACCCCGTCCTTGACCACGACGTCCGCGCGGCGCACCTCACCGGTGAACACATCGACCACCTGGCCGTTCTGGATGCGCAGATCTGCCGGCTCGTCGCCCCGCGCCACCGCGGCCAGCGACTGCATCCGGGTCACTTCCTTGTCCCTTCGCTGTCTCATCCTTCCTCATTCGTCATTCGACACTCGTCATTCGGCATTCTCATGTCCGCCCTTGTCCTTCTCCTCGATGTACCCGACGTACGGCAGGTTCCGGAACTGCTCGGCGTAATCCGCGCCGTACCCGACCACGAACTTGTCCGGCACCTCGAACCCGACGTAATCGGCCTTGATGTCCACCCTCCTCCGGACCGGTTTGTCCAGCAGCACGCACACCTTGAGGCTGGCCGGCTTTCTCGCCCTCAGGTTCTCCAGCAGGAAGTTCATCGTCAGTCCGCTGTCGAGGATATCCTCAACCAGCAGCACGTGGCGTCCTTCCAGCGCGCTCTTGAGGTCCATCACGATCTTCACCACCCCTGAGGTCCTGGTGCTCTCGCCGTAGCTGGACACGGTCATGAAGTCGATAGCCACCGGCACGGTCAACTGCCGCACCAGGTCCCCAAGGAATATCCACGAGCCTTTAAGTATGCCGACAGCCAGGAACTCCCGGCCTGCGTAGTCCATGGAAACCTCGCGCGCAAGCTCGGCCACCCGGCGGGCTATCTCCTGCTCGGATATCAATTCCGGAATGCGGGGACGATCGGTATCTGTCATCGTGACATCTCCGGGTCTCGAATCTTCCCGGACAAGAAGGAATCGGGGCGACTGGATTCGAACCAGCGACCTCTTGGTCCCGAACCAAGCGCGCTAACCAGCTGCGCTACGCCCCGTAGGAAGAAAGGGTTCAAGGGTTCGAGGGTTCGAGTGATTCGTGGTTCACTTCTCTCCTTGAATCCTTGACCCCTTGGTCCCTCTGCTTGCGTCAATCATAGGGCAAAACCGGTGTTAGTCAACATACTACGATTGGCTGTTCTTCACACCGCGTACGAAGGGCACGAAGACGCATCCCATCAACGACCGCTGCACCAACCGCTCGCCATGCTTCACACCCAGTATCAAAGTCTGAGAGCCGCGGCCGACCGGAACCACAATCCGGCCCTGGTCGGCCAGTTGCTCGACCAGCCCGAAAGGCATTGTCGCGGCACCCGCGGTAACGATAATCCGGTCATAGGGAGCGAACTCGGGCCAGCCCTCGTGGCCGTCTCCGACCCGCAGGCGGACGTTGTGGTAGCCGAACCGCTGCAGGGTCCGACGCGCCCCGCTCGACAGCTCCCGGACGATCTCGACCGAGTAGACCATCTTCGCCAGTTCGGCCAGCACCGCGGCTTGATACCCGGACCCGGTGCCGATCTCGAGCACACGGGAATCGCCCTCGACCTTCAGGGCTTCGGTCATCGCCGCCACCATGTACGGCTGGGAAATAGTCTGCCCGCTGCCTACCGGCAGCGGATGGTCATCGTACGCCTGGTGCCGGAAACTCTCGGCCACGAACAGGTGCCGCGGCAGCTTCGCCATCGCCGCCAGCACCCGCCGGTCGCTGACCCCCCTGGCCCGGATCTGCTCCGCGACCATCCGTTTTCTCGCGCTGGTGTAGCCGGTCACGCCGCGCCAGTATAGACCGGGTCTGCGGGTCGGTCAATCCGAACGGAAAGCACGCCGGCCACCGGCACCGGCTAGAACCGCACCTGCCCGAACGGGGCCGGCATGAAAGTCAGCACAAAGAGCACAAGCCCGGCCAGGGCGAGCAGCTTCTCCGTGCGCCCGAGCGTCGTGATGTCATCCAGCGGCGGTGGATGGCGCAGGCCGAATACCGCAATCATCACCGCCCAGAACGGCCAGCCCAGCCAGAAGAACCCCATCAGCAGCAGGCAGCCGAGAACCACCCAGTTGAAGGCCTTGCGATACTTCCCGAGCACCGCGTAGGCGACGTGCCCGCCGTCCAGTTGCCCGACCGGCAGCAGGTTCAGTGCGGTGATGAAGAAACCGAGCCACCCGGCAAACGCCACCGGGTGGAGCATGACGTCCACCCCGGCCGGCAGGGACCCGAACCGGAGAAACGACAACAGCCAGAATATCAGCGACGAGCCAAGCTGAATTCCGCCGGCCGACTCATGGACCGTCACGGTCCGGGACAGCGACAGCCCGATGACCGTCACCGGAATCGCAACCAGAAACCCGACCAGCGGCCCGGACACACCCACTTTCACCAGTGCGCCCTTGCTCGGCACCGGGGACCGAATCTTGATGAACGCGCCCATGGTCCCGGTCATCGGGTGAGGCACCGGCAGGAAATAAGGCAGGGTCGCATCCACCCCGAGCCGGCGCGCGGTGAAGTAGTGGCCGAGTTCGTGGCTGCCCAGTATCAGAATGATGCTGAGCGAGAACGGAATCCCGTGAACCAGGTTGAGCAGGTTGAACGGGTTGTGCCCGGCCTGCATCGTCCCGACCAGCAACGTGCTCCCAATCGTTGCCAGGAAAAGAACCAGGTTGATCCACCGCCGGGGCGGCCGAAGCCGCCGGGGCGGACCGTAGATGATTTCGTGCCCGCCGCCCCGGTCGCTGAAATACGCAGTCAGGTCAAGCGACCGGAACAGCTCCTTGAGCCGGGTCAGGCTCGCGGCAATCGGCTCGCGGATCCTCCCGGTAATCCGGTTCGCCGCGACTTCGGACACGTCCATGTACCGGCTGACTTCCGGAAGGAGTGCCGAAGCACGCTCGTCCGGCTGCCGGACCTGGACTCCGCGCTCGTCAATCGGCATTCGCCGGTCCCGCACTGCCGGTCAGCATATCCTCGGCAACTGCTCGGCTTCGAGCATTATCAGCGGCCGCAAGGAACCCAGGGCCGTCCGCAGCCACACCCCTTTCGGTTCCTTCACAACCGCGCCGATTCTCCGCGCCCGGCGTCCAAACGGGTCGGCCCGCATCGTCCTGACCAACGCGGCAGCCCGCTTCTGCACGGCAATCACAACCACCTTGCCTTCATTCGCCATGTACAGCGGGTCGAGCCCGAGCAAATCCGCCACGCCCTTGACCGCCCTCGGCACCGGCACCAGTCCCTCGTCAATAACAAAACCCAGGTCCGTCGCCTCCACGATCTCATTCAGTGTAGTCGCCAGCCCGCCCCGGGTCGGGTCCCGCATCATCCTGACCCCGCCGGCACGAACCAGGTTCCGGGTCAATCGGTTCAGCGGCGCACAATCGCTGCGGAGCCTGGCCCGGAACCGGAACGAACCCCGGGCCACGGCAACCGCGGCCTCATGTTCGCCCAGCCCGCCATTCACCAGCAGCGAGTCGCCCGGTCGGATGCGCTCCGGCCCGAGTCGAAGCCCGGCACTGACGATTCCCACCCCGGTGGTATTGATATACAGACCTTCATCGTCGCCCCGCTCGATCACCTTCGTATCCCCGGTCACAATCTCTACCCCGGCCTTCTTCGCCGCCCGCGCCATCGAACGGCACACCCGCTCAATCGCGGTCAGCGCGACGCCCTCCCGGATGATGAACCCGACCGAAATGAACCGCGGCTCCGCGCCGGCCACCGCCAGGTCGTTCACCGTGCCGCACACTGCCAGCTTGCCGATGTCGCCGCCGGGGAAGAACAGCGGCCGGACAACGTACGAATCGGTCGACATCGCCACCCGCCCGCGGCCGAGGCCGAAGACCGCGGCATCGCCAAGCCGGTCCAGCACCGGGTTCCCGAAATGCACGAGGAATACCTTGCGGATGAGCCGGTGCATCTTCCTGCCCCCGGCCCCGTGTCCCATCACAATCCGCTCGTCAACGATGTCGCCCTTGACGTATCTCGGCTGGCGGGTGCTACTCATAGTCCCTCTCATACTTGTAGTAAGCCGCGCACGCCCCCTCGGACGAAACCATGCACGGGCCGATTGCCTTCTCCGGGGTGCAACTCCTCCCGAACAGCTCGCACTCGGGCGGGACAATCAAGCCCAGCATTATCTCCCCGCACCGGCACCCGGTCTTGCGCGCCCGGCCGGCCTTGACCCCCAGCCGCTTCCCGGCATCGAACTGCGCAAATCCCTTTCGCAGCCCCAACCCCGAACCCGGAATTATCCCGATTCCCCGCCAGGTCGAATCCACCGGCACAAACACCTCAGCCATGACCCGCTGCGCCGCCGGGTTCCCTTCGGGCCGCACCGTCCGCCGGTACTGAATCGCGACCTCCGGCCCGTGCTCCATCTGGCCGAGCAGCATGAGAATCCCCTGCAGGATATCGTGCGCCTCGAACCCGGTCACGCAACTCGGCAGTCCGAACTCCCCGGTAAGAAACCGGTACGGCTCGGTCCCGATGATGACCGAAACGTGCCCGGGCAGGATGAACCCGTCGATGTTGACCTGTTTGGAGCCGGCAATCTGACGCAGCGCCGGCGGTATCAACTTGAACATCGCCAGCACCGAGAAATTACCGACGCCCCGCTCCCGCGCGGACAGCACCACGGCGCCAATGGTCGGCGCGGTCGTCTCGAACCCGACGCCAAGGAAAACGAACTCGCGATCCGGCTCGGCCTCGGCCAGGCCCAGCGCATCCAGGGCCGAATAGACCACCCGCACGTCCGCGCCCCCGGCCTTCGCCTGTTCGAGCGACCCCCGCGAACCCGGCACCCGCATCATGTCACCGAATGTCACCAGCGAAACCCCGGGCCTGCCTGCCAGTTCGATTGCCGCGTCGATATCCTCCTGCGCGGTAACGCACACCGGGCACCCGGGCCCGGACAGAAGCCGCAGGCGCGGATCGACCGCCCGCCGGATTCCGGAACTGGAAATCGCCATCGTGTGCGTGCCGCAGACCTCCATCAGGTTCACCTGCTTCCGGTCCCGGCACGACCGGTCTACCCGCCGGTTCACTTCGTCGAGCAAAGAACGAACCAGACGAGCATCAACCTCAGGCACCGGGGCGGACTTCATCCTCCGATTATAGCCAAGCCCCACACCCGGTCAAACCGGCAGAACACGACCCCGCAACCGCCCCGCCGCACTCCACATCCTGCGCTCTTGGCGGTCATCTGGATGGTCATTGGGCCTTGGTCATTGGTCATTCCCTGCCTGGCGGTTCACCATGCTCCTCCGCCCCGGTCTCATCCGCACCGGCCGCGTCAATCGCCGACCAAGCTGCGAATCTCTTCCTCGGACAGTTGCCGCCACTTGCCCGGCTTCAGGTTGCCGAGCCTGAGCCCGCCCAGCCTGATTCTCCTCAGTCCGACAACCCGGAACCCCATCGCTTCGCACATCCGCCGGAGTTGTCGTTTCCGACCCTCGGTGAGGACAATCCGCAAGCTTCGCAGACCGGCGCGCCTCACCCGGGCGGCCCGGGCCGGACCGTCGTCGAGCCGGACCCCTGCCTCGAGCCGGGCGACAAACGACCGGTCGAAGGGCTTGTCCAGTTCGACTTCGTACTCTTTCTCCTTGCCGTAGCGGGGATGCATCAGCCGCATCGCCAGGTCTCCGTCATTGGTCAGAATCAGAAGCCCCTCGGAATCCCGGTCCAGCCTCCCGGCCGGGTACAGCCGGCAGTCGAGGTCAACGAGTTCAGTCACCGGACGGCCGGTCTCCTTTCCTGTCCGGCAGGTAGACACGAAGCCAACCGGCTTGTTGAGCGCCACCACCACGCGTTCCGCCGGCGGATCGATTGCTCTCCCCCGCAGTTCCACGCGGTCCTGGCCCGGACGGACGGACATCCCGAGTTGCGCCCGGGAACCGTTCACCGTCACTCTGCCCTGCCTGATCAGCACCTCGCAACTGCGGCGCGAGCCGACCCCGGCCTGCGCGAGGTATTTCTGGAGCCTGACCGGTTTCAAATGAATGGAACCTGAACCGATGACAGCAGCCTGCTAGTACAGACTCTGGCCGATCCGGACCGAACGGGTCTTGCCGTGATACTCGACCTTCACACTCCTCGCGCCGATACTGACAATCCGCCGTCCTCCAATCTCATCCCCGGCTCTGAACTGCCGGTTACCGACAAGAACGTACCGCTGGCCGGTCGCCTCGTCCTCCATGATTGCTTCGACCGTGTAGGAACCGGATTTCTTCCGGCCGGACGCGCGCTTCTTCTTGCGGCTCGACCCCGACTTCTTCGATTCCCGCGTCCGGCGGTCCGCGGTCCTTCCTTTCCTGCCTTCGGCCCTCCGGCTGCGCCGGGCCAGCTTCCGCTCTCTTGCACTGGCTTGCACTTTCTTCTTGGAGGTCAGCTTTCCTGACCGGGTTTCTGCGGTCCGGGACTTGGCCTTCGGCTTCGGCTTCTCCTTGCCTCCCCCGAAGAGAAGCAGTGCCGCGACAACCAACACAATGATAACCGCCCCGATGATAACGAACTGCTTGTACTCGTTCTTCTTCCTGCGGCGGGAAACACGCGCCCCGCTCTTCTGGGAAGACATCATGTCTGCCTCCCCGGTGCAGTCCCGACTTCGACTCTCGCGCTACATCGCATCTACATAATAACTTAGCACAGAGCCGTATGCTGTCAAGGAGTAACTTGCCTAGAAATGAGCCCTCAGGTCCCCGGCAAGCTGATGCTCACCGGCGCGGTCGGGTCGGTTGTCAAACGAGTAGCGGACCGAAGCGGTCAGGATATCGCTGATAACGTGCGTCAGGTCCAATCCGCAGCCATAGCCCCAGCCCAGCGGGCTCGCCAGCCCGACCGAAAATGGAAGCTCGGCCACCGAAGCGGTACGCTGCACCAGGTCGACCTTTACCGCAACCCGGGTTTGCCGGCCGAAGCTGAAAGTCCGGCCGAGGCCGACCTCTTTGGCCAGAAGACTGAACCGCCCCAGTTCCGGATGGGAGACCGGCTCTTCAATCTCCCGGTAGTCGATTCCGAGCGACAAGTCCAGCCGCAGGCGCCTGCCGACAACCGGGTCGAATTCAACCCGCCACCCGGACTCGACGTGGTCCCGCCGCCCGGCGTCAAACCAGCGCTCCTCGAACGCGACCTGGCCCCTGAGTCTCAACTCCAGCTCGGGCATCCGGGCGCTGAACAGCTCCAGGTAGTGCCGGGTCCGGTTCGAACTCTTCCCGGTCACAACCAGGGTCCGGTCGGTGCTGGATGAGCCGCTGCTGCCCAGGTAGCTCGTCAGCCAGGGCTCAAGCGCGCGCACCGTCAGCCGGGTATCGAACAACAACAAATCCCGGATCAGCGCGGTATCGGTTGCCGCGCTCACCTGGCTGAACGACCCGGTCAGGACGAACGGACGGAACGATGCAACCTCGGCCGTCGCGTTCAGCGACCGCTCGCGTGCGCCGGTAAACTCCCCCTTCGCGACCAGAGTCCGCTCGTACTCGCCGCCCGGGTCGAAATAATACCTGCCGGTCAGGGTATCCCGGCTGTAGTCGCCCTGTCCGGGACCGACGAACCGGAAGACCTCGTCGCGCAATTGCACCAGGCGGTGGGACTGGCCCAGGTCCGCCTGCAGCCGCACCCCGGCCAGCGGCACCGCCGCGGCCGACAGGTCGCCAAGCCAGTGCGTCCAGTCCTGCTGACTGCCGCTGACGTAACATCGGTTCTGCCGCGCCACCCGGGCCCGGACCCGGAACGCGTCGCCGCTGCTCCACGCCAGGTCGGTCTGAATGAGCGCGCCGTTCTCCGCGGGTTCGAGCCGCCCGGTCGCCGTATCCCCGGCAAGCCCGCGGTAATCCTGGTACTCGATGCTGCCGGTTGCATCCTCCGAAACCCGAAGCCCGAGCCCGCCGCTGACCACCGTCTTCCGCTCCCCGGGCAGGTACTCGCGGGACCAACCGACCCGGGGTTGGAACCAGCCGACCCGGGGAGCCGCGGCAACACTGAGTCGTCCCTCATCACCGGCCCGCTCGGCCTCTCCCTCGAACCAGGCCAGCCGGGTGCTCCCGAGACAGCGGGCAACCGCACTCCCATCATCGGTTTCGAGCATCCCCGCCTCGCCGGTAAGCTCGACGATATCGGACGGCCGGCCGTAGGCAGTCAGCTCATTCACATAGCGGTATTCGTCCGGCTCGACCCCGCCCCACCGGCGCGCGAAATCGACCGCGGAATCAGCTCCGGGAAACTCAAACCGGCTTCCCTGCACCCGGCCGCGGTAAGCGGCGCTGAACTGCTCGTCATCCACGCCGAGACTGACGTTCAGCCCTCCGTCCTGCACCGGGGCCCCGTCAGCGGCAAACAGGTTCCGCAGCCGCCGGTGGAAGACCCCGGAAGCGACGGCCGACAGTGCTCCTTTGTCGAATCCGACCCGGGCGTGAACCAGCTCCCGCCGCTCCGGGAGCGCCACTCTCACCCGGGCCACATAGTCACCAAGCTGCTCGCCAACGTACCGATGGACCAGCAGCGTGTCATCGTAGACGTACTCCCCCAGCGAATCGCCGACCGGCGTGAATTGCACCTGGTAGTCACCCGAATCCTGCCCGACGTACCGGTAGTGCCCGCCCTCCTGCACGTAATCGCCGTTCCCGTCGCCGACGTAGCTCCCGCCTTCGAGCCACGCCAGCGCCGTATCCCCGCCGATTGCCCCGAGCGAATCCTCCTGCTCCGGGGTCAGCTCACCGGCAAAGCGGTGAGCCGGGTCGTCGCCCTCCCGGAAAAGA
The DNA here is from genome assembly GCA_965370805.1 of uncultured bacterium. GTDB lineage: Bacteria > Hydrothermota > Tepidihabitantia > Tepidihabitantales > Tepidihabitantaceae > CBDUVZ01. The sequence continues at coordinate 8,097 of CBDUVZ010000006.1, read as the reverse complement.
CCGACGCCGAAACTGGCCGGGCCTGACCCGACGCTTACCCCGCCCGCGATATCGTCCCGGTCGTACTCCTCGGTCACGCACTGGAACGCGACCTCGATGCGGCGGCGGTGGTCGATGAGATTCCGGTTCGTGAAGACCAGCTCGCCGGTCGAGTAATCGACAGTGTAGTCGGCATCCCAGCCCCGGGTCAGCCGCACACCGTCGAGATAGACCTCCTCGCTCCCCGGGACCAGTTGCGCCGAACGCCCGTCCGGCGCCAGCACGTACGGCCCCTGGATACCATCCTGGCCCGTGAAGGCAACCCGGGCGAAATCCCCCTTCGGCCGGGCGTAGCCGAGCTCCATATCCACGCCGCCGACACCCGCCTGCAGCAGTCCGCCCACCGCCCGGCGCCGGATTGTCCCGAACCCGGGCGCCGGCAGTCCGAGCTCGACGTCCCCGAAACTCCCCTCCCAGTTGCTGCTCCGGAGATTAATGACAATCTTGTCCAGCTCCTCAAGCTCCCGGGTCGTTCCCTCCGGCGGTATCGGCGTCGACTGGTCGGAAAGCTCTGCCTTGATATCGATTCCCTCGATCTCTCCGAACACCGAAAGCTGGGTCGCCTGGTTGATTCCCGAACCCTCGATTCCGCCGACCGAAAACCCCAGCGACTTCATCCCGCTGACGTCTAGCGCGCCCCTCCCCTCCCAGGCAGGCTCGCGCAGGGCCGCGGCCGCGGTCTCCGGCAACACCGCCCCGGCCGGCTGCAACTCGTGCAACCGGTAACCGGCCGGCTGCCCCGAGAACCGGATGCAGCGGTAGACTACCTGCACCAAGGTCCAGGCCGGAATCCGCTGCAGGAAGACCACCGTGCCCGTCTCGTAGTCGAGCACGTACCCGGACCGGTCAAGAGCCTGCCCGTCGATGAAGACCGAATCGGTGCCGACGACCAGCAGATTATGTTCGAGACGATAAACCCCACTGCTCCCGTCGGTCATCAGCAGCGTCTGCGCCCGCTCGCCGACCCGGCCCGAATCGGGCGCCAACCCGAAACTGAGGATGAGAACCAGGCCGGACGCGACCATCGCCGGCTACGGCAGGCGGTAGGTGAGTATCCTGCTGCCCCGGTCGAGAACCACCAGCCGGTCCGACAGCACCGCCATCGCCGCGACCTCCGGACTCCGGTCCAGGCCGAACCTCACCCGGACCCCGCCCTTCACCAGCACCACCTCCGGCTGCCCGCGCCGGCCCAGCAGCAACCGGCTCGAATCGGCCGCGGCAAGCAGGTCATACTCGCCCGCCAACTGAATCGCCCTGGTCCTGATTCCGGCCTGGTTGAAAAAGACCAGCATCGACCGGGCGCTGAGCACGCAATAGAGTCCGTCCCCGAGAGCGACCACCGGCCCGGGCTGACGAACCTCCCCGACCCCGAGGAAAACCCGACTGCCGCCGAACAGCGTCTTGTACCAGATGACCTTCCGCTCCTCGTCGCTGATCAGCATCTCGCCCGTAGAATAACCGGCCAGCCCGGCCACCCGCGTATTGTTCAGCCAGCTTGTCAGCACCAACTCACTCTTCAGCATCCGGTACAACACCCGGTCGTCATGGACGTACACGTAGAACCGGTCCGCAGCGATGCCCCGCGGCGCAACCACCCGCTCGGAAAGCGGAATCGTCTCGACCACGACGAGCTGCGAATCCAGCTCCAGCAACCGCGCTCCCGAACTCTCCAGAACAAGCAACCCGTCGCCATCCCGGCAGATACTCACCGCCGGACCGGACAGCAGCAGGGAATCGACCACCATCAGGTCCGCCTCGGCCCGCGGCGGCACGACAACCCCGGTCCCCCGACACCCGGCACTCAGCAGAATCAGAACAACCAGCACAACCGCACTCCGGCAACATGCATAACGAATCATGGCCAATGATTGCCGCTATCGGGGCGAATGTCAAGCCGCAGCACAACCCGAAAGAGGAATAACCGCCAAGGCCGCCAAGTTCGCCAAGTCAGGAAATGACCAAGGTCCAAATCCCAATGACCAATGCGGAGCGGAGTAAACACCAAGGCACCAAGGCTTGTCCCGAGCGGAGCCGAGGGAACACGAAGAGGAAACAACCACAGATGGACACAGAGGACAAGTCAAAAGGCAAAGTGCAAAAGGCAAAACCGCAGACCCCGCTGTCATTGCGAAGGAGCGAAGCGACTGCGGCAATCTCAAGCGCGGAGGACACGAAGAGGAAATAACCACGGATGATTGGAGCGAGTGAACGAGCGGAAAGTGCTCTCGGAGGGCACAACACGGATAGACACGGATGAGGATGGAAGCGCAGAATGCGGAGGGCAGACTCAGAAATCGACATTCGCAATTCGGAACTCTCCTTCATTCGACACTCGACATTCGGAATTCGACATTCCAATGGTCTGCAATCTGAAACCGAACGGCGGCTCTGGTCCGCTGGTGGCTGTCGTTCCGCCTTTGACTTTGGCCTGGCTTTGGTCTATCCTGAACCGTGATGATCAGGATATTGGCCAACAGAGGCTTTGAGGAGGAAAGACACAGATGAACCCGCTACTCAAACGCATCTCCGTAGACCCGGGTGTCTGCTTCGGCAAGCCGTGCATTCGCGGCACCAGAATCTGGGTGTCATTGCTGCTTGACTTGATGGCCGGTGGGACGAGCACCAAAGAGATTCTCGCAGAGTACTCCCAGTTGACAGAAGAAGACATCCGGGCGGCGATTGCCTACGGAGCCGAGATGTCCCGGGAGCGATACGTCGAGGTCACCGCCGGGTGAGATTCAAGCTTGACGAGAACTTCGGGGCCAGGACCCAGCAGCTTTTCCGTACGAGCGGGCACGAAGCCCGGACCGTAGTAGAGCAGGACCTTCAAGGAAGTTCGGACCAGGACCTCTTCACCGCCTGCGCACGCGAGCAGCGCTGCCTGGTGACACTTGACCTCGACTTCGCCAACGTCTTGCGTTTCCCCCCGGACCAGGTCGGCGGTATCGCTGTTATCCGTTTGCCTCAGAACCCGAGCCTTACGCTGCTGGAGGGGCTGATTCGGCAGTTACTCCGGGTGGTCGAAAAGGTGCCGCTGGACCGGAAGTTGTGGATTGTAGAAACCGGGCGAATTCGAATCCACCAATCGGGTTCGGACGAAGAGCAGTGAGGCGCGTCGAATCCCTTCCGGCCTGAAGCAACAAACACAGACAGTACAAGCAGGTTCCCGTTCCCGAGTCAGTTCAACAAACGGGTTCCGCAATCTCCAATCTGAAATCGAACGGACGGCAGCCTAGTCTCCGGAAAGCCCGGTGATGACCTTCCCTTCGCGCGCGAAGCTTGCCACCGGAGAAGAACGGCTGTCGAGCTCCCCGGGCGTCAGCGAGACGACGTCAAGGGGCACAACGAACCTGCCGATTGTCGCCATGACCGCCTGCTTCAGCAACTGCACCCGGCCGAAGATATCCTGATTCTCAAAGTCGCGCGAGACCACGGCAATGTCAATGTCGCTGTTCTCATCCGGTTGTCCGGACGCATGAGACCCGAAGAGGACAAGCTTATCCACGTGGATGCCGCTGGCTTTGAGTTCTGCCCTGAAGAACTCGATTACTTCGGCAATTGTGCTTTCAACCATACAAGCGCCTTTCCTGATGCTTTCAGGACCTTCTCGGTTCGGTTTCGGTCGAACGCGGCAGACAGCGGGTTACCGGGTTCCTGGCGGTCGGTTCGCAGGCTACTTCTGGTCCTTCTTGATGCTCTTCTTGTCACGCGCACGGAACACCGTCTTATCCGATTCCCAGCCCTCAGTCACGATGTCATAGGCAGGCGGATGGACGTCAGGGTTCGGCTTGTCCGGCGACTGACCCGGGTCCGGCTTGGACTCGGGCTTGTCGGAATCGTCATCTGGCATGATTCGGCTCCGTTTCCGCTACGCTCCAATCGGCTTGCTTGTCAATCTTCATGGGGGCAAGGGTCGGTCCGCATCTTCAAGGCTCTCTCGACTTCCAAGATGGCTTGGGTGAGTACCTGGATGACCTCGCCGTCCTTCTCGGGCTTCTCTTTTTCCATGTCGCGTCGTTCGATCAGGATTGTCTCAACAAACGAACTCGGGTACTGGGTCAGGTAGCCGACGGCTACGATGAATTCGTCGCGTTTGCCAACGTAGAGCTGCTGAACGGACTGACCGAATTCCGCGTTGGCAAGGAAGGCCCGAGAGAGCCGGTCCTCAAGCAGGGCCAAGGTCTCGCCGCACGGGCATTTGTCCAACTCCTCTTGTGTTAGGAGGGTCCGTACGTGCTGGCTGATGAAATGCCCGGAGGGGAAGAAAGCCCCGGCAGTCTGGCGAATGGACGCGCCGTAGGCTCGTATTATGGCCTGCTCCTTGACTGTGGCATCCTGCGCTTCCTCGACTTTCTTCTGCCCCTCCCGGAGTGTGCTACTCAACTTGGCCGAGAGATACGTGGACCCGATGCCGAATACTGCCATAAGCACACCGACAACCGCTACTATGATGGTTATGAAGGCCAAGTAGTTGGGGATAGACACGGCTTCTTCCATGGTTTTCACCACAACGGCCGGTGTGTCGACGCTGACGTGCATGGAATCTAGGGCAGCAAAAAGAAGCCCGGAGGTCATGACCCTCTCCGCGGTTCTATCGCGCTATGGATTGCCTCGGCGACGTCCTCAGCCCGCTGGGGTTTGGGCAGGACGGCCTTGACTTGTCGGTTGCTCCTGAATTCGGTCATGACGGCAGCGCCGATCTCGGTGTTCTCGGACAGATTCGAGAACACGAGCACAGGTACGTCGGGGAGCACAACGCTGATTGCCCGGAGCAGGAAGAGCCCGACCCTTCGAGCATTGTCCAGCAGCCGTTCTCCTGTGTCGGACTCCATCCGCACACCCAGCGATGATAAGGCCTTGATGCCTTCTTCGTCGTAAGGCATGATAGCGTCAAGCAGCACCACGTCCGGCCTGGTGCCGCTCTTCTTGTAGTCTTCCAGTATCTTCACGCACTCCGCGATGGACAGGGCCTGTTGGAAACGGAACCCCCGTCTTTGCAGGTCCTTGAGCAAATAGCGCAGAGTAGTGACAAGCTCGTCGTCAATCCAGAGGACATGTATGTCGTCCATTTCTGCTCCTTCTAGTGAGGCCGTGTGCCGAATACCCTCGGCAACTTCAGGGTGAACTCAGTGGGCTCGCGCGGAGAGCTGATATCCAGTGAACCTCCGAGAAGCTCGGCGAGTCGCCGGCTGATATACAGGCCGAAACCGGAACCGGTCGGTGGGATGCCCTGCTCGGCGTTTGCACCGCGCTCGCCCTTCTCGAATATATGCTCTTCTTCACCCTCGGGCACGCCGATGCCGTAGTCCCGTATCTTCAGGTAGAAGTAGTTCCGGTCTGACTGACCGATAACCGTGATTGTCTTGTTCTTGGCGCGGGCGGCGAACTTGACAGCATTGGAGAGCAGATTGAAGAGGATGCTTGTGATGACGTTCTGCTCGAGCCCGGTGAGTAGTAGACTGGTAGGGAAATCCCTCCCTGAGTCGATGTGGGGGACGATACTCATGCCTTGGGGGAGGGTGAACGCCCGCAGGGCCTGGCCGGCCTTGTCCACGATGTCGCCGAACAGACTACAGGAGGTCCTGGACCCGCTTGTTGGGAGCTTGTATTCCGGTTCCTGAATCCGCTCGAAGAGAGTGAGGTTCTCAATAAGGAAAGTCAGGTACTGAGCGAGATGAGATACAGCTTCGAGCATGTGCCGCCTCTCTCCGACCGGATACCCGAAGTTCCGGGCGTACTCGATGGCGTTGAACACGCCGCCCACCGGGCTCTTGAGTTCGTGTCCGAGGTCGCACAGAGTTTGGTCTCTCAGTTTGTCGGACTCGAGGAACATGGTGCGCAGGCTCTGCACTTGGGCCAAGATGTACACCGGCAGGCGCAGCAGGCTGACATCCTCCTTGGTGAACCCACCTTCTTTGGACTTGCTCCACACCACCACCACGACCGTAATCTGGCTGACGCTTGACGCAAGTCCTACGCCCCGCATAAAACCCTGCTTGAGCAGTGCCTCGTGAACCGTGGCAGGAAGGACACTATCATCTTTTAGCTCGAAGCGTGCTGGCTGGAGTTCTCCGGCGTCAAGGGTATACGCCACGCCAGACTTCGCCTTCCGAGGGTATGACCTCGCGGGCATCTTCAGACCGGCTCCGCCGATGCGTTGGAACTTGTCCTTGGCCGAGTCGAACAGCCAGATGGAGCACCCATCCTCGCCCAGAAGCAGTGCTATCCGGCCCGCTATGCTGTTGAAGGTGTTTCCTTCAGTTGCCTCGTCGGCAGCGAGTTTCCGCATGTCATTGATAATGTCGTTAATGCACTCGTACGTACGGTGGTACGGCACGCGGGCCGCGAGCAGGCACGCGAACTCGGCAGCTATCGGCAACGACTTCTTCATTTCCTCAGTGGAGGAGAACTCGAGCCGGGCGTAGCCGAGGGTCCGGTTGCCGTGGATTACCGGGAGGAGAGCGGTACTCCCCTCAAGAGGTACAAGCGCTTGCCGACGCTGGAACAGCCTTTCGAGGACCTCCGGCGTCAATGGTTCAATACGTCCAGCCTTGCCCATTGTGTCGGCCTCTACTTCGGTGCATGGCGGGTCTCGGTAGAGAAGGGCGCGGTGATAGGCACCGGACCTGAAGCCAACGATATCCTTCACGCTCTGCAAGACTTCCAGCATCTCTACATCCAAGCTGAAAGCTGAATCCACCATCCGCTGCCTCAGCAGATGTCGCCGGTGGGCAAGGTCCCGCTGGTAGGCATGTAGCTCGGTGAGTCGAATCTGGTCAGGACGCAGCACCAGGGCCACTTGGCAAGAACGGAGAAATGACTCAATCTGCGTTTCTTCTTTGCGTGAAACAACTCGTCGCCCGAAGCGCGGTCGCGCATCCCTGAGCAGCCAGAGCAGGCCGTCAAGCTCGGATGGGCCTGGGCAAGACCTGGAGCAGATGGGGAATTGGCGGTCCATGACCACCTCGAAGCCAGGCGTGACATACTTGCGCAAGTGGTCCGGGATCTCAGAGAAGTGCTCAGCAGAGACGAAGGCGTCGAAATCCTCGGGTTTGTGCAAAAACCCTGGGTCCTCTTCCTTGTCCCTTTCCTTGAGCAGGGTGAATCCGGTCTTGGTGATTGGGTGCCTGGTTACCAGCAGTGCTGCCTGGCAACCGGGGGTAAACTTCAGTACTTCGTTCAGCCCTGCGACATAAGCAGCGTCCATGCGTTCGACAGACCGATACAGCTCGATTGCTGCGGTTCGGTATTCGAAGTCGCGGGGCAGTCCTTTGGTTGACTCGATATACGTCCTGAGCATTCCATTGAACGCCAGGCGCAGGTGCTTGGCCGTTCTCAGGAAGGTTTTCTCATTCGGCCAGATTGGTGAACCGAGGATGCTGAAAGTCAATCGGTGTCGCCGGGAGCCGGTCAGTCTGAACCCCTGTGCCTTCTGGAATCGGTTCAACTGCAGGTCTACGTAGGAGAGACTGGGGTTCTGGCTTTCAATCCAGACCGAGCCGCCAAGCAGAAAGGCCACGAGATGTTTGTCAAACGTCCCGTCGGATTTCTCCTCCAGCCTAGCCAAGGGCGCGAGGAACTGCAGAACCCCGAGCGGACTCACAAAGACCTGGGGCTTCCATACGCCCGAGTTCGCCTTGTGCGCCAAGTCGTCGGCAAACCGCTTCAGCGTGACCAGATACCCCTGCAACGCTTTTGGCTCCTGTCTGAACAGGTCTACGAATGCATCGGGATTGCTCCAGGGACACATGCAGACCTCGGAGAGGAACGATTCGAACGAGCCGGAACCGTTGGCCGTGAAACTCCGAAGTCCGTCGGCACTCAGCAGGACGAGGGACAGATCCGCAGCATCGGCCAACTGTTCATGGATGCTCTCCAGCAGTCTCCCTCTGGTGCCGTGCCTGCTGCTGTTCGCCATCGCTACCAGTTCTATCCGAACCGGTTCGGGATGTCAAGGATGGATTTCTGATTGACAATCGCCGGAGGGTTTGGTATTATCTGTCTGTGCTCCTGGGAGGGAGCTAAACAAATGATTTTCACTACCGTATCTTCAACGCC